>CAMAVD010000210.1 GCA_945861575.1 Akkermansia muciniphila
GTGAGGGATGCAAAGATCTCTGTGCCGGTTTTTGCGGGAGCCTCAAAGGGAGCGTTACAATGGGCACAGTACTCGCGATCCACGCGCCGCATTTGTTTGCATCCCGGGCACGCTTCTCGTGGGGGGAACTCTTGCAGTGCCACAAAGGCGAGGATTCCAGGCAAGCCGAACAGCAAGATGCAGAGGAACCAGGCGACTTGTGCCGTGGCAGGGAACTGTCCCCGTCGCGCGATCCAGAGGCCAGCCAGGGCGATCACGAGCGACATCGCTATTCTCGGAGGGAGCCAGAACTCCTTGGTCTTTGCCATGCTCCATTCCGGCACGGCGAGTGGGATGAAGCTTTTCTCTCCGCGCTCACCGAGATAGCTGATGAACGCGTCCTCCAGGCCTAGGTCCACTTGCGACATGGACTGGGGCTGCAAGGCGCGAAGGGCCGCTTCAGTCTCCGAGTTGAAGTGGACGAAGATGAGTCGAAGCTCTCTGTCGGTGCGCCAGGCCTGCAGGAGACCCGGAAGCTCGGGCAGAGCAGGGGGTGAGCCGACAAAGCTCAGTTGCATTTCGCGAACGCTGTTCCGGAAAGTGTCGAGGGGACAACAGGCCCTTAGCACGCTGTAATCCAGGACGGCTAGGTAGTCGGCCACCCGCTCGACATCTCCAAGGAAGTGAGAGGAGAAGAAGATGGTGCGGTCTGAGCGTCGGCCAGGTTCAGGCTCTGGACGGCGCACTTGGGACCGAAATACTTGGTCAGTCCGCGCGTGTGAATCACAGATGAGTTCATCATTGCTTGGCGCCTTTCTCGCTTGTCCAGTGTCCGAGCTTTTGTGCGAAGGCCTCCTTCAGTTCTTCCGGAGTGAAGTCCATCGCCAGTCCCTCGCTGATTAAAGTGTTCATCAACGGATCCAGGCGACGACGTCCTTCCTCCGGGTTAAGGGTTCGCCTCTTCTCGATAAGGAACACTCCTTTTCCTGGGCGAGTTTCGATCAGTCCCTCGCGGACCAGATCGGCATAGGCGCGCGCCACGGTGTTGGGGTTCACCACCAACTGTTCGGCCAGAGCTCGGACGCTTGGAAGTTGGGCCCCGACCGCCAGTTTTCCCGTGGCCACCCCCTGCCGCACCTGCTCGGTGATCTGGCGGTAAATCGGCGTGCCTCTTTCTGGGAGTGGTTACCCTCTGATCCGTTCCGCTCCCGTGCGACCCCGCCAGGGTCGTGCTGTTGGCTAGGCCGCAACCCCGGGTGCCCTCCTTCGCGTAAAGCTATGGAGGACAGGTCCTCCTTCGCGTAAAGCTTCCACCGTCGCTAAAGCTATGGTGGACAAGATGGCGGATAGGTCCCTTCGGTCAACCCGGGGCTACCGGCTTCGAACCCTCCGGGGTCGGCGGCCCAAGAGATCGTTCACACAAGTAACCCTGCTCTCTGCTCCTGATCCCGAAGGGATCACAGCCCATAGCCGGTCGGTTGAGGACCTCCGGGACGACACCACCGGTTCTCTGTTTTAGTGGAAGGATCCTGGAGGGATCCCAGGCCTCGGCAAGCGATGAGCCGTATGGGGACAGGAGTTCCCTGCCATCATGAGAACGGCTGGCCCCCTGTTCCCACGCTTGCCAATCTTGATATGGTGGAGCAGGTTATACATTGAAACACGAGCATCATGAGAATCCTAGCGACAAACCCCACGGACACACCTGGTCACTCTTCGGCCATCGCTGGCGGGCTCAGGCAGCTCTGCTCGCTTGCTCCGATGCAAGCTTGATCCAATATGCCAAAGCTCTTCCTTGGAAAGAATCCCCTGCGATGGCTGATGACCACCCTTCGCACCAAGGGGCCTTTGCGAGCGGTTAAAGTGATGTGGCATGCGGCGCTCGATGCTTCTTGGGATTTCTTTCATGGCACCGAGACGCTCACCAGAATAGCTCCTCAAAACCTCGAGACGGATTCGGAGAACAAAAGCCAGGCGACCTATTATGGCGCGACCCGGGCTCGGCCGCTGGTTCAGCTTTTCCACCAGTTGGGTTTGTCGCGGGAGGGAGGTTTTGTTGATTTTGGGTCCGGGAAAGGGCGCGTGATCCTGATCGCGGCGGATTACGGGTTTAAGAAGGTGGTGGGGATCGACTTCAGCGAACCCCTCTGTCAGCAGGCGCGCACGAATTTGGAGGCCTATCGCCGACGGCGGAAGCTGACCTCAGAAGTCATCATCGTTCACTCCGATGTCGTCCGTTACGCGATCAAAGCCGACGAGACGACCTTCTTCCTCTACGATCCTTTCAGCGCCGAAGTTCTGGCCAAGGTGCTTGAGAATCTAAGGGCATCCTTGATAGCCCACCCTCGGCGGATTCAGGTCATTTACAACTCCCCTCGCTATCACGAGGTGATGGAGCGTTCTGGTGTGTTTACTGGGAACCGGCACTTTGTGATTGGGGGCAATGAATTCTGTGTTTACGAGAATGAGGGAGATCATGTTCGCGCTTGAAAAATCAGAGAAGTGCGCTTCTGTTGATCAGCGGCCGGACTTCGCTCACGCTCCGTCGAAACTATGGCCATAACCTATACCAGAGCTCCCATCCTTCGCGCTGTGACGTCGTGCGTGCCGAGTCGCCGCTTCGACAACCTCACAGGGGCGACGGCCTTTGCCCAGGAGGAGGTTGAGAAAGTAGTGCGGATGGCCGGGGTAAACACACGCTATCTTGCCGAAGAGCACGAGTGTAGCAGCGACCTGTGCGTCCCCGCAGCCCAGGATGTTCTGCGCTCGTTGGATTGGGATCCGGCTTCGGTGGATGCGCTCATCATGGTGACCCAGTCACCGGACTACTTTCTGCCATCGACCGCGTGTGTCATCCAACGTCGGCTTGGCTTGTCTGACGCCTGTGCCGCGTTTGATGTAGGCCTCGGATGCTCCGGCTACCCCTACGGCCTCTGGCTCGCGTCGATGATGCTGCAAAGCCATGGCTTCCGGCGCGTGCTGGTCCTGCATGGAGAAACACCCACGCGTTTCGCGAATAAAAGCGATCGGGCTGTGGCCCTCCTCTTCAGCGATGCCGGTTCAGCGACGGCTTTGGAGGCCGCTCCGACCGATTCCGCTGCGGACCGGAAGTGGTGGTTTTGCCTTCATACTGACGGTGCTGGAATGGATGACATCATTCTCCGTGGGGGGGGATTTCGAGACCGCTTTCCCAGCGACCCCGGGAAATTGTGGGTTTCCATGCACGGGGCGAATGTTTTCAATTTTACCATCAAGCGAGTGCCCGCCTTGGTTGAAGAAACCCTGGTGGCATCCGGACTGTCACGGGATGAGGTGGATTACTTCATCTTTCATCAGTCCAATCGGTTCATCATGAGACACTTGCTTAAAAAGGCTACGCTGCCCGAAAGCAAGGTCCCTATGACCATCGGAGAGTTCGGAAGTGCTGGCGGTCCCTCCGTGCCCTTGACCATCACCCGAGGCGGCTTGCAGCGCCCCTCTGACCGGGATCTGAGGTTGCTACTGCTCGGCTATGGGGTGGGTTTATCCTGGGGTTCAGCGCTGGTGGACCTGCCTCCTACCGCTATCCTGAACCATCTTCAACTGGAAGGGGTCCCCTCTTCCAATGCACAGATCTAGAGGGGGAGTCCCTCGTTTTTGATTTCCCATCTTTGTTAGGGCTGACGGATTCCTTGGCGATGTGCCCCGGTTAAGGTCGGGGAGGTGCATTAAGCTGCACTAGCTTTGGCCTTCAGCGTTGGCGGGGTAGGCGACCCAACGCGCTTAACCTAACTCGAATGGAATCGCCCATTACAGGAATGGAAACTGACGGAGGGCTTGCCTCGGCGCTCCCAGAGGTTAACTTGGCGTCGCCGCGGGTTCGCGGCGGCGGGTTACCATCCATATCATCATGAGTGTTCGAGTCCGATTTGCACCGAGTCCCACCGGTTTTCTCCACATCGGTGGCGCGCGCACAGCCTTGTTCAACTGGCTGTATGCCCGGCATTGCGGAGGGACATTCGTCTTGCGCATCGAGGATACCGACGCGGCGCGGAACACACAGGCGGCAGTGGATGTGATTCTTGACGGGCTGCGTTGGCTGGGGTTGGACTGGGATGAGGGTCCTATCACCGCCGATGCGACCGGCCCGTGCAAGGGAGACCGCGGGCCGTACTTCCAATCGCAGCGCAAGGAATTATACCAGCGGCGTGTAGAGGCCTTGCTCTCTCATGGCCTGGCCTACCGGCAGGACGGAGCGGTGAAGTTTAAGATGATGCGTGAGCCCGTAGTGATCGATGATCTGGTGGTTGGGCGAGTGGTGCGGAATCTCACCGATCGTGAAGAGGTGGATCCCGACTTTGTGATCGTGCGTTCCGACGGCGAGCCGGTGTTCCATTTGGTGAACGTGATTGACGATCTTGAAATGTCGATCACGCATGTCATCCGAGGTGAGGACCACCTGAGCAACACCGCCAAGCATATCGCACTGTTCAGGGCATTTGGAGTGGAGCCGCCCAAGTATGCGCACATCCCGCTCATTCTGAACGGGGATGGATCTAAAATGAGCAAGCGGGATCAAGGGGCGTCCCTGATGAGCTATCCGCAGGAAGGCTATCTTCCCGAGGCGCTCCTGAACTATCTCTGTCTGCTGGGTTGGTCGCCGAAGGACAACAACGAGGTCTTGCCGATCGCCGAGGTGGTCGAGCGCTTTGATCTTCCGAATATTCTTCGACACAATGCCCGCTTCGATTCTAAGCGCGAGAAGCTCGACTGGCTCAACTTCGAGCATATGCGCAGGTTGGAGAGCGACCGCTTCAATGAGTTGGTGGTACACGCCCTCGGTAAGTCTGGAGTGGAAACAGATGCCTTTCCTCTGCCCTATGTGAAGGCGGCTCTCGGCACCGGCAAGGATAAGCTCAAGAAGACGTCTGACGCTGCAGCCTATCTCGGCTTCTACTTTAAGGATGCCTTTGAAACCGATGAGGCCGAGCTTGCAAAGCTCTTGGTTCCTGAGAACAAGGATCGGTTGATCAAACTCCGCGAAGCCTTCGCAGGACTGGCGACGTTTGATTCAGCGGGTGCCGAGGCCGCGCTCAAGGGGGTTGCCGCCGCCTTGGGATTGAAGGCTGGCCCCTTGGTGCATCCTTTGCGTGTGGCGCTGACGGGGAAGGGATCAGGACCGAGCCTGTATCATCTGATCGAGGTCCTCGGTCGGGAGAGGGTCGCCAACCGAATTGACGCCACCCTCGCCCGATTCCAATGAGAGCCTCGCCAGCTATTTGCGTCGAGCATGCCAGGGCACGCTGACATCCTCGCCGTTCATCTGGGTTTTGGCGACGCCTACAATTTTTCCTGACTCAAACTTTCCGGTCATGTGGTAGGTCATGTCCCCGCCACCCGGCCGGTCCCGCTTGATACGCCAGGAGAAACCGCTGGCGTCGGATTTGCCGTCGAGCACCTCCAGCCAGCGATCGGAGTCAGCACCGCGTTGCATTTTGCCGGTGACGCCGGTTCCCTCCGTTTTTAGAACCATTAAGGATTCCACCGGCTTGCCGTCCGGGCCTTCCCTTCCTGACAAGCTTCATTTGGAGCTTATATTGAATGAGTTTGCCGCGATTTCGTCTAGTCAGTCTTTGACGGCCAACGGGTTCGACTCTAATTATATTCCGATGCATCTGCTGGTCTACTGTCGTTCGTGCTGCGCCCGGGGTGTCCGGGGTGCTGTCCTGCTGCTCGTGTGTGCGGCAGTGACCGCGTGCCGTCGTGAGGAGATTCAAGTTTACGAGGCTTCCAAGGACAAGGCCCCTCCACCGCCGACTCCTTCGAGCACGAGGCCTGAGGAACCAGCCTTGGCTCTTCCGTCTCTGAAGTGGGCCGCTTTACCTGCAGGGTGGCAGTCCCGCGACCTTTCTGCCGGGCCGAGCCGAACGCGCGTGGCGAGCTTTGAAATTGATGGTGGCCAAGGCAAGTCTGCCGAACTTTCGGTGGTAGCAATCCCCGGGATGGGAGGCGATGACCTAGAGTTTGTGAACATGTGGCGCAACCAGATTCGGCTGGAGCCCATTGGAGCGGCGGATTTGGGAAAGTATGTTCAGGATATCTCCATAGCGGCGAATCCCGGGAAGTTGTTCAGCATGGAAGGCGCGGAGGGTCCCAAGCCCGACGATGCCAAGAGCGTCTTGGTTGCGATGCTGGTTCGAGAGCGAGTGAGCTGGTTTTTTAAGCTAGCGGGCGATGCCCCGATAGTGCACGGACAAAAAGCAGCGCTGATCGGTTTTCTCAAGGACTTGGCCTTTACCGAAGCGCCCGCTCAGACGGCGGTTCCACCGATGGCCTCGACTCCTTCTGCGGGTGGAGGCGCGGAAGGGGCGCCAGCATTGCCCAAGTGGACTGTTCCGCCGGGTTGGACCTCGGTCACCCCGGGTCAGATGGTCCTGGCCAAGTTCACGGCTGCGGGTGAGGCATCGACGAAGGTCGACATCACGGTGAGCTCGTTTCCGGGAGATGTGGGGGGGTTGTTGGCCAATGTGAATCGATGGCGCGACCAGCTCGGGCTCCCTAGGCTTCTGGCTCCAGCTTTGGCCTCGGAAACCCAGTTGGTTGATCTTTCAGAGGGCAAGGCCACTCTCGTAGACTTTTCAGGAACGGATGCCAAGACGGGCCAGCCCGCTCGGCTGGTGGGGGCGGTGGTGCCTCGCTCGGGAGTGACTTGGTTCTACAAGATGATGGGGCATGCGGCCGTGGCTGAACGTGAGAAAACTGGTTTTGTGAGCTTTGTCCGCAGTGCGAATTACTCCCATGATCATTAAGCGCTTCCTTCGATTTCTTTGCTCGCTCCAGCTGACCCTCATCTTGCTGGTGCTGAGCCTCGTGCTGGTCTTTCTCGGGACAATGGCGCAGGAGCCTTTGGGGCTCTATATCTCTCAGACGCGGTTCTTCCACAGTGCTTTCGTGGACTGGGCCTCCTTGGTCGCTGCCCTTAAAAAATCAGCGCAATTGCTCAATATATATGTGACACCTGCTCAGGCGGAGGACGTGCTCCGGGCTCCCTGGATTCCCGTGTTTCCTGGGGGCTATCTTTTGGGTGGGGCGCTCTTGCTAAATCTTCTGGCTGCTCACTGGCAGCGATTCGTTTTCACGCGCAAGAAGGCGGGTATATTCATGACCCATGTGGGGCTGATCATCCTTATTCTTGGACAGTTGTTCACAGATCAACTCTCTCGCGAAAGCGGGATGAGGCTGACAGAGGGTGAGACCAAGAATTACTCGGAGTCCGATCGACGCAGCGAACTCGCTCTGCTCGACATTACGGACAAGGAGAAGGACAAGGTGGTGGCGATCCCGGAGACCCTCCTCTCGCCGGGAGCACTCTTTCCCATCCCCGCGCTGCCCTTTTCTGTGCGGGTTACGCACTACTTTGAGCATTCGTTGATCACCAATCGTTCAGGGGCCTTCGGGAGCGAGGCGCCTCAGGCTACCGTGGGAGCCGCGACGAACTACTTCGCGATGCCCCTTCCCAAGGTCACCGACATGAACTATCGGGATGTGCCCACCGCGATCGTCGAGATCGTAGCGGCAGAGGGTTCACTCGGGCGATGGCTGGTCTCGGGCTACTTGGACCGAGCGCAGGCCTTTAGCTACAAAGGGCGGGAGTACGCGATTGTCCTACGTCTGCAAAGATTCTACCTCCCTTTCAGTCTGACATTGCTCGATTTCCGTCACGACAAATACAAGGGCACCGATATTCCCCGAAACTACTCCAGCCAGGTTCGGCTGCAGAATTCAACGAAGAATGAGGACCGCGAGGTGCTCATTTATATGAACAGCCCCCTTCGTTACGCGGGGCTTACTTTCTTCCAGGCGAGCTTCGACAAGCGTGATGACCGGGTGACGATCCTACAGGTGGTTCGAAATCCAAGCTGGGTCGCTCCCTACATCGCCTGCATCCTGGTCGCAGCAGGCCTCATCACCCAGTTCCTGATTCATCTCACGGCCTTTTTGAAACGGAGGACAACATGAATAAATGGTTTCCAACAATCGTGGTGCTGCTGGCTGTTCTGTGGCTAGCCAGTCTTCTTCCCCCACCGCGGAGCAAGCCCGGGTTTGATTTTCAGAACTTTGGAAAGCTTCCGGTTCTCCTGAGTGGTCGAACGCAGCCGATCGACAGTATGGCGCGGAATTCACTGCTGATTCTCCGAGGCAAGCAAACGGTGGCCCTGCCCGGGACGAATAGCCTCAGTGCTATCGAATGGCTTGCGGAGGTGGTCTTTGATGGAGCTAAGGCGGATACGCGACCAGTTTTCCGCATCGACCATCCAGAGCTTCGAGGGCTGCTGGGGTTGTCTGACGAGGAGAAGTTTTTTAGCTTTAATCAGTTCTTTCCCAAGCTCGCGAGCCTGGAGAAGGAAACGAAACGAATCCGTGAGGAGGACATCAAGCAGGAGAGCCAGACGCCCTTTGAGAAGGCTGTGGTGCGATTGGACCAGAACTACATTCTGTATCGCCGCTTGAAGAACACCTTCAGCCCTGAGGATACGAAGGACTTCGCAGCGGATTTAGTGGCGTATCAGGCGGCCATTCCGGCTGGCGTTCAAGCGATCCGCGACCGCGAGTCGGGAAAGACGCCGGATCAGAAGGCCTTCGACACCATCTTGGAACATCTTCAGCGCTACGACAGGATGTCGCAGATGGGCTACGCGCTGGCTGTGCCCTCTGGCAGCCCCAATCACGATCGAGATGATTGGAGCAATGTAGGGGTGGGAGTGATG
>CAMAVD010000211.1 GCA_945861575.1 Akkermansia muciniphila
CGTGCTCCCGCACGAGGTCAGGATGTCTGAGTCTGGGCAGATGGGCGAGAATCCGCCAAAAACCACTCGCCGACGCTAGGATACCACTTCCCTTTGGGGTAGTCTTATTCTAGAATACTGCCATAAACTAGAATTACGCTGGACTGGTAGGTTCCCTAATTCCAGCGGTAGGCGTCACCGCCCCACGCGTGTTCTCAACATGGACAAAACGAAAGAAGGTTATCGCGGCACTGTCGATTCCAGTGGCCGCCTTTCTTGTGTTCTTCGTCGTCCTTTGCATCGACGGGGCAGCTTACGACAGATGGCGATACGCACATCACCTGCGCATCATTTACGAGACGTGGCAGGCCGATGGCGCACCAGATCCACAGAACTGGCCACGATACGAGTTGTATTCCAAGAAAGCATTCATCTACACGCAGACTCACGTTGTTGCAGGACAGACACAGCAGTGCCTATTCGCTACTACGGTCGGTGGTGGTCAGTTCACTATCACCCGCGACGGCAGTGTTTTGGTTGTGGACCGCACCGGAGAGGCGCGGCTGTTGCGGATTCACAAGACGAAGGCAGCAGCATGGTAACGCCTAACTTGCGCTGCAGCGAACCCGGCCATCGCGTCCAGGTTGCAATCGCACGCCCTCGTGGGCCGGGTCGCTGAGCTTGGGTCGTTGGGCGGCATCCGAAAGCGCATGAAAACTCGACGTCTCTTAGCTCTCGCCGGTTCGCTCATCGCAGTTGCTGTCATCGTGTGCGTTGCGCTCACGTCCTATTGGCAGCGGCAGCAGCCGGTGCTCAAGGATGCATCCAAGCTAGTCGCAGCGGTGCAGGCTTTCTCACGAGACAGGACCGCAGCAGGCCAGGCACTCCCGGCTTCCGTTTCATTGCGGGAGTTGATCGGCAGCGGTTACGTCGCAGCCAGCGACATGCAGGCATTCGACGGCATGGAGGTTACGATTTCTCTCACTGCCGATGAGACCCGATCACAGGAGATTCTGATTCGTGTGCGTTTGCCCGATGGCAGCGTCATCGCAGCGATGGTCGATGGCAGTGCCCACCAGTTACCATGATGACCATGCCTGTGGGTGGCAGAAAGTCCGTCGGAGCGGAAAGGCAGCCGTTCGAGCGCTTGAGGTGAAACGAAACTTCGCCAAGATGGTCTGGCGAATATTGGGCAGCGACGGGGAAATAGCCGTTGAGGAGGATTTGAGTGGGAGATGGGCACGGTTCTTCCGCCAGTGCCGTGGTCGAAAGAGGACCGGTCTTGACTGGGGCAAGTGGCAGTCGCTTTCATTGGTTCTCACAGGATAGCCCCAGTGGGTTCCATGGCTTAGCGAGTGCGGGTAAGGGGGCATGGCACCTCTTCTAGGTTGTTTCTGCGACGTGGGCCAGAGGGCACGCTTGAGCAAGTGGGATCGGTCGGTTTACCGTGTTGCCTTGCTTGCTGGGCTGATGCGAAGCTCGGTTTATGAGAACAGGGAATTGCATGGCGATCGGTCAACGGTTTGCGTCCGCTCTTCGTTTAGGCTGAGGGATGACCGCCGCTAGCAAAAGTTGAAGACACGCTAGGAATCAAAACGCATCTTCTCATGATGAACAAGTCGCACCAAGCAATCATCGCTGCCTTAGGGTTCGCACCCATCATCGATGTGCGCGGGCGACTCTCGATTGCCGATCAACTTCGATTCTGTGCCGATTCAATCGGAGACCTTACAAAATTGCTAGATGTGCCAGCGGTTCGGGATTCCGCTGCGCGATTGGCGTTGCGGGTTATGCGCTCACGTTCAACCATATATTCCAGGTTTCACTCTCCCGCGCTCGCGGATTCGATCCTCGGATCGATTATCCTCGATTGACTGCAACCCATAAACCCATAGTGTGACCCATATGAAGACGACGATCGAATTGCCTGATGGTCTTTTCGCCGCAGCAAAGGCGATGGCCGCTCGGCAACGGACTACCCTCAAAGCGATGATGGAGCAGGCATTGAGGCGAGAGATCGCGTATGGTGAAAAGGCTCCTGCCGATGCTCCGTTCGAACTGAATACGTACGGTTTTCCAGTGCTCAAGAAGCGGAAAGCCGCTTCGGTGACAAGCAGGAAGGTTTACCAGATCATGGACAAGGAGGGGCTTTAGGCTCGCGCCATGCATTTGCTCGATGCCAATGTCCTGATAGCGCTGGGTGATCCTGGACATGTGCATCATGCTCGGGTCCAGAAGTGGTTCCATTCCCAGCCCGGCCGTGGCTGGGCGACCTGCCCGTTGACGGAGAATGCCTTCCTCCGAATCATGGGAGCCGCAAGCTACCCAGGCAAGATCGGCAATCCAACATCGCTGCGAACTTTGCTCAAGCAGATGTGCGCTTTCCCTGGGCATCAGTTCTGGAAAGATGACATCTCGCTTCGGGACACGGCTTTGTTCCCGGCACTCCCTGCCTCCAAGCAACTCAAGGACATCTATCTCATCGCGCTCGCCGTTCAGCACAGAGCTCAGCTGGTCACCCTAGATCAGCGAATTGATCCTACTAGGGTCCCTGGCGGCACCAAAGCATACTTCGCGATTCCGTGAACCGTGGACCGTGTGAGTGGCGAGATCATAGTCAAGCAGCCGCGGGCAGCTCAAATGGGCCATGGCAGTGGGCCTGCCAACCGTAGTGGCTGAGGTGGATTGCCTGAGGAGGCGGACGTCCGCCCTTTTCAGTTGGCGTCATGCCTTCCAAGGATTGGTGGACTCGGAATTCGTGGTAGGACTTCTTGAATTGGTCGAGCTTCTGCTCCAGATCGCCCTCGTTCCAGAAAAGCATTCGATCCAAATACTCGCGACGCACGGTTCCGATAAGCCTTTCCACAAACGGGTGTGAGATCGGTACATACGGCACGCTTCGTACCGAATCGATACCCAGGATTCGGAGGTTGGCTTGCCAGCGCTGGAATGCAAAGAGCGGGTCGTGGTCGTAACTCAGTCGCTTCGGTATCGTTTGACCGGCAATAGCCCGATTGAACAGGCGACAAAGGGCCGGACCGTCTACCGCGACGGCCTGAACGCCAAACCCGATGATCCGCCGGGTAAAGACAAGCATCACGATCAGGACCCAGTGACTCTTGAGTTTGAGTTCTGCGAGTGCCCGGTGACAGCGTACCAGGGTGGAGGGTTTTACGAGGATGGCGGTGCGAAGCAGCCGGCGGGGACGCAGGAACAGTGAGCCGAACCCGAAGAGGAGGCGATCCGAGAAGCGTAGGTTCGGGGCACGTTGGCGCGCCCGGCGGAGAATCAAAAGTTGATGTCTCAGAAGAAAGTTCTCAGCTACGAGGGCCTTGGCTCCTCCCGGCTTGAGCAAGCTGCCCACGCTGCTCGTCAGATGAAGGAGCATGAGCAGCCAGGGTTGCATGACGCTAATCTGCAATCTGTTGCACGCCTGCACAAGCCAGCTGATTTAGGAATTCGCCACCCACAGGCTAGACAATCCATTCTCAACAACTACGCGTTGAACCAACTCTCAGTTGGTTGCAATCCAGCTGCTCCAGCTTCTAAGGCAAGGCGCGGTCAGTTGAAGTTCGACCATTATGCCTTCGGTCTCAATACAGTCGAGGGTCGAGCTGAAAGGGCTCGGCTGGGCCTATTGATATTTTGGAAAACGCTCGATGAGCAGGATTCAAAACGAAGTTGCTCTCTGAAGGGATAACAAAGCTCGGCACCTTGAGAATCGGTGACGTTGACTCAGAAAACCAGTTACGACCAAGAGAGCGGGAAGCGGAAAGCCCGAGCTTTCGCCACGCCTCTGGAAGTTTCACCTCGGAAACGAGCTTAGAATCAAATTCAAGGCGGAAAGAGACCAGCTCGGGCGCATCATCCACAGAATTCAAGTGAGCCAGGAATTCCAGCGCGGCCAAGGAAAGGGTGGCAGAGGCATAGACTGCAGGAATGCCCCGTGGGTTCCAACGACCTCCTACTTTGCGAGCGCCTTCTCCCAGAAAGGCGCGGTCCGCATATCTACGCAGGGCGATACGATAGGCTAGGAGCCTCATGAATACACTACGTCTTCAATACGGACCAAAACGTCTTCAACCTCACGCAGCCCAATTTGCGTCTCAGCACATTCTAAGGGCGTCTTGCCACCAAGGGCCGGCAGAGCCGATTTCATCCAGTGAACAGCCTTTTGGCGGCTACCCAGCGTTGTCGACGCAAGTTTAAAGATTTTGGCAAGTGCCAGCAGGCGTTCCGATTCATCAAGGGAGAGTCGACCGGCCTCAAGGCGGCGGTGTAGTGTTCGCCCGGTCAGATGAAGCGGCACAGCCATGTCTTCAAGCGGCAGGCCCAATTTCTCAGCCAGCTGCCGGACTAACTTCGCATCCAACCCAACCTTGACCGCAGCAATGGCACGCGAGCCCTCAAGTTCTGAGAGAGAATCGAGGTCCAAAGCAGCAGAGACCAATATCCGTGGTCTTCGAACAGGTGGCGATTTAACTAGTGCCATAATGTCATAGTATATCGGACAAAGTGGCGGGGGTCAATAGAAGGAAATGAAAACCGTCTCAGATATTCTAAAGGAAATCCGATATCTGATATCACAAAAACCCTCCTTAGGCGGGCTCGAGTCTTAATACTCAAAGCATTGCGTTAGGCATCGAGCCGCAAGCGTGCGCACTCGAGGAATTCCAGTGCCAAGTGGTGAAAGAATTTGGCGGGAGTGAATTACCCCGCGCTCTGCACATGCCTCTGCGTGGCAGAAAGTCCGTCGGCTGTGGGTGGCAGAAAGTCCATCGGGACTGGAAATGATTGATTGGCGGTGTTTTGTGATCAAGACAGGAGGGCTATGTTGGCCACGCTCTGGATCGTTCTGACCTATCCGTTTTCGATCTTCCGACGCCGTCACGATCTCGCCCTCGAAGTCCTGGCACTGCGCCATCAGCTCATGGTGCTCAAACGGCAGACGCGCAGGCCCAGGCTCCGCCGATCCGACCGATACTTTTGGCTGCTGCTCATGAGGGTTTGGCCCAATTGGAGAAATCCTCTGATCATCTTCCAACCAGAAACACTCATCGGCTGGCAACGAGCTGGATTCAGGATGTTCTGGCGATGGAAGTCCAGGCACCGACATGGGCGACCTGGAAAGGACCAGGAACTGATCCAGCTCATCCGCCGGATGTGGAGTGCCAACCCGACTTGGGGCAGCCCGCGCATCCGAGACGAACTGGCCAAACTGGGACTGATAGCCTCGACGGCAACCATCCGGAAGTATCGTCCCAAGTCGAGGGGCAAGCCGTCGCAAGGTTGGACGACATTTCTTCAGAACCACACGGGAAGCATCGCGGCGATGGACTTCTTCGTGGTTCCCACGGTCACCTTTCGGCTGCTCTATGTGTTGATCATCATGAAGCATGAACGACGCAAAGTCGTTCATTTCAACATCACCGATTCACCCTCGGCCGCCTGGACCGCTCAACAAATTGTCAATGCGTTCCCCTATGACACCGCGCCCGAGTATCTGTTGCGGGACCGCGATTCGATCTACGGATCGATCTTCAATCACCGAGTAGAGGGCATGGGCATCCAGCAGAAGTTGACGGCCCCGAGATCCCCTTGGCAAAATCCATTTGCCGAGCGGTTGATAGGTTCCATCCGGCGAGAATGCCTCGATCGAGTCATCGTTTTGAACGAACAGCAGCTGAGCAATGTTCTGGTAGATTACTTCGATTACTATCATCGGGCACGGCCACACAGATCGCTTTCCCACGACAGTCCTATCCCACGCCCAGTGGAGTTGCCCGATCGTGGGAAGGTTATTGAGATGCCGCGCGTTGGCGGCTTGCATCATCAGTATCTCCGGCAAGCCGCCTGAGTCAGCGCCAACAAATAAGCGGAGGTTAGTCACGGACGGAAGAATCACGCCCAGCTCACACTCAAATCCTCCTCAACGGCTGTTTCCCTGAAGGAACCTACCGTTCCTCGGACTCTCCCGTCAGGCTGTCTCACTACCTCACGCGCTCGAATGGCTGGATTTTCGGCTCCGATGGACTTTTTGCCACCCGGGGCCGTTGAAATAGCTCAGTCCGAGATCAAGCTGCGCGCTAGCCTCTCCCTGGGCTGCTTTTGCTCTCACGACTTCAATGGAGTCCGCCGCATGACAAAAGGCGGTGGTGAGGCAGAGCGCGCCTATTGCGGCGACACACAGTAAGAGTTTGTGTAGATCCTTTCTCATAGGGTGTGGGCAAAGTAATCATCCAAGGGTTGCGCCCGATCCACTACTGGTAAATCGCGGTGGACCGTATCTCGAGTCGATACGCGATTGACGGCATGGACTAAGTGGACTAACTTTTCCAGGTCATGAAAACAGTGAATGTTCACGAAGCCAAGACTCATTTCTCCAGCCTGCTCGCCCAGCTGGAAGGGGACAGCCAAACCATCGTCATCTGCCGCAATGGCGAGCCGATCGCCGATCTCGTACCACACCGGCCGGTAAATCGGCTCAAAGCGCATCCCGTGCTTAAGAGAATCAAGCTCGGCTATGACCCGGTTGAACCGGTTTCCGGGGATGAATGGCCGGAAAGGTCGCGATGATCCTGGATACCTGCGCCCTCCTCTGGCTCGCCAGCGGTAACAAAGCGCTCAGTCGCCCGGCGTTGAGGGAGATCAACGCAGCGCCGGTGGTTTATGTTTCCGCCGTCAGCGGTTTTGAGATCGCGATCAAGGTGGCCAGGGGAAAGCTGCGATTGCCGGAGTCGCCGCAGGCTTGGTTTGAAAAGGTGGTCAAGCATCATGGGTTGGCAATTCTGCCGCTGGAATTGGACGTCTGCATCGCCGCAGCACAGCTTCCGCCTATTCACAACGACCCTTGTGACCGCTTCATTATTGCCGCCTCGAAACTACACGGTTTGAAGGTTGTCACGGCTGACGAGAACTTCGAAAGTTATGGTGTGACTGTGATCTGCTGAACCTGGGGGCATCAGACAATAGCTGTCCCCCTATTGGCCTCTACTCATCTTCCTTCTCTAGCAGCCACTCGTAGGCGGGCTGTGTGCCACGTGAGGTAATTGGGCGGCGGGCATTGAGTGTGATCGAGGACTAGCATTCGGCGTTTCGCACGTGGGTGTTCCTTGTATGCCTCCACCAAGGCCCGAGCATGCCATGAACTGCGTCCTTGGCTACGCCGTGCCCTTGAGCCTTAAGGTCTTGGTGCAACCGGTGGACGCTGAAGCTTCCTGCATGGTTCAGTAGCGCGTGACGGACAACCCAGCGCAGTGCCGCAACCTGAGAAACACCGTATCGTTCAACTTTTCTTCTCGTATCCGATGCAGACTCACGCAGTTAGTTTTTGTTTGTTAAAGGTGTCCTTCTGCAAAGGTTAGATTGTGGGAATGCTGGATCGAATGGGGGTTCACTTAGGTCGATGAACCTAGGCGGCAACCGCGAATGAAAACCCAGTTGGGGTCAGACCTCTGGACAGCGATAATGGTTGAGCTGGGAAGCGGAGAAGTTTAAGGGGTGGGGATGGCAAGACCTTGAGAATGGACATGGTCGGTGGATGTTACGGAGACTGGGGGAGAGATGTGGCGCTTGTGCTAGGGCGGCGTGAGTGGGGGCTGAAGCTGGAAGAGTCGGGCCGCTTGTGCGGCGGGTTGGATTATCGCACGGTGGGAACCGCAGTGAAGAAGATCATCGCTCAGTTGGAGAAGGACCCAGAACTGGCAAAGAGTCATGAGTCGGTGAGAAGGAGCTCAGGAATCCCTTGAGCACAAATCGAACAAACCAAGAGACAAGAGACCCCAATGCTTCTACTTCTCCAGAAGGGCTAAAAAATCGCGGGGAATGAGGACGGTGACCCCGGCCACGGTTTTGCCGAACAGCGCCCCAAAGTCCCGTTTATCGCCTGTCACCAGATACTGGGCTTTGGCGGCAATCGCCGCCGCAAGGATAGGGATGTCCTTGGCGGCCAGGCTGACGGAGGCCGGGACAAACCTCCTATCCGCTTCAGGCACGGTGACAAGGGTGCTGGCCAGTTGACTGAGCCGCTTTAGCGCCGCCTCCCCCTGCAGGTTGCGCCGTGCCTCCTCAAGGGCGTAAGCCGAGCTGCACAGGCGCACTCCCCGCAGCTTCCAGAGGCTAAGTAGCGGGGAGAACTCTGCATGGGCTGCCGAGAAGAGCACGTTGGCATCCAGGAAGGCCGATTTCACCGGCGCTCTTTCCCAATAGGAGTGTGCGGGATGGTGGCGGGATCGAGTCCCATGGCGCGGACTTCCTTAAGCGCCACCTGGTAGTCTTGGGCATTTAACGCACTCGTGAGCCTAAACTCGGCCTTGCGCTCGTTCGTGTAGATTTCTACCGGGTAGGCGGCGGCGGGGCGCATGACTAGCCCCCCGGCGGTTTCTTCCAAAATGGCAAAGTTGCTTAGGCCAAACTTTTCCCGGAGCTCTTTGGGGATGGTTAGCGTGCCGCGTGTGTTAATTTGGACGATCGTGCTCATGCAATGCATCTTATCATACTTTCAGCATTACAGCAATAGAGGATTCAGAGTTTGGGGTGACCTGGTTCGGTTTTAATGGGCTGTGCATTTACTTACGGTCACTCAGGTGAGGTCACCGATATGGGTGGAAATGGGCGGTGAAGAAGTTTAGGGGGTGGGGATGGCAAGACCGCTGAGAGCGGACATGGGCGGTGGATGGTCCGGAGACTGAGGGAGACATGTGGCGGTTGTCTGGGGCGGCGTGAGTGCGGGCTGAA
>CAMAVD010000212.1 GCA_945861575.1 Akkermansia muciniphila
CGGTTTGTCACTATCCGACCGGAGCGTCCAAGTGGAATCCGGTGGAACATCGGCTCTTCTCCGAGATTACCAAAGAATGGTCTGGCCAGCCTTTGGTCAGCTTCGAAGCCATCGCGGAGCTGATTCGAGAAACGAAAACCAAGACCGGCCTTCGAGTCACCTGCAGGCTGGTCAGGCGAATCTTTCCAACTGCCCAGAAGGTTTCCGACGCTCAGATGCGCCTACTTTCCATCTCACCCCATCCCACTCTTCCCGTCTGGAATTACACTCTTTCCCCAAAGTAAATCCGGAAGTTATTTTTGCACCGTCCCTTATTGGGAATTTAGATGAGTCTGCCCTGCACAACAAAGGCCTTGAATTCCCCGGGGAATTGTAGTGAAATCTTGATCATACCCCAGGTGAATTGCGTGGTCCTGTTAGGACTCATCTTGCCAGCGTCCTTGGCCGCCGAGAGTGACGATGAGAAGCAGGATACCCAGACTCATCGGGGCCTAATCCGCATCACTTACCATGAAACTCCAACAGCTCAATTGGTTATACGCTCTGGCTGCGGCTGCAGGCCTGGCCACAGTGGCAGGACCGGCCCAGGCGGGCCAGGTCGTGATCAACAACTTCAACAACGCCGCCGAGGCGACAAGGTGGTACTGGGAGAACTGGTCGGCCCCGGCGGAACTGTCATTCGATGACACGCTGGATGCCGGCGGGGACGAGACTGGTGCCGGTTCCCTGCGTGTGGTGAACAACTTTCCGGACAACCCCGACGGGTACAGCCAGTCGGTGGTCACCATCGACCTGGGCGGCCCCGTCGATGCGGAGACGCTGTACAGCAAGGTCAGTCTCGATGTCCGGCTGGATCCAAGCTCCCACCCGCGTGCCAACGGGGTGAACTATGGGGTCCTGGAAGTCGTCTTCCGCAACGGCAATGACTGGACCTGGAACAGCTTGGGCGGCGTTGCATTGACCTCCGCGGAATGGGTCCATCTCGAGTTTCAGGTGAAGGCTCCGGGGGACATGGTTCATCATCTCACCCTGAAGCTGGGCGAGAACAACCTTACCAACACCGTGGTGTACAATGTGGACAATATTCGATGGGATGAAAGGGGAGGGGAGGTTCCGATCAACCACTTTGATACCGCCACGGAATCACGGTGGTATTGGGAGAATTGGTCGGATCCGGCCACGATGGAGTGGGACGGGACTCAGAACGCCGGTGGCGGTGCGGACGGCTCCGGCTCCCTGCGTGTCTCCAACAATTTCCCTGATCGCCCGAACGGCTACGGCCAGTCCGTGATCTCGCTCGACCTGGGCGGGAATGTGGATGCAGAAACCTTGTACTCGAAGGTGATCTTGGACGTGAAGGTCGATCCAAGCTCCGCACTTCGCTCCACAGGAACCGGCTACGGAGCCCTCGAAGTCATCTTCCGCAACGGCACCGATTGGACTTGGAACAGCCTGGGCGCCGTCCAGCTGACCAGCACCGAGTGGGTGCATCTCGAGTTTCCGGTCAAGGCACCCGGCGACCGGGTCCATCACCTCACCTTGAAACTTGGGGAGAACAATCTGACCAACACGGTCATCTATAACGTGGACAACATCCGCTGGGTTGAGTCCGCCACCCAGCTTCCACCCCCCGTCATGTCCATCGCCGCCGCCAAACCGGGGCTGAATCTAACCGCGGGCAGTGCGGGCCAGTATGACCGGCAGAACATCCGCACCGTCGGCACCAGTTTCGGCTGGGTCGATGCCCCGGAGGCGGTTTCATATTCGGTCACCATCAAGGACTTCCCCAGCGCCGTCGCCAACCCCGGATTCCAGACCCATCTGTACCTCGTGCCGGGCACGCCTGGAACGGAAGCCTCTCCGGACTGGAATCAGCCGACCGTGGTTTACATCACCATCAATGCGGACGCCGCCGGCGGTGGCAATGCGACCTTCCATTACAAGACTAACGCTCCAAACAGTAACGGCCCGGGCGGGAACGGGTACTTCAACACGGATCCCAACAACGGATTCGTGGGACAGCTGGGGAGTGTTCACGGGGCCAGCATCCTGGGTACCTGGACATTCACCTTCAGCGAGAACACCAAGATCGCGCTCATCGCGCCAGACGGCACCACCACCAACGTGCAGATGCCTGCTGAGGACGCGGCCTTGTTCCCCGGAGACTTGGTGGTCTGGTACGGCATCATGCCCACCCAGGTGGCAAACATCGGACTTACAGCGATCCTGGGCGGCGCCAGCATTGCTTCAGGCGGAGCAGTCCTGGTGGAGGATACCTTCGCTGAGGGACTTAACCCCGAGATATGGAGGGTTCAGGCTCAGAGCGCCGCCGCCGTCGTCCCCGTCCTCGGGGAGAACCCCTTCTGGGTCTATTGGACATCGCCCGCCTCCGGATTCAGGCTGCAACAGAATCCCGGTCTGGGAGAGGCCGACTGGACGGATTCCACCGGAGTCGCCGCGCTGATGGGCACTCAGTGGCGTCTGTTGGTGACGGATGATGCCCGGCCTTCGGCGAGCGCGGGCAATTTCCGCCTGCTTAAGCCTTGAGGACCCAGTCAGTCATCTGACAAAGCTCACCCAAGGGCGCCGGCGGTGGCCGGCGCCCTCTTTTTTTTGCTGCCCCTTATTTGGAGGCCCCGCAATCAGCGCCTTGGGAACGTGCAGATTTTGGAAATTACGTTTTTGATGGACCCGGTGCCTGCTGTGTACGCGGCATGGAACGATGCTTCGCACGCCGTCCTTGAATCCTATGCGAATGAACCACTTCACCGCGACCGCGTGGCTGCTCCTCTCCCTGGCATCCCTGTTGGCCGCCGACCCCTCACGCAACCTGGAGTTCTATTGGATCGATTCCGAAGGGGGGGGGCCACCCTGATTGTAACCCCCGGGGGCGAGTCGATCCTGATCGATTCCGGAAACCCCGGAGGGCGCGATTCGCGACGGATCCACGCGGCGGCGGGCGGCACGGCCACGAGTCTCCGCTGCGTGATGACACGGAAACAGGGTGTTTCAGGCGCAGGAAGGCCCGCGGGTCTTCGGTGCGGGCAACCGGCTAGGAAGTCCCCGGACACCAGCGACAACGCCAACAGCAGCGTCTGGCTGCTGGAGTTCGGCAGGTTTCGTTTCTTTGATGGCGGAGACCTGACCTGGAACACGGAGGAAGCCCTTGTATGCCCCGTGAATCTGGTGGGATCCGTGGATGTCTACCAGGTGAATCATCATGGACTCGACGTGAGCAATAATCCGCTGCTGCTCCACAACCTTTCACCTACCGTTGCGGTGATGAACAACGGCCCGCGCAAGGGCACCGCGGGCGAGGTGATGGCGACCTTGCGGTCGGTGCCATCGCTCAAGTCGGTGTTCCAAGTGCACAAGAATGTGCGCCAGGACTCCACCAACAACGTCCCTGATGAGTTCATCGCCAACCTCGCCGAAAAGTGTGAGGCACATCCCATACGACTTTCAGTGAGGCCTGATGGGGCGACTTACACGGTCAGCATCCCTGCCTCGGGGGGGAGTTGGAGTTTTCAGTCGGCCCGCAGGTAGGGCCGCCTGGAGGGTGCGGGGTTTCGCGTCATGTGGATCGTTGTCATTCTTGGCCTGACCGGGGCGTTGGGGATTCATCTGGGCTGGCGACGGCGCTACCGGGGGGTGTTGGCCGACATCGCCGGGATGCACCGCCTGCAGGCACTGTTGAGGGAGCAGCATCGTCAGGAACTGGAGCGTGAGAACGCCCGTCAGCCGTCGATTTTCCACAGCATGATGGAGGGCGTGGCGGTGTTGGATCATGCCGGCAGGGTCGTGTTCACGAACCTCGCCTTCCGCCGCTTTCTGCACATTACGGAAGATTTGCGCGGCCGGGACTTTCTGGAAAGCCTGACGCATCCGGGGATGTGTCAGCCGGCGGACACCCTTCGCAAACAGGGCCTGGTGGTTGGCATGGAGATCACCATGGCCGGCCCTCCGGTGCGGATTCTCCATGCCAATGCCAACCGTCTATCCGGCGATCTGGGCAGTCTGGTGGTATTGCATGATCACACCCGCCTGAAGAAAATGGAGAGGACCCGCCGGGAGTTTGTTGCGAACGTCAGCCATGAGCTCCGCACTCCCATCTCCCTGATCAAGGGATTCGTCGAGACTTTGCAGCACGGTGCTATCGACGATCCAGCCACGGCCCGCAAATTCCTTCAAACCATCCAGGTTCGCCCAGTTGCTGGGGATCAGTGAGAACACCCTGCAGAACTGGGAGCAGGGCCGCCGGAAGCCATCCGGATCGGCGAGAATTCTGCTCAAGGTTGCCGCACTCCACCCGGAGATCATCTTGGAAGCGGTCGCGTGATGTGTTTGGCCGAGCCTCAGGGGCTCAGGTGTTGCAGGATCCAGCGTCGGCTATCAGACAATATCAGACAGTTTTCCTGCGCAAATCATCGCATGTTGTCGCGGGGTGAAAATGGGGCGTGCGACAGATGTGCTTGGATTGGAGAAACCAAGCGCAGAGCGGCGAAAAGGGGCGAAGTGTTGTGGCGGTTTTGTAAACCGTCGGTCGAGGGTTCAATCCCCCCATTGGCTCCATCCTTCGCTCGCGTTCCGCAAGCTACGGATGGCGGGCCATTTTTTGCATCCGATGCAAAAAATGACATTCCCTAGCTCCTCGGAGGAGCAACGGCGGGCAGGCAGCGCGACCCGGCGAGTCCTGCCAGCCAGCCTTCGCCCGCTCGTCTTCTGCCAGGCTCCTCCCACGTTGCGATTGTTCAGCAAAGGCTTCGTCCGAACTCAAACATGGCTGTCTGGGCTTTCCTTCCCCCTCCCATTTCGAAGCCGCAAAATCCAAACCAAATCTCCCGATTTTACTGTCCAACATATCGGACCAAGCCCATCGGGAGCAGATTGGCTGCGCGAAAGCGCGGACCAAATCGCCCACCTGCGCGTTCTCAGGGCCAACAATCAATGGGAGTCACTTTCCAACTAGTTTTCCCATCCCGCTTCAAATCACAGCTGTGCGGGCTTGTCGGGCGTCATACCAGACCGGTTAGGTGATAGATGGCAATCACGACGAAAACGGCTGCGGTCTTGATGACAGTGATGGCGAAGATGTCGCCGTAAGATTGCCGGTGAGTGAGGCCGGTAACGGTGAGCAGGGTGATGACGGCACCATTGTGCGGCAGGGTATCCATGCCGCCACTGGCCATTGAGGCGATGCGGTGCATGACTTCAGGGGAGATGCCAGCCGCCTGGGCGTTCAAGAGGAAGGTGTCCGCCATTGCTCCGAGGGCGATGCTGAGGCCGCCTGATGCGGAGCCGGTGACGCCGGCGAGCGCGGTCACAGTAATGGCCTCATTCAGGAGCGGATGCGGGATGGACCTGAGTGCATCTGCGATGATCCGAAATCCCGGCAGGGCTGCGATGATTGCTCCAAACCCGTATTCTGACGCAGTATTCATGGATGCCAGCAGGGCTCCCGAGATTGCGCCCTTCGATCCTTCCGTGAATCTTGTCGCCACTGGCTTCCACGCTAAGAGGAGCACCGTGAGGATGCCGACCAACAGTGCGGCCTCCACGGCCCAGATCGCCGCGATCTTGGAGATTTCCTGAGTCACGGGAGCCGCTTGGCCGACGACGGTTGGAACGAAGTTATGTGTGTTGCCGTAAAACTTCGGGATCGCGAGAGTGAAGACTTTACTCATCACACCGACGAGGAGCAGCGGTAGAATGGCGATGAAAGGACTGGGCAGCTTCCTATCCGAAAAAGGCTCCGGCTCCTGCAGCGGCGCAAAGCCATATTTTTCTCCCCTGGCCGCGGCGCAGCGGCAGCGCCACTGGAGGTAGAGCAGGCCTGCACATAGGATGAACAGCGCGCCCAGGCTGCCCAGCCACGGTGCAGCGTAGAGGTTCGTTTTGAAAAAGGGGATCGGGATAATGTTCTGGATTTGCGGCGTGCCGGGCAGGGCGTCCATGGAGAACGAGAAGGCGCCCAGCGCGATCGTCGCGGGGATCAGGCGTTTCGGCAGTTGGCTCTCGCGGAATATTTCCGCAGCGAACGGGTATACCGCGAACACGACCACAAAAAGCGACACGCCACCATAGGTGAGGAGGGCACTTACCCCAACGATGGCAGGTATGGCTTGGCGACGGCCGATGAGTGCGATAACCGCGACGACGATGGATCGGGAGAATCCGGACAGTTCCACTACTTTTCCGAACACCGCGCCGAGGAGAAAGACGGGAAAGTAGAGCTTAAGGAAGCCGGCCATTTTTTCCATGAAGAGACCGGTGAACATCGGTGCGACCAGAGACGGATCGGTGAGCAGTACCGCACCTAACGCCGCCAAAGGCGCGAAGAGGATGACGCTGTGGCCACGGTAGGCAGCCACCATTAGGAAGCTCAATGCCGCGATGACGACGAGGAGACTCATTGCGCGGTCCCTCCTCCGTCGATGGGGATCGTTTGTCCCGTGACCAAGACTGGATGCCCCGTGTTCGCCAGGCAGAGGCTCCAGCCACGGCCCAACCCGCTGCCGGCTCCGGTGAGAAGTAGAGTGCGCCTGGGATGATTCATTGGGAGACGGAATAGAGTGAGCGTAGTTCGCGGCGCATCACTTTATTGGAACTCGTGCGCGGCAGCTTCTCGAGAAGTACGAGGTCATGAATTTTGAAGAGTGGGTTCAGTTCCTGCTTGATCGCGGATTGCATCGCGGCGGCTAGGCCGTCTTTGCCCGCGTCACAAACATCGGTGCAAACCGCGTAGATGACGAGTTGACTCGGTCCGCCATCCGGCGGCAGTACGGCAATGGCTGCTGTCTCGCTCACGCTCGCCACCCCTTGCAGAACCCGTTCGATCTCGGCCGAGGCGACTTTGATGCCTCCGAGATTCATCGTGTCATCGGTACGGCCATGGGCTCGCCAGCGTCCGCCGGGCAGCCGTTGGACCTGGTCGCCATGCCTCCGCAGGATTCGGCCTCCTGTCCCGTTCGGCGCTCCAGCGAAATACACCTCATGATGGTCTTGGTTGAGCAGGGTGGTGGAAAGGCCGATCGAGGGCGGCACGATGAAGAGCTCTCCACTGCTCGCGGGTTGCCCTGACTCATCGAGAATCACGATGTCGAGACCGAGCGTGGGCGTTGTGAACGTGCTGGCCGCGCATGGCTGTACGAGCGTCCCGGTCAGGTAAGCGCCGCCGATCTCCGTTCCGCCGCAATATTCGATGACTGGGCGTCCCCCTGCCTGTTGCATCAGCCACCGCATATCGTCGGCGCTGGAGCACTCGCCAGTGGAGCTGAAGAGCTTGAGTGCGGTCCAATCGATCCCCCGCATGCAGCCGGTGTTGCGCCAGGTCTTCACCAAGCTTGGCACGACCCCGAGCATCGTGGCCTTTGCCTCTTGGACGAAGACCCCGAGCTCACGTCCGGTTGGCGCGCCGCAGTAGAGACCCATCGTAGCGCGGTTGATGAGGCTAGCGAAGATCAGCCACGGTCCCATCATCCAGCCGAGATTGGTCGGCCACACCAGCACGTCACCCGGTTGGATATTCTGATGAAAGTGCGCGTCTGTTGCGCACTTAAGCGGGGTTGTGTGCGTCCATGGGATCGCCTTCGGTTCGCCAGTGGTGCCGGAGGAAAAGAGGATGTTCATCGTGTCCTCCGGCGCGCAGAGTGTTGTTTCGAAGGGTGCATCGCTCCTGAGAAATACGTCCCACTTGCAATCTCCTCTCCGCAAAGGGACTGAAACCGCGGCACCATGAAGGCCTGGGATGACGATCGCGACCGGAGCCCCCGCCTCGATAGCATTCGCGTAGAGCGGCAGCGTCTTGCCGTTGCGGATCATTACATCCTGCGTAAACAACGCCACTGCACCCGAGATCCGCAGGCGTGTGGCAATCTCGCGAGGGCGGAAACTGTCGGCAATGCCCACGACCGCGCAACCTGCCGCGACGACGCCGAGATAGATGGCAACCGCTTCGGCAGTCATAGGCATCAGAATGGCCAGCGCCTCCCCCGGCCGAAAGCCCATCCGCCGAACGTTCGCCGCGACGCGGCCGGTCAATGCTTTGAGATCGCCATAGCTCATCACGGACAGCGTGCCCCCTTCCGCTTGATGCACGATCGCTGGTGACTCTGGCGCAGCCGCGAAACAACTCTCCACTATATTCAGCCGAGCTCCTGGGAACCAGCGTGGCGCCTCGAGGCCGCGCGACAGATCCATGACCCTTTCGAACGGCGCGCGAAACCGCACGCCTAACCGCTCGCTCGCTAGCTTCCAGAACTCCGCCGGATTTCGTAGTGACCACGCGTGCAACGCCTCGTAAGAATCCACATCCACCGTTTGCATGGCCCACGCCAGGTTGGTCGTGGCGATGAACTCCGGCGTGGGTGTCCACTCTGGAGCTAGCACTTCCATTTGACTCAGTCCGCAGCCGGTCAGGAGGGGCTTTTCGCCGAGGGAGAACATTGCTGAAACCTACCCTCAACCGACGAAATCACGCAAGTGTGCACAGCGACAGGGCTCGAGCCTCGCCTTCAAAGGGTGCACTGGACTCGCGGACCGGATGATGCTCCCGCCTGCGTCGAGTTGCCGCTTCCATCTGCGGGTGGTTCATGTGGGTCGATGGCACCCTCGTCCCCCGATCGCGCCTCCTGGCAGCTTCACGTTTAAGCTGCCTCCACTAAAAAGCAGCTCATTCAGGGCTGACTCGACGTGGTGGAGTCGAAGC
>CAMAVD010000213.1 GCA_945861575.1 Akkermansia muciniphila
AGGTTCTGTCCATCAATAGGACAGGGTGAACTGCCCGATCAGCCCCTTGCTTCCTCGCTGCGCTGTGCTTCATTAGTGTATGGGAAAAGCGGGACTGGCAGAACTGCAGGCGCTGGACCGTGAGTCGCATCTCCACCCATTCACCCAACACAGCGACCTCCACGCCCAAGGTACCCGGGTCATCGTGCGAGGGGACGGCTGTTGGCTATGGGAGGCAACAGGACGAAAGCTATTGGACGGACTCGCCGGCCTCTGGTGTGTCAACGTAGGCTACAATCGTCCAGAGATCATCGAAGCGGTGCATCGTCAGATGGGGCAACTCCCCTACTACTGCTCCTTTTTCAACTCCACCAACGAGCCTGCCATTCGCCTAGCGCACCGACTCTCCACCCTGGCGCCCGGCCGCCTGAGGCACGCCTTTTTTTCGGGATCGGGATCCGAGGCGAATGAGACTGCACTCAAACTCATTCGCGGCTGGAACAAGCTCAGGGGAAAGCCAGGCAAGAACAAAGTCCTTTCGCGCACGTTCTCGTACCACGGGGTCACCCTGGCCACCGCAAGCCTGACCGGACTACCGAGCGTTAGCTCGCCCTTTGACCTTCCGCTGCCCGGCTTTCTGCATGCGCCGGGTCCCCACCCCTATGACGCCGGAACCGCCCTGAGTCCCGAGGACTACGGGAAGTGGTGCCTTGAGGAGACCGCCCGTCTGATCGAGCGCGAGGGAGCGGACACTATCGCAGCACTTTTTGTCGAACCGGTGCAGGGTGCCGGGGGCGTCATTGTTCCTCCACCCGGGTATCTTCGCTCGTTGAGGGCCCTGTGTCGGCAGAACGAAATCCTGTTCGTAGCGGACGAAGTGATCACCGGTTTCGGCCGGTTGGGAAGCACGTTCGGAAGCACTCTGTGGGAGCTCGATCCAGACCTCATGACCCTGGCCAAAGGAATTACCAGCGGCTACCTGCCGCTCGGTGCCACTCTGGTGAGCGATGAGATTGCCGGAGATCTGATTGGCGGAGGCTATCTCGCGCACGGTTTTACCTACAGCGGACATCCCACCTGCGCTGCAGCGGCTCTGGCGAATCTGGATATTCTCGAAAAGGACAAGCTGGTAGAGCGGGTAAGGGACGACATCGGTCCCTATTTCCAAACCAAACTAAACGAGTTCAGGGGGCATCCCGCCGTAGGGGAGGTTCGGGGCCATGGGCTCATCGGAGCGTTGGATTTGGTGCCCAGAGGAGGGAAGGCGGCTCTGAAGCCCGACTTGGCCCTAGGTGCCAAGGCCGCGCAACTCGCGCGTGACGAGGGGGTGATCGTGCGCGGCATCCGCAATCTCATTGCGCTCTCGCCACCCTTCATCATCACCAAGCCCGAGGTGGACCACCTCTTTGACGCGGTGAGAGCCTCGCTCGCAAAGCTGACGTGATCCAGGTGGCCGGAGACGGCTGATCCATCCGATGGAAGGAGAACCGTTGGATTCTCCCCACCGTAGATCGACAAGACTCCTGCGGGGTGTTTGACTGCGGCCGGTGTCGATGCCCTCTGCGAATGCTCCAGCGCCCAAGGCCGGCCGGATCGCCCGGCTGCTCTGCCTACCCGCGACGCTATGGATCACTGTCCTGTCGCTCGTGCCTCTTCTGCTAGTGGCGGGCATCAGTTTTATGTCCAGGGACGACATCGGCACCCTCACCTTGCCTCTCACCCTGGAAAGCTACAGTCGCCTTCTTGGTTTCGGCCCCTTTGGATTTGAGCCGCTTTATCCGCAGATCTTTCTTCGAACGGCCATCATCGCGCTGGCCACCACGGCCCTCTCGCTCGCGCTAGCTCTCCCGCTCGCCTTCGCGATTCGCTCCCTCCCCGGTCGGTGGCGCGGTGTCGCGCTGACCCTTGTCGTCGTGCCACTGTGGACAAATCTGGTGGTGCGAACCTACGCATGGCAGCTCCTGCTAGGACCCGACAGCTGGCTGGCAGCCGCCTCCGCCTCTCTGGGATGGCTTCAACCCGGAGAAGGCCTCTACCCAAGTCTAGGGGCAGTGCTGCTCGGAATGGTCGCCGACTATCTTCCCTTCGTGACACTTCCCCTCTACGCCTCGGTGGAGAGGCTCGACTGGACTTTGGTGGAGGCAGCCGCGGATCTGGGTGCCAAGGGTTGGCGGCTGTTCCGCCACGGAATCCTTCCCCAAATCTGGCCCGGCCTCGCTGCTGGCACCACGCTTACCTTCATACCGTCGCTCGGACAATTCCTCGTGCCCGACCTGCTCGGCGGCGGCAAGACCCTCCTGCTTGGCAATGTCCTCCAACAACAGTTTGGTACCAGTGGCGACTGGCCTTTCGGTTCGGCCATCGCCGTCGTAAGCCTTCTCCTGGTTGGAATCGCGAGCGCTCTACAGCGTTTGAGGAAACGCGCATGATCCGACCACAGAAACCCTGGCTGCTTCTGGCCGCCGCCGCACTCTTCGCCCTGCTCTACGCACCGATCGTCGTGGTGGTAGCCCAATCCTTCAATGGATCAGGCCACGGGGTTTCCGGAACAAGCCTGACACTACGCTGGTATGGCACCCTCATGCAGAACGAGGTCGCCATGCGAGCCGTGACGAACTCCTTGATGCTTGGAGCGAGCAGCACCCTGCTCTCCACCCTCCTAGGAACCCTGTTAGGATTGGGCCTCGCAGGACAAGCGTTCCCAGGACGCCGCTGGATCGAGAGTATCCTGCATGTTCCCGTGATCCTCCCGGACATCGTCATGGCGATTTCGATCCTCCTCCTCTCGCATTGGGTCCGCAAGCTAACGGGACTGATGGAACTGGGCATGCCCACCATGATCCTGGCGCACACGACGTTCCAGATTCCCTTTGTAGCGATGGTCGTGAGGGCGCGCCGGTCTGGCATGGATCCCTCCTGGGAGGAAGCGGCGAGAGACCTGGGAGCGACCCGCAGTCAGCTCTTCCGTCACATCACACTGCCGCTGCTCTGGCCGGGAATCCTCGCAGGAGCGCTGCTGGCGTTCGCCCTAAGCCTGGACGACTTTGTCGTCAGCTTCTTCACCAGCGGCCCCGGCTCTACGACTCTGCCCATCCTCATTCACTCTTCGGTACGCCGAGGCTTGACCCCTGAAATCCACGCGCTATCCACCCTACTCATCGGCTCAGCCCTCCTGCTGACGCTCGCGGGCGCGCGGACGCGTCCGCAGAACGCGGAAAAGTAATCTCTCAACGCTTCCCACCCTCGCGCAGAGTGGCGAGGAGAAGGTCGGCTTCCTGCTTCAGCCGGGCACGGTTCGAAGCGTCAAGCCCTAGAGGATCGAAGCGCAAGCGGTAATGAAGATCCACCAAATTGGCCAGAGCGCGGGTGTCCTGCGTGGACTCGCGTCGCAGGCGGGCCAACCAGCCGAGAAGGGTTTCGTCGGATCGTCTCCCTGCTCCCTGACGCGCAAGGTAACGCTCCACCAGGTAGAACTCTGAATCTAGGCCCGGCCTTCCGAACCCTGATGATCCGGTGCCTTCAGCGAGCGATTTCGACTGACGTCGTGCCGACAGAAACATCTTTAGAAAGAAGCCAACCAGGACCACAGAGAGAACATAAATGGAGTAGCGTGAGAGCTCCGACTTACCTGCGCGCCACTGGGCATACTCCATCTTGAAGCGAAAACCGAGATCCCCAAGGGTCTCCCACTTGGAAGATCTGGCTAACTCATGCCCCCCCCAGGACGGAGGGGTCGTGTCAAAATCGACCCAGCGACGATCTGCCGGAGACCAGACCAGGCACCACGCGTGCGCGTGCCGATCCCTCACCACATAGTGCGACTCTCCCTCCTTCTCCGACACGGCGTAGCCCACGGCATAACGAGCGGGGACACCCGCAGCCCGCAATAGCAAGCACGTGGCGGTGGCGAAATATTCACAGTGTCCCTTGCGGCGATTCAGAAGAAAATCCGCCAGATGGGAACGTTGCGGATCCACTGCACCCTCCAGGTAGGTCGAGTACTCGAAGTTGCGGCTGAAATAGTCCAGCAACACCGCAAAAACCATCTTCTGCTCCTCACGAGCCACCTCGCTTAAGCGTAGACGTCGGGCGATGGACTCAATGGTTTCCCTCTCGCCCTTGGGAATCATTAGATCTCGATCCGTAGGCCGATCGTCCAAGGTCGAGCCCATGGTATAAAGCACGCCGAAGTCGAGCAACTCCGGGGGATCCGCAGCGCGAACACAGCCCATCCCATTTTTAGAGAGATAATCCACAGGCAGGTCTTCTAGCGCGACACTTCCGTTGGGAAGGGCCAGGAGCATATTCCTTCCCTTGGTAAATTGCATCAGACGCAAGCGGCGATCTTCGGGTCTTAGGACATGATGAACCAGACTCCAAGAGCCTGGTCGCTGTTCATCAACGATGGGACGCCAGAGGGAGTTGCTATGGCTACGCTCGGTGCGCCAGGTGGACACGAGGAAGCTGTCATAGGAGGCCTGACGCACCAGTGCACCGGAGATCTCGTTGGTGGAAGTCACCTTCAAAACAATGGTGCCTGATCCCTTAAGACGGCCAATCGATCCGATGGTGGTTCGTGATTCCGAGGGGTTGACCTGCGAACCACTGAGCTTCTGAGTCAATATCGAGTCGAGATTGGCAACGAAGCGCTGCAGCTGAGAAAGCCCGGTTTGCACCCCAAAGCCGAGAAGCCCGCACACGAGCAGAAGCGCGAGCCAAAGCCAGAGGGGCGTTCGGCGGGAGCGACACGCCCAAAGCCCCCACCCTATAAAACCCAAGATCGCCACAAAGACGCCCAAACTCCGGTGATTGGTGGTGCAGGCTGCGAAGAGGACCAGAGCCACATAGCCAGGAATGGCTGCCACAGTCCGACCAAAACCCGGTGGATCTTCCGCCTCATCCTTTCTTCGTCGAGCAAGCCACGAGAATACCCGAACGGGAAGAAGCGGCTGCCCTCCGAGCAGCACTGCAACAGCAAACGGGGCAAAGACAAGCGGCTGCCATTGAAAGAAGAGCAGAGCCCATCGCGCGGCCTGCGACGCAGCCTCCCGCGCGTCGCGGCCTCCATCGTCTGAGGTGTTGGCGCTATCGAGAAGGGATCGGCTATACCCCACAGCAAAGACGACCGAGGCCAGCAACAGGAGCAAACAGCCATTCCAGATACGCTGATAATCCAGCGCACTGAACTCCCAGCGCAGCCGGATCCAGCGGCTCCCCTCGGCAACCAGGGCGAGCGGCAGGGCGGCCATGATCAAGCCGGAATGCCACCCCCAGAAGAGGATTGCCACACCGAGCAAGAGGGGGGGAGTTTGCACAGGTTATCTCCTTCCTAAATCAGCCTCGATGCTACCGACACGAAGGACGCGGAGCAGATGGGGGCTAGCCTGCAGGGGTCCGAGATCTACTTCTCGCCCCATTCGCGCTCCACGAATCAGGAACACATGAATCGGGATACCCAAGCGCAGCAACCCTTCCACCAACCTCCGTCGAGAATCGTCCCAGTGGATAAAGACAAGGACGCAGGCCGTCAGCGTGCCCGCATGCTGAAACACGAGAGATGAGAGCGAATCAAAGTCAGCCTGCGGAATAGCTCGAGCTCCAGCAAGAATCTCCAGCAACTGATCGGTGTGTGCCACACCCCGCCCTGCGGTAAAGAGAAATGCCTTGGCCCCCACGAACATCAGGTCGAGAAGGGATTCCTGGGTGCCAAGACTGCAGGCGAAGGAGGCGGCAAGGGACACCGCCTCTTCGAAGATCTCCGGATCGTCCTCCTCCTCTCCAGCAAACGTATCAAGCACCAGACCGTGTCGAACAAAGAACTCGTCCTCGAACTCCTTGACGATCGGCTCTCCGCACTTCGCCCAACTCCGCCAATGGATATGCCGCAGCGGATCTCCCCGACGATATTCCCGCAGCGAGACGAACTCCTCCGACCTCCCGATCCCAGAGGCCTGAGTGACCCCACCCAACTGATACTGTTCGCGCCCGGGGAGTTGAAGATCCGGCACGGGGTAGCGCTTGGGTAGGATGAGCACGGTCTGGGTCTGATCGATACGCCGGAACGCCCGCAGCAGTCCGAAGGGGTCCATCCTCGCAATGCGCGCCGATTGAAACACGAGCACACCTCGCCGGCCTGGAAGCAACTGGGCCTCGAACTCCACTGTGGAATGTGCGGGAAGATTTGGGATACCCTGAGGTCTAACCCTCACCCGCGCGGGCAGCGGTCGCGGGCGCCGAACCAGCTTGAAAGAACGCCCAAGCCGACTCGGCTTCAGTGGACGAATCGTGTCATCCAGTAACTCCTGGGCATTCCCGAACTCCTCATGCAGCGTCAACCCTCGCTGATCCTTGCTTCCCAAATTGGTTAGGCTTACCCGGTAGGCCATTACCAATCCCGTGGTGCCGAATCGAGGAAGTTCTCGTTGAATCGAAAAGCGCCCACGAAAGAACAGCGAGCAGAGGAAGGCAACGAACAGGACGGATGCCAGGAGCGAGAAGGCCTGATAGGAAATCGAACTCTCCGTATCCAACCCTACCAGCGCGGTGAAGAAAAGCGAGGTCAACATGACCCAGCCTGCCGGAGCAATCTTCCCTTTCCAGGCGACGAAGAATCGCGCACTGCGCGAGCGCGGCATGGTGGATTGCTTGCTCAAAAAGAAACGGGGCTAACGCCGCCGCTTGGTAGGCCCAAAATAGTAGCCTCCTGAAAGACGGACGGCCCTGAACTTGGTCTCGTGCGCCGACCTTTTATCTGTCTCATCAAAGAGCGCAGTGTAGGTGTAATCGAACCCGTCTAGCTTTACCCGCGCGATCGTCTGCCCGATGAACCGCTCGATGGCGGCCATGTGCTGGCGGTCCTCGGCCACCATGAGTGTCAGCGCATCTCCCGAAGCCTGGGCCCGACCGGTGCGCCCGATTCGATGCACGTAATCCTCTGGATGTTGAGGGACATCGTAGTTGATGACATGGGTCACATCCGCAATGTCCAGTCCACGTGAGGCAATATCCGTCGCCACCAGAACTTCAAACTTACCCTCGCGGAATCCCTCGAGCGCACGCTGCCGCTCCTGCTGAGTCCGATTGGAGTGGAGCACGGCGACCGCATGACACTTCTGCTTAAGCACGGCGGACACGTGATCCGCCCGGTCCTTCGTCCTACAAAAGATGATGACTGACTCGTAATCAACACGCGCGAGCAACTCTAACAGCAGGGCCTCCTTCTGCGAGTCTGCGACCGGGTAAAGCACATGCTTCACCGTCTCTGCGGGGGAGCGGCGCATGCCAATCTCAACGGTTTCAGGGGACCGCATGGCCCATTGAATGAGCGTCTCGATCTGCGCTGGGATGGTCGCGGAGAACAAGGCAGTCTGCCGCTCGCGAGGGCATTGTTCTACGATGCGACGGACGTCTGGGAGAAATCCCATGTCGAGCATACGGTCGGCCTCATCCAGCACGAGGTAGCGGATATGGCCCAAATTCAAGGCTTTCTGCTGGCAGTGGTCAAGAAGCCGCCCCGGAGTAGCCACCAAAATTTCCACGCCATCCCGCAGCGCGTCCTTCTGTTTTCCGTATCCCACACCGCCGTAGAGCACCGCAACGCGAAGGTCGGTAAAGCGGGTAAAATCGCGAATAGCGGTCTCGACCTGCGCCGCCAACTCCCGCGTCGGCTCGAGGATCAGCATCTGTGCTAGATTGCGAGGCGCGTCCAAAAGCTTGGAAAGCATCGGAAGAGCAAACGCGGCCGTCTTGCCAGTGCCTGTCTGAGCACTACCAATCAAGTCCTTACCTTCCAACAAGATAGGAATCGCTCGCAGTTGGATAGGCGTGGGATCCACATACCCCATTGCCCGGACGCCTTCCATTACTTGACTGGCCAGACCGAATTTGCCAAATGCCATGGCACACCGTAGCCAGTGAACGGGTGGCAGGGGAAGTAAAAGTTCGGTTACCTCAGACGTATCTCATTCCCCAAGAATGGCCGATGCCGGTCGGAAAGAAGTAGGGCCCCGGACACTTAGGACACTCTAAAGGGGATCCACGCAGGGGACCGGGTTCCTAGCCAAGGAGAGCTGCCGACGTCCGCTGGGGTGAACTTCGAACGCCGAGCGATTCCAGGGACGCGACACCCCGCTACCGTCTACGGCTACGGTTGCTCATATCGTGCCCACCCACCCACCCCTCAAGATCGCTCACGCTGTGACCGATGGAACGGAGTGGCGCTTCGTGCGCTTCCCATGAAGTTTTTTACAGAATTGTCCTTCTCCTACGTGGACATCGTTGTGCTGGCAGCCCTGACCTTCGGCGTCTTCCAGGGCCGCAAACGTGGCCTGTCAGGTGAACTGCTTAATGTCCTAAAATGGATCGCCATTGTCGGAGTAGGCGGCATTACGTATCTTCCTGTCGCTCAATATGTACGCGGCTACTTCCCCTCCCTCACACCCCTCGCGGGCAACATCACGGTGTATGTGGGACTTGGGCTGATCTTGGCGTTGCTTTTTGGCGCCATCCAACGCTCCCTCGGCGAGCGGCTTTCGGGCAGCGATGCCTTCGGCGCTGCCGAATTCTACTTCGGAATGATGGCGGGTGTCGTGCGGGTTGCCTGCGTCTTGGTCGCTGCCATGTCACTCATCAATGCCCGTGAATACTCTCGCGTGGAGGTTCAGGCCCGGGAGAAGGCTCAGG
>CAMAVD010000214.1 GCA_945861575.1 Akkermansia muciniphila
GCATCGGGGTCAAATCTGCGGATGGCACACGCATCCCTCTTTTCGTGATTCGTCGCAACGGCATGCGGGCGAGTGGAGAGAGTCCGACGCTGTTGACGGGCTATGGCGCAGCCGGGGTAAATCGTATGCCGGACTTCGACTGGACGAGACGGCTCTGGCTCGACCAGTTGGGCGTCATTGCCGTGGCGCAGCTTCGCGGGGGAGGGGAGATGGGGGCGGAATGGCGTGCAGACGGCAGGGGGCTGCGCAAGGGGTCAGTGATCGAGGACCTGGCGGCCTGCGCTCGCGTGCTGGTTCAGTCCAACTATACGCGGCCAAATCGGCTCGCGATTCTGGCTCAGGGACATGGTGGGCTTGCCGCAGCGGCGCTTGCTGCTTCGCAGCCCGAGCGGCTTCAGGCCCTCGTACTGGTGGATCCCGTGGGCGACTTGATGCGTGCTGCGGCCCTGCCCGGTGGCAGTCAGGTGATGCCGGAGTACGGGTCGCCGGAAGATCCAGCCGCCTGGCCGGTGCTGGCGCGGACCTCTCCCTACATCCTGGCCGAAACGGCGCGGAGCTATCCGGCGGTGCTTATCCAGAATGGGGCTGTATCTTTTCCGGTCTCGCCTGCCCACTCCCGAAAAATGACTGCGCGATGGCAGGCATCCACCACAGCCTCACGCCCAATTCTGTACGTTCCGGCGAACCCTCTCCCCTCCACCCGTTCCGATGAGCGCACGCAGCGCTGGGTCGAGTTGATGACCGATCGCTTTTCCTTTCTTTGCGATCAGCTGAGCGTGTCCTATTCCTTAGTGGAGCGTGGCCCTTGGTCTGGAGGGGTCCGGACGGATGGATCGAGCGTGAGGGCCAAGTTGGTGGAGTCGAACATGGTGGCGCATTTGCTGGTGAGCGACAACCGGACCTTCACCGACGCAGTCCGGTTTGGCCCCGCACGGTCGGAGGGGGATCAACACAATCTGGTAGGCTTTGAGTCGTCGCATTTGAAACCGGACACGCAGTATCACTACGTGCTGGAGGTCAATGGCCGTGTCGACTGGGCCTCCCGGGGGCAATTCCGGACCTTTCCCGTCGGGCCAGCCTCCTTCCAGATCGCATTTGGTTCCTGCGCCAAGACCGCTTCCGCCAACGAGTCTTTCGATCGCATCCGAGAGCATCATCCCCTCTTCTTCATGAACATGGGTGACTTTCACTATTTGAACATCTCCAGCAATAGCATCGACCGCTTTCGCCGAGCCTATGATCTCGTCCTTTCCTCCTTGCCGCAGTCATCCCTCTATCGCGAGGTCCCCTTCGCCTACATCTGGGATGATCACGATTACGGCGGCAACAACAGTAACCGGAAGTCCTCCTCCCACACAGCGGTGCGTCAGGCCTACGCCGAGTATGTGCCGCATTATCCCCTCGCGTCCGGCGGAGGCGATCAGGCGATCTACCAGTCGTTCACTGTGGGCCGGGTGAAGTTCATCCTCACGGATCTTCGTTCCGAGCGCGATGATGCGAAGAAGAAGGATGATGCGTCGAAGAGCATGATGGGGGTGGAACAGAAGGCCTGGTTTAAGAAGGAGCTCTTGGAGGCCAATGGGAAGTATCCCTTGATTTGTTGGATGAGTTCGGTGCCCTGGATCGGGGACGTTGCAAGCAATTACTATGGCTTCGTGAAGGCCGACCAATTCGGACATTTTCTGCACACTCAGTCTCCAGACTGGGGCAGTAAGACGAACAAGGCAAAGCCCGTGCCAGATCAGGATCACTGGTCCGTCTACAGTACGGAGCGCCGCGAGATTGCGGACTTCATCAAGATGAATGGCATCAAGGGGCTGTGTATTTTGCATGGTGACTCCCACATGTTAGCCGCCGACGATGGCCGCAACGCGGACTATGCCACCGGTGCCGGGGCTCCGATTCCCACCATGTGTGCGGGCCCCTTGGACCAAACGCCGTCTCTGAAAGGCGGTCCCTACAGCCAGGGCGTATACAAGGTGAAACGCGACGAGGGGTGCTTCGGATTGCTCGAGGTTACGGATCGAGGCGTCGCTATCGACGTCCATTTCAGCGGGCGAAATAATCATGACCTGGAGAAAATGTCGCTGCGCTTCAGCGTGCCTGCTTCCCCTAGCCTTGCGGCTCCCTCAAAATGAAAAGCCCATTCCTTCACAGGTTCGCGAGAGGAGTCGCTGTCCTCCTCCTGCTCTCGTCAGCCGGGACTACCTCCACGCCGGCAGCAGAGCTCTCCCGCTTGAACGGTCGTTGGCGCTGGACATTCACCATGCCGGATGGCGTGGAAACGCGTCCCCTGGTGAAGCTGCGCTACGATGGCAGGACTCTCACCGGCAGCGCCCGATACCGTCATGCCACCGAGACACCCATCACGTCCGCCAAGTTCGACGGCCAGCTGGTCAGCTTCCAGGTGGTGCGTCAGGCGAACGATCGTCGCGTGGTCACTCGCTACTCAGGCGCCCTCAACGGGGATGTCATCCAAGGTAAGATCCAATCGAACTGGAATGGCGAGGTGCAGTCGTATCCATGGGAGGCGCGACGTCTCCCCGACACGCCTGAAGGTACCTGGACCTGGACAAAGACGATCGGTGACAAGGAAGTGGAGATCACCATGAAGGCGAAGCTGGATGCTGATAAGGTGACCGGGAAGGTCAGCCCTAGGAAGCGGGGCGGTTGGGATATTCAACAAGGGCGTTTCCACAAGGACGGTCGGCTCACTTTCGAATTGGAGGGAAAGATCGGGACAGTGGAGTTTACCTCACGCTTTGAGGGGGTCATTGTCGGAGATCTGCTTCAGGGACACGAGTTCGTCGATGTGGGCGGCACCAAGACCAAGGAAACATGGGAAGCAACGCGGGCGGACTAACCTCAGACATCAGAACTCCTGACCTCGACTGGAATCAGGCTGAGCCCGCTTGGCGATAGACGAGGCGTAGCGGTGGGGTGGGAAAGGTCGTTTCCGTGTCGGTGAGGGTTTTGCAAAGTTCAGTAATGACCCTAGGCAGAGTGAGCCTCCAGAAATGCTTCTCTGCCCACGCCTGGCTCCTGTAGCGCCACAGCTCGCGCCCTCCTTCGGGCCTACTGGAGGTGGCTCACATCCCGGGGTTTCGGACGACCGTCAACAGACAATCCTGGAAGAGGCCATAAATGTAACCGCGAATGGACGCGAATAGACGCGAATGCGAAAAAGGCTCCTGGGTTGTGACTTCGGGATTAACGTTCATTGGAGTTTATGCAACCCATGGCCGATGCCGTTGATCACCTCCAAGGCGCACCCAACTACCAAGTACACTTCATCCTTCAGCAGTATTGTCTCATTCGCGTTCATTGGCGTTCATTCGCGGTTAACGTTCAAATCCCGGCAGTGGGCCCTCGGTGGGTTTCGGTGAAGCTAAGGCAGCCGGCTCAATGCCGACCCAGCTCGTGATCAGTCACCTGCGGTTCACACTCACTACGCACGACCCTCAACGGAAAATCCCCAGACAATCCCGGAAGGGGCCATGATTCCCGTTCGGACGCCTAGGCGGGACCCGAGCGGAGGGTTCACACAGAGTTCTCAGAGGCCACAGAGTTTTCTGATCAGAACCCGCCCAGTGTCCAGCTTGCATTCACTCTTGCTTGATCTGTGGTTTTCCCTGCACCTCCGCCAATGGCAGCACATAGCACGCGGCTTCCTGGGCGTTGCGGACGTAGAGGCGATCCCCGACCACGACCGGATGGTTCCAGGTTTTGCCTTCGATGGCCTTGAACGAGCCCAGTTCGGTGTGGGCTGTGGGTTCCGCGCGTAGAAGCACCACGCGTCCTTGCTCGGTCAATACCAGCAGCAGACCGGAGTCCTCTAGCAAGAGCACCTGGCCTTTGCCGTAGCGTCCACCTTTCCAACGCCGCTCGCCGGACCTGAGATCCACGCAGGTGAGAATCCCTCCGTCGATCGCGTAAAGGTAGCCCTGATGGCTCACGAGGTCGGTGAAGTCCGGCTTCAAGATCCGGGAGGTCCATAACTCCGCTGCGGCAAACTGATCGTTGGTCTTGGTGACTCGAATGGCCCGTGTGCCGGTGCTCATCCCAGTGGGCAGGAGAACGGTGTCGTCGCCGATGACATGCGGCTGTAGCGCGCGGTAGCTCGAGTATTTCCATGGGTAGTTCAGCCGTTCCTTGCCGGTGGCAGGATCGAGAAATACTAGGCCTTCATTGGTTAACATGAGGACCATCTCCACCCCGGCGATGATGCTTACCTGGGGAGAGCTATAGGAATCGTTGCCGGCTGCGGCCGACCAGATCGGAGCGCCGGACTCTAGGTTGAAAGCGAGCACGCCCTTGTCGCCAGCGCCGCCTGCGTAGATGATGACCACAGATCCAGCGATCGCCGGCGAGGCGGAGAATCCCCAACCGGGAGGTTTGCGACCTGCAACTTTGGCCAGGTCATGCAGCCAAACCACGTGGCCTGTTATTGGGTTCAGGCAGAAGAAGAGCCCCGTCGCCCCGCTTGCGTAGAGTCCGTCTGACGTGAGCGCGGGGGTCGCTCGTGGGCCGGGCCCCCCGAGCGGATCGTCAAATCGCACCTCCATCTGCTGTGTCCAAACCTCGCGTCCGGTGGTCGCGTCGTAGCAAACCACGGTTTCCAGGCGCCCTCGCTGTTCCTGTGTGAAGAGGAACTTGCCTGCCACTGCGAAGGATGACCACGCCGGGCCGACTGGGATCTTCCAGAGCTGTCGCGGGGGCTGGGCGATCCAGTTGGTTGCGATGAGCGGGCCACGGGCTCGCGCTGCGCGATCCGCGCCTCGGAATCCGGGCCACTCGGGGTTTGCCAAGGAGAGGGCATTGGTAGCTCGAACCGCCTGGATGGCCTGGGAAGGCGCTTCCTGTTTGCGATCGGCCAGCATCGCCTCCTCCGCAGAGCGGGACCAACGCCAGCGCGTATCCAGCCAGTATTCCCCGTTCGCCCCTTCGTTGCGAAGGAGCAGGGAGAAACCGAATCCGACTCCCGCCAGCAGCAGGGCAAGTCCGGTTCGCACGATCGGGCGACGCGCCGCTAGTACGGTGACGACCAAGGCGAAGATACCCATTCCCATCGGGAGTGTGAGCTGGATCGTGCCCGGCCCTCGCATGCTCGGATCCGCCAATGCCACCGTGGCACTGACGAACGCGAGGAGCGCGACGAAACCCCACAGCCGTTCCTGACCGGTCGCTCGACTCGCCGCTGGCCACCAGAGCAGTATCAGCACAGAGCAGAGAAGGGGGCCTATCAACCCGACCAGGAAGTAAGTCGACATCCCACCTTCGAGGAAGCCCGGACCGAATCGCGTGAGAACTCCGAGCGCGATGAGGAGCAAAGCAGGCCAACTGCGGAGCGTCCTAACCGCGGTTGTTGCGATGGGTCTTGCAGGCGTGGGATCGCCCGGGCCATCGCCAGGGGTGATGTCGTTCATGAGGGCGATGATGGGCAAGTGGGAGTGTCGTCGCAACCCCGTTGCCAACTAAAAGACTGTCCAAATTGGGGCACGTACCGCTGCCCTCACAACACCTCCTTCGGCCGCTCGAAAAACCCCGCAGAGTGCGGACTGAGCGCGGTGTGACGGCTTCCCCCGATAACTGTAGACATGATTTTGTCACGAAGTGACAGTTCGAAAGAGGTGCTGTGACGGATGTGTTAATTCTTAATAATTAGACACTTATAGGACATGGAATGGTCGGATTCTTGTTGTGAACACTTCCGAAAGTCTAGATGGATCAAAGGGTCGGAAAAAACCAATCAACCAATCCGTAAAAGTCGTTATGCATCTCCTTAATCCTTCACTCCGTTCTGCGGTGCGATGCGGCACCAGTAGTCGATCATGGCTTGCCCTGATCGCAGCAATCACGGTCTCCTCGACCGCTGTTCAGGCTCAGAAAGTGTATTTTGAGTCCTTTGACTCCATTCCTCTGGGTCCAAACCTGGAGGAAGGTTTAGCCGGCCAGACTGTCTGGTCGAAAGCTGGCCCGGCTGGCTGGATCAGCGATGACACCGGTGTTCCTGGTGTAGGCACCGACCTGGATGGTATCACCGAGTGGGCGGGTTGGAGCTTTGCGGACAAGAATTGGTGGGTCAAGACGGCCGGGAATCAGCGCCGTGCTGAGTGGGCTTACGCCCAAGGTACCGTTCTGATCGCGGATCCCGACGAATGGGATGACGCCGCGCATGCTCCGGGGCTTCTCAATGCCTTCATCACCTCCGGTCCCATCTCCATCCCAGCTTCCGAGGAGAATTCCCTGGTCCTGACACTCGATTCCTCCTGGCGTCCCGAGGCATTCGATGACGGTTTGCCCGACTTTCCCGTCGATGAGAACAATCGGCCCATCAACCATCAGAACGGTGTGCTTTTCATGCGCAATGCTGAGGGTGTGGAGACAGAGTTGCTTAACTTTGACTCCGATAACACCAGTCCCAACTTTCATAGAGACGGAGTCTTCATCAACGAGGCGGTCGTGATTCCCCTCAACAATGCAGCGGGGGCAACCACGGTGTCGCTGAAGTTTGGTATGCTCAGTGCCGCCAATGATTGGTGGTGGGCAGTCGACAATGTCGCTATCGGTTTGCCGCCCTTCGTGAGCGGCATCACAAACGACGGTGTTCGTTTCGCTGCTCGGATCACTGAGGCGCTCGACCGAACGGTTGACGAAAGTAGCATCTCCGCCCAGTTGGACGACCAATCCAATATCGCCATCACTGTTGAGCGTGACGAGACCCGTGTGTGGGTGACTCACAGTCAGGAGCCGACAGTCTTCGCTCCCAAATCCAAGCATCTGGTGACCCTCAGATACAATACTGGCACCGGCAAGTCCGTGACCGATAGTATCTCCTTCACCGCCCCGGGGTACACTTCGGTATCCTCCACCCCGACCACTCTTCGCGCATCCGTGGCAGAGGCCTCGTGGCTCACTCTCGACGAATCCAAGGGCATTCAGTTGGAGTTGGATGGCAAAGCCGTTGTCACAAAAGCGGTCACGCGTGTGGGTTCTGTGGTCCATGCCGACTATGAGCAGTCCGAGACCTTCGTTTCTGGTTCCGCCCACACCCTTAAAGTGACCTTCACCTCCATCACCGGCCAGGTGCTCCAGGAGACGGTGGCCTTTAAGGCTCCTCTGCTGGCGATACTGCCCGAAGCAATCGCTACGGACCTGGGAACAGGATCGGATAGCGGAATGCGCTGGCGCACCCATCAGCTCGCGACTGGCCGTGGTAATTCAGTCAGTCTGGTGGAAGCACAACTCCGCGGCGAGTTGGGCGAGAGCGTGCACACTACTGAACTCCAGGCCGAGGATGGCTACTTCCCCATCGATTTCGTCAACTTTGACCAGAACGCAGGTGCTGCTGGCAATTTCAAGACGGGTGCCGATGCTCCGCAGGATGTTGCCGACCTCTTGATCCCGGGCATCCCGGGCACCACTGGATCCAAGGATGATATTGCTGGCGAGGCCCTGACCTTTCTGGAGTTGTCGACTGTCGGAGTCTACACGATGGTCGTTAACAGCGATGACGGTTTCCAGGTGAGTGTTGGCCCCTCCAGCAATCCTACCTCGCTGGTTCTCGGCAAATTCGACGGAGGACGTGGGGCGGCAGACAGCCTGTTCTACTTCAAGGTGCTGAAGCCCGGAGTATACCCGTTCCGTCTGCTCTGGTTTGAAGGTGACAGCGACGCGCGTGTGGAATGGTTCACCGTGAACGCTGACGGCAGCCGTGCTTTGGTGGGCGGTTCACAGGATGGCTCGCTACCCGCGTTCCGTCAGCGCACAGAGGTTCCGGTGAACGGAATCCAGTCCATCACCCGCCAGGCGGATGGCAAAATCGCCATCGCCTACACAGGCGTTCTCAAATCTTCGACCTCGGTCACAGGGCCTTTCGATGCCGTGCAGGGGGCCACTTCACCCATCCAGGTGATCCCTGCCGACAGCCAGAGGTTCTACCGAGTCGAATAGTGCAGGCACGGGCAGCCACAACCACGCCTACCTCTCGTCGATGAGACGGTCCAACCAAGCGCGCCCTTTTCCTTGTGGGAAGGGCGCGCTTTCTTTTTCCAGCCCTGGTTCGCGGCGCTCGGCCTGGAGTTCGACCCTTTGCTACGATGATCGCATCCAGCGTCTTGCGGCCCAATGGGTCCTCCTGATTGCTATGCTCGTCGGGAGTGATCTCCGCTCTGTAGGCGCTGCTGCACCCGTCCTCGTTCGCCCAGGGCCCTCGAACGGCATACTGCCGACTCTAGGACCCCATGGGGCCTATGTGACCTCTAAGGCCTGTCAGGAATGTCACCCGGAGGAACATGCCTCCTGGCACAAAAGTTATCACCGTACAATGACCCAGATCGCCTCGACCAACTCGGTTCTCGGTCCATTCGATGGCACGACTATCGAAGCGGAGGGCTTGCTCTATCGTGTCTTCCAGGAGAACGGTCAATACTGGGCCGATATGCCTGACCCCGATCTGCTCATGTATTCCGTCCAAGGAGGAATGAAGGGTCGATTGGAGAAAATCCCACGTGTGAAGCGCCGTGTGGTCATGACCACGGGTTCCCATCATTATCAGACCTTTTGGGTTTCGAGCGAGCGGCATCCTACGGTGCTCCATACCTTGCCCTTGGTTTATCTGCTAGAGGAT
>CAMAVD010000215.1 GCA_945861575.1 Akkermansia muciniphila
CAGCTTTAGCCTGCGTTTCCCAGCGGACCATCCTTATCGAGGGATCCGCACCTCGCTTATCCTGCGACGAAGGGACCTCGGGGAGATCATCTGCCGACACATGCTGGCCAACGCGCCCGATGCTCCAGGCAATTATGATGATCTTGCATTCCTCCCCTCCCCACCCCTCGGCTCCCCCAGCGTCACACGAATTCTTTTCGGCAACGATGATGATATCTGGATCAAATCGCAGTACGATGGATCCTCCGGCCAGGTCTACAAAATGGAGGGCATACGAGAGTTCTCAACCACCGACACCGGTTCGCCAGAAGGTTACAAGGTCGCAATCCCTATCGGATGGATACAACCGTTCGACCTGATCAATCAAGGGGACGATCCCGAGCAATACCGCTGGACAACCCTGATCTCCAATCACCGCGATCGGGACGACTATTCCCGCTACATCGCCCTGTCCAAGGTTTTTGGGATGACCGGAACGAATCTCCAAAACAATGTACCCGCCGTCATGGACGTCGATGAATGGTCCAAGATCTTCGGGCTCCAATCCCTCTGTGGTGTCGCTGACGTCTACACAGTGGAGAACCCCCACAATCTCGGATACCTCGTTCGTCCCACGGACGGACGAATGCTCGCCCTGCAGAATGATTGGAGCTTCCCGTTCAATCGCGATACAGCATCACCGCTGATCGGCATTCAAAACCTGTCTAAGATCTTCAATCTTCCGGTTTACCGACGAGTCTACTACGGCAATGTGCTCCAATTGCTCAACACCACTTTCAATCGCAGCTACATGGCGCGTTGGGCGCAGCACTATGGCAGTCTCACCGGCGAGTCCTATGGCACCTACCTCGACTACATCTCCAGCCGCACCACCTCGGCGAAGAGCCAACTCGGAAAGTCGTTTCCTTTCGAGATCACAAGCAATGGAGGCCTGTCCTTCGATACAAACTCTCCCGTCGCGCTGCTCACCGGCAAAGGCTGGATCGATGTGTTCAGAGTCTCTCTCGGCTCCAGCTCCAACGTCGTTGAGCTGAGCTGGCTGAACCAAGACACCTGGCAACTTCCGGTGGCTTTGACGCCCGGGACAAACGAGATCGCTTTGACCGCCTATGATCGCAGCGGGACGGCGGTCGGCGGAGACTCCATTCAAGTCAGGGCTACGTTCGCAGACCGTCCACAGTTCGACAACCTTCGGATCGCCGAAATCATGTATCATCCCGCTGATCCGACCGAGGAGGAGCGTGCCGCAGGGTTTAACGATGCAGACAGTTTTGAATTCATCGAGGTAGCCAATAGTGGCACAGCGCCGTTAGCCCTAAAGGGAGCTCAGTTTGTTTCTGGAGTCCGATTCATCTTCGATGGCGTCCTCGCTCCGCAGCTTGAGGCCGGACAGAGAACCGTCGTCGTCAAGAGCGCGCCCGCGTTCGCGTTCCGTTATCCGGGTTTGGCCCGGATTGCTGGCGTCTACACCGGTTCGCTGGACAACAGCGGTGAGTGGTTGCGCCTGGCTGACGCCTTCGGAACGGTGATTGACGAGGTTCGCTACGGCGACAGCGCCGGATGGCCCGAGAGCGCCGACGGGGGCGGCAACTCCCTGGAGCGACTTTCTTTCCGAACTCCCGCCAATAGCTCCCTGAACTGGCAATCAAGCGCCACCAGCGGAGGAAGTCCCGGGATAATCTCCGATATCAACCCCCGATTGGAAATCGGAGTCAATGCGGATGCCAGCCTGAATCTGCGCGCTACCCTGCCTGCTGGCAGGGCCCATCAGCTTCAATCGCGGCCGCGGCTCGACTCAGGGGCCTGGACAGTGGTCCGTTCGCTGTCCGCTTCAGAAAACGCCCGCATCGAGCATTTGCCCGAAACCCTAAGCTTCACATCGCAGAGCCACTTCTACAGGCTGGTGGCGGAATAAGCCCACGGGACCCGATAACCGTCATTCGGCGACGATTCGGTAAAACCTGGAAAAGTCACCGGGCACATCGTAGAGTGTGATTACCGCTCCCGTTCCTTTCCGAAGGAAACCTGCGGCAGGATAAGTATTCGATTTGTGGCACCGCTGATCTCTTCGCCATTCATGCGCCACTGATAGCGAAGCCTGGATCCGGTCACCTCGACATCGAAAACAGCATCGGAACCCTCCGGGACAGTGAGAGTGGTCGGCGACAAGCGCCACGAAGTCCACGCCCCCCGCCGAGCAAGGACACCCGACTGATCGGCTGACTCAGAATCACTGGAGGTTCCCGCAAGGTCAAACGGGCCACCTGACTGGTTTGGCCGCTTCCAAAGTTGCTGACCACTACCCTGTAGTCACCGGCGTCTGCCAGGGTCAGATTGCGCAGCGTCAAGGTCACGTTGGTCGCGCGTGTGAGAGAGACCCCTTCATCGAGGCCCCAGGGGCAATGTCGTGTATGATCTCTTGCATCGCAGTGCCCTCGCCGCTGCCGGATCCGGCCTGTCCGGGAAAGATGGTAACCGGGGGCAGATCCGTGGCCAACGCAAAGACATTGCAGAGCGATAGACTGCCTAAACATTGCCGTCTTTCAGAGTTTCTCGAACGAAGTAGAGGAAACCTCCCCCCGGTAGAAATCACCAGCCAGGGACGCAAGCACTAGCCAAAGTGCAACGGCCTGCTAGGGGCGTACCGCCAATCGGAAGCAAGCTGCTTCGAGATCGTTTCTCACCACGAGATATTCGCCTGCCAGCGCCGGCGGGTTCCATGTCTTACCCGCCAGGGCCCTGAATCGTCCCAACTCTTGAAGCTCCTTGGGTTGCGGATTCACAAAAACGATTTCCCCGCTCTCAGCCATGATCATCAGAATATCGGCGACAAGTAGGATCTGCCCGTGCCCATACTTTCCATCCTTCCATTTCAGTTCTCCCGTAGCAGCGTCCAGGCAGGCAAGAATCCCGTCGTCCAATCCGTAGAGATGCCCGTCATGTAGCACCAAATTGGTGAACTTCGCCTTGAGCCGATTGGAGCGCCATACCTGCCGAGCATTCCACTTGCCATCCGCTCCAAGCTCCACTTGAAAACGTCCGCTCCCAGTTCCATAGCCACTTGAAACAATGAGAGCGTTCGTCCCGGCAACAATTGGCATGGCGACATGGGGGTGCCCGCCTGGCCATTTGTGTTTCCAAAGGAGTTGTCCGCTGGAAGGTTCCACGCCCATGAGGGCGTCGGCAAAGAGAACAATCTGTGGCACTCCCGCAAGCGTGATCTCCATGGGCGAACTGTAAGTGGATCCAGACGCGCTGCTGGACCAGGCAAGGCTACCATCTTCAACTCGATAGGCGAGGAGGGATGGACTTCCTTTACCTCCAGCCGTAACCAGAACCCGATTGCTCAACACCAGCGGGGAGCTGGATTGGCCCCAACTCGGCACGTCACTTTTATTCTCAGCGAGAATGTCTTTTGACCAAAACCTTCGTCCAGTGGCTAGGTCAAGGCACAGGAGATGGCCCGTTGCGCCTTGGGCGAAGACACGACCGCCTGCGAGCGTAGGTGTGGCACGCGGTCCCTCCCCGGCCAAGGTGGTGAAATAGCGGGCCTCCACACCCTCGGTCCAAAGGGTGCGTCCGGTGAGAAGATCATACGCCACCACACATTCCCTTCCCTCCCGCTGCTCCTGGGTCACTGCGACTGAACCCGAAACGGCGAACCCGGACCAACCGGCACCCACCGGATGGCGCCAGAGCGGAGCAGGCTCAGGAGTGAGTCCCTGTGTGAGCAGGCGCGGGCCGGATAGTTTGGCATTTCGGTCAGCCCCTAGAAACTGAGGGAAGTCCACCGCACCTGGAATGGTCAGCGCCACGGTCCGTAAGGAATTCGTTTGGACGGGTGCCCAGGAGTGCGACGACCAGCGTGGTTCGAGTATGGGGACCAGATTGCCAGAGACGCCCCGAATACGGAAGAGAGCACAGAGAACCAAGACGCCACCGATAGTCACACCCAAGGTAGCCCAACGGGTCCTCCAGCGGAGGCGAGAGAAAGCGATCAGCCACATCAGAAGCGCAGCGAGGGTGACCAGGGTGAGTCGAGCCAGATCGAGAATGTAATGTTGTCGGGACAAATACGGTCGCTGTGCCAGCACGCCGACGGTGCATAGGGCGAGCGCCAAAATCAAAAATAGCAGCCACCAACGAGGGACTCGGCGAGTTTCCGGTTTCATAAGAGAGATCGAAATTCCGACACCAATCTATCAATTTGATCGAAGGTATGGTTCGCGAACACCGCAACCCGCAACAGTCCGTCGGAAGGAACGCCCGAGTAGGCCTTAAAGTACGGAAGTAGGATGCCGCGCGATCGCAAACCCTCATGGATGCGGCGCATCTCAGCGGCATCCCCCACCTGAAAGCCGAAGTGCGCCGTTCTCCCCTCAGGATGGGATGCGAGCCCCAGATAGCCGGTCCCCCCGAAGTAGAGAAAGCGCGCTCCGTCCTGGACCACCTCGGGGCCAGGGGCGCTCTCCATCATGGAAACCGGTTGCACGCCGTGCTCATTAGCGCCCCTTGGCGCTTTCAGCAAGCGCCGTATCGGCCTAGGGCTGTTCCAGTGCTCATGGTCGAGACGGCGGCTCATGTGACTCCGATTACGAGGGGAAGGGGATTAAGGCGAGTGCAAAATACTGAGAGGCGCACGCTGTTTCACACCCCCCGTGCACAGACACTTGAGCTCTGCGCCAGGATGCCGATCCATGCTCCGCAGACATGGCCTTCTTCCGCCCCTTCCCTGTGACGGAAGACGACCTACCGGCTGCGAGTTGAACCATGAACCGCTTCTTCAACCGATGGGTCCTGCTGGCGATGGTGTCAGGGTTGTCTTCACACGCTGGCACCAATGATGTCCCCTCCCTTCCGGCAAAGATAGCCCCCTCAGTCACTGCGGGGTTCCCGAGCGATGAACCTACCGTCCCTCAGCTCCTGCCTATCTCCGCCCCGGCGGAACCCGCCGTCCAAGCGGCTACGATTCCGCCCGAGGCGTTGCTCACTCAGATAGAGGCCGAACTGGGATCGATGCCCGATACGGAGATCCGAGCGCAACGCTTTCCAGAGTTGAGAGACCGATTCCTCTCACTCCATCCCCAGCATCCCGGCCGCTGGCAACTGCGCTTCACGGAGGCTGTCCTGGCCGCACAGAACGAGGAGAGCGAGCAGCAGCTCGTTGCAGAAAGAATCCTCAAGGAGATCCAGGAAGCTCCAGACAGCCCTGCGGCGTTGAAGGTTAAGTGCAGTGGTTTCGCCCTCATATTCGACTATCAACTTTTTCTGCGGAAACGCTGCACGGCGAAGTTCTTTGAGGAAAAAATCAGCCATCACCTCAAAAAGCATCCCCAGGCCGAGAATAACTCGATTTATGCCCAGTGGCTCCTCGAAGCCGCAGCAGCCAATGCGGGTACGAACCGCGCGAGAGTGCTCGAATCTTTCGTTCGAAGCTCTGTCCCACACGTGGCGGACGCCGCCCGGCAGAAGCTCGCGGTGCTGAGGCGGCTGAACGATCTCAGGAAAACTCCCCTGGCCTTGCGTTTCACCTCGGTTGACGGAAAGGAGGTGGATCTCGCCACGCTCCGCGGCAAAGTGGTTCTGGTCGACTTTTGGGCTACCTGGTGTGTGGAATGCTTGGCTCTGATCCCCGGGCGGGTGCAGGCCTATCGCGCCCTCAAGGACCGGGGATTCGAGATTGTCGGCATCTCTTTCGACGAAGACAAGCAAGCCCTGCTCGACACCCTGTCGAGTCGCCAGGTGACATGGCCGCACTATTACGACGGAAAGGCTTGGGGCAATGCATTTGCGACCCAATACGGGATCGAAGGACTCCCCATGTCGTGGCTGATCAACCGTCAAGGCTTGCTGGTAGGGACCGACATCCTTACTGGGTTAGAGCATGAAGTTCAAAAACTGCTGGATCATTGAGGTCCGCATGAGGGAGGCTGACGAGGTCATATGGCCACCTCTTCCGCCGTCCGTATTTTGATCACCGGCTCCGCCGGTCGACTGGGAACCGCCTCTGTCCAGGCGCTTCGCGCGGCCGGGCATTTCGTTCGAGGTTACGACCAATCCCCTAGCCCGCTGGCGTCCGAGTACCTGATTGGAAGCCTGCTCGACGTTGCAAAGCTCGACGCCGCATTCAAGGACATCTCCGCCCTGATCCATTTGGCGGCAGCCCCGGACGATTCAGATCATCCGGGCTTTGTGGAGGAGACGTTGATCCCCAGCAATGTCACAGGAGTGTATCAGGTGCTCGAAGCGGCCAAGCGCCATGGGATCCGTCGGGTGGTGTTGGCCAGTAGTGGGCAAGTGAACTGGACCCAGCAGTACCAGGGACCCCTACCGGTGAACCTCCACGATCCCGTTACGCCGAAGCACTGGTACGCGGCGACCAAAATGTTTCTGGAGTCGGTCGGCTACAGCTATGCCACCCAGCATCAAGCAGAGGTGATCGCCGTGCGGTTGGGATGGTGTCCGAGGCGAGGACAGGCCGCGGAGATCGCAGCGAACCAGACGGCACAGGACGTGTATCTGAGCCCGATGGACGCGGGACGCTTTTTTGAACGCACCATCGCCGCGAAGATACCGCAAGGTTTCCACATACTTTACGCCACCAGCCGCCCTCCGCGAAACTTGATCTTCGATCTCGAGCCGGCTGCACGACTCCTGAATTGGCATCCGCTCGAGCAATGGCCCACAGGTGCGGAGGACTCCCTCCCCCCCGAAACGAAGCACTGATCTGGATGTTAACAAAAAGTGTGGATCCGTCAGGCGAGAAGACCGCCCCGGCAAGCTCGCCGAGATTCGTCCTCGCTAACTTGTAGATCTTTCCTGAAGGCGTGATGCCAACCAGGAACTGAGGATCTGTTCCGTCCTCGCAGACAATGAGATCGCCCCAAGGCGCGATGGTTAGGTTGTCAGCGTTCTCGATGAGCTTGCCGTCGTTAGGTTCAATGTAGAGTTCAAGGGTTCCGGGCTGGGCAGCTTCGCCTGAGGTGGCCTCAACGGGGCTGGGCCGATACCGGAAGATCTGGCCTTTGCGCTTCAGACCGCCGTTGGTGCAAGCAAAGCCAGCTTGGATAATTTCTGCTTCACCTGGGCCGTGAGAACTTCGTCCGGCTGCAGCCAACGGTGGTTCAGGATGAATTTCATCGGAGTTTCCTTATCGGTTCACTTTTGTTGTTATTCGCTTACGCTCTGACGGCTCAGCTATAGCTAGTGCAATGCCAAGTCATCGGAGTCGCTCCAGAGGGCAGAAACAAATGGAAATCAGCCCCAAATTGGAAACGAACAGTCAGAGCGGCGGCCACCCATTGGCCAAAGATGGCCATTGGATGCTCAGAGAAATCTGGAGCACCATAAGTCGTGTCCACTCTGAGGAAACCGACAGAGGCCAAAGTGACAAGCGGGACGGATCCTGACCTGCATTACCCGGGCAGCGGACGACAAATTGCGGTGTCGGACGCGCTTGATTTGGTCCGTGGTTGGAAATAGGATCACCCAAATGGCAAAGCTCATCTTCGTTCATGAGAGGTACATGGGGCAGTTTCACTTACTCGCTGAAGGCAAGACGACGGTGGGAAGGGGAAACCAGAATGTACTCGTCATTCCAGACGCTTCAGTCTCGGTGGAGCACTGTTTAATTCTGGTAAACGGTCCTGAGGTCTTGATCACTGACCTGAACTCAGCCAATGGGACCTACATTGATGAGGGACGCATTCACGGGCAGTGTCCAGTTACCTCCGGTCAGAAGGTTCGATTTGGAGAGATCGAGACCGTTTTGGATCTGGGAGAATCAGCAGAAGGCACAAACATTGATGAGATCACCGCCGTGTGGGCTCACAATCGAGCAATGCAACAAACTCCTGCCGCCCTAACGCCTACCCAGTCAGCCCCACTATTCACCGACTCTCCCGCAGACCCCGATGAAGTCACGGTATTACTCAAATCCCCTTTACAACGGGCACCTGAGCAGGAACAGAAGCCGACTCCCTCACGCAGAGATCCACCGACCCTTGCCTATCGTTCCAGCTCGAAAGTGTGGATGATCGTTGGGGCCCTTTTGGGCTTGGCGGTTCTGACCGGCCTGGTCGTTTGGAAGCGGATGGGACATTGACCCCGATCCTGGTTTGATACACTCCCACACCGAGGGTGCGACGACGTCGCTGTAAACCAAGAATCCACTGTCCCCCTTCCTAACGCTGATCTCGTCCCCGCAACGTTTTCGGATTGCGCAATTGGACTTATCTGACCCTATTGATGGATGAAGCGCGCCAGCACCAGCAAGGAACTGTATCAAAGACTGCGATCCGTGCCCTGGCCAAGGTTGTGGGCCGAGGAAGTCCCCTTGTTTGATCAGGCAACGCCAAGGGAACGTTTCGAGAATGTCTCGGTCATCCGAGCTGTGGGAGTCGTCTATTCCGAATCCGGTCCGGCGGAGCATAAGACTCAGGTGAAGCAATGGCTCCTAGGTTTATTGCAGGATCCCGAGGAGAAGATCCGGCGCTACGCCATGGCGGCACTGCCTAAAATCGGAGTTGGAGCCGTCGAGGAGAGTGAGCTATTGGCCCTA
>CAMAVD010000216.1 GCA_945861575.1 Akkermansia muciniphila
CAACTGATCGGCCGGATCATAGGCGATTTCGGGCGTGCTGGATCCTTGGAGACAAGTCCCGAGGTCTTGTATTTCGGAGGAAAGGCTGGCTGGAAATGGGCTCGGATCTGTCGCCAGGGCGACAGGCACAACGGCAGAAAGTAGGAGCCTGGGCTCCAAACTTTCGAGGTCGAAACGGACCCTCGACTGTTGTTTTTCAAACACGAGCGACTCTTTTTCCGGGCAGGTTTCGGGTGGAACTCCGACGCCTGCGAAGGCGCGAACATGACTGGGTTCAAGTCATACAACGAGGAGCATCGAGAAGTCAAGGGTGAGGTTTGAGGGTTTGAGGGAGCAGCAGTTCGCATTTTGAAAATCGGCGTTCCACGTTCTGGTAGTAGACAACTGCTGATCCGCTCCGCTCCCGTGCGACCCCGCCAGGGTCGGGATGTTTGATGGGCGACAACCCCGGGTGTCCCCCTTCGCGTAAAGCTTCCGCCGTCGCTAAAGCTATGGCGGACAAGACGGAGGACAGGTCCCTTCGGTCAACCCGGGGCTACCCGCTTCGAACCCTCTGGGTTCGGGGCCGAAGAAGCCGTTGCGGCTCGAAGCTCCACTGTCCACGTTCCGATCCCGCTCCTGATCCCGAAGGGATCACAGCATATAGCCGGTCGGTTGAGGACCTCCGGGACGACACCACCGGTTCTCTGTTTTATTGGAAGGATCCTGGAGGGATCCCAGGCCTCGGCAAGCGATGAACCGTATGGGGTCAAGAGTTCCCTGCCATAATGAGTTTCCTGTTCCGTTTGGACCTGCTCACGGACCATGAACTTAGTACCATGAATTCACCTCCCCGTCCTCCAAGTTCATGGAAAGAACTGCTGTTGAGGGAGAAAACACACTCAACACTCAGACCGCGACCCACTTCTTGGCTCGGCTGCTTTTGAGAACGGCCTCGCAGAGCCGGACTTCGTGATGGCCATCGTCCGCCGTGGCGAAAAGCTTGGGGCTCTGGCCTCCGCTGGCGATGTGCTGGTAAATGGCGCGATAATGCATCTTATGACTGTCCGGGAACCCTTCCGGATGGCCTCCAGGATAGTCCGTGAAGCCGACCACGTCCTCACTGAAACCGGCTGTGCCGCGCTGAAGGACCTGGTTCGGCTCATCCCGGCGTCCCAGTCGGATCTCGTTGGGTTGCTGCAAGTCCCACTGCACGCTGCCTTTGGTACCGTAGATTCCAAGATAGAGGCTGCATTTCCATCCGGCCGCCACCTGTGAGACCGAGGCGTTAGCATGCACTCCATTTGAGAAACCGTGAGCCGATTTGCCAAATCGAAGCAGCACGGTGCCAAAGTCCTCGGTGTCCACCTTGTAGGGCACCATCGTATTTGGATCGATCTTCGCGAAGGTCTGCACCTCGCCGCGTGGGCGCAGGCGGGTCTTGTGGAAGGTCTCCACATGGGCGAAAACGCGGTCCGCCTTGGACCCTAGAATGAAGGACACCGCATCGATCCAATGCGTCCCGATATCTCCGATAGCGCGCAACTTGCCGCCCTCGCTCGCCAGCAGGCGCCAATTGTAATCCGTCTGCATGAGCAGCCAGTCCTGGAAGAAATGACCCTGGACATGGATAATTTGCCCGAGGTCCCCACGAGCCACCATCGCGCGCATCTGGAGCACTGCGGGAAAGAACCGGCACATGTAATTCACGGCGAAGACTGGGCTTCCCTTCTTCGCCACAGCCGCTGCGACCTTTGCCGTTTCCCTCGAGTTCATCCCGAGCGGCTTCTCGCAAACCACATGCTTACCGGCTTTCAAGGCGGCCAGGGACTGCTCCACATGGGCTTTGTTGGGTGAGGTGATGTGGACCACGTCGACATTGGGCGACCGGTACATAGCCTGGTAGTCGTAGTCGCCATACACTTCGGGAATTCCCCACTTCTCGGCGCAGGCCGTGGCCGACCGCGTGGAGCCACAGATCGCCGTGACCTGGACACCCAACCGCTTGAGCGCCTCAATGTGGACCGGGCCAATGAAGCCGGTGCCAATAACGCCGGCGCGGAGTGTGTGCAATGGTTTCATTTAGGGGCGGGATTCAACGGGCTAGCAATGGAAATGGCAAGGGTTTCATCGGGAGAGATCGCTGAGGGTCTTCAACACGGCGTGCAGGAGGGGTGCGGTCTGGGGCCCCACCGAGTTCACTTCACCATACGGGGCGCCCTTTGCGCCGTAAAGATAGGGCGCCTTCTCATCCCACTCACTCCTGGGAACGATGTAGCCGACTTCATCGTTTGCGAGACCAAAAAGGAATTTCACACGTCCAGGAAGGAGCTCGCGAACCGGTGGCACCTCGACAGGTTCGATATCAAAATCCCCCCCAGGCGCGCGCTCCACGCCCCCGTTCACGATCTCAGGATAGATCTCCCCCGGCACGCATGCGATACTCGCTTCCCCAACGCGCAGGACGGCCACTTCGGACTTCATATGCATCCACTTGGAATGGCCGCGATCGAGAATCCCCAGGAATGTGGCGAGAAGAAACCCCTTGTTCTCGATCGGAAAATGGACGGTTCGCGCATGCACCTGAATCGGGGCACGATTGGTTCCGGGGTCTTTGGAAAGACTCACTCGATCCAGGATGCGGCGCGCGAGCTGGTGGCCGAGCGCCTGAGTTTTCTCGTGGGAAGGCTTCTTATGCTCCGTCCCCAAGAACGGATCGGTCACGGTGGTGGAAGGATGGGTGGTCATGAGCCCGCCCACGGCCCCATTGACAAAAACATGCGTCCCTCCCAAACCGGGAAGCACCACACGATTGCTGTGAATGATGCCATTCTCCAAGGCCTCGCGCAGCACGCCTGGGAAATCAGCGGTGATGTCGGTGTTCCTGGACCAAGGGGTCTCAGGATGATTTCCCCAGCCCACGATGGAACCAAGCACTTCGGTCCCAGTCGTGCTGCGAAAAAGCATCAGCCGCAGGTCGGAGTCGAAGACCTGGGGCTTCCGCGTATCCGCGACCAGTCCGTCCGGCGGCGTTTTGATCTCGTGCAAGGAAACCAGCGCGGGTTGGAGCGAGCCCACAGCGTCCTTGAAGGCACGGGCGGCGGACTGGATCACCCGCTTCCGGTAATCCGGGTCAATCCCACTGGTCCAGGGATTCGGTCCCCAGAGCCCCATGAGATCGGGGGTCGAGTGATTGTGGGTGGAACAGACGATCACATAGCTCAGCTTCAGCTCCTCCTGGCAGGCGCGACGCACCTCAATGACATCGTCGTAGAAGAAGCCGATGGAATCGAGCACCGCGATGCCGACACGCGTCGAACCGTCCTCGATAACGGTGGCGTTGACTTGGAGTGGATCATGGACACCGGTAGCTGCACGATTCTGGCTAAAGCCCGCCAGCCACACTGGCCGTGAGGCGTTGGTCAGGACCGGCGTGATATCCACCCTTCCGAAACCGACCCGCAGGCCGCCAGACGCAGTCGCTGCAACCGAAGGAACGATGTCGAGGTTCAGCGAGTAGCCTCCAGTCCGATCGCGGAAGGCATAGAAAAAGCGGCCGACGAGGAGCACACCGAAAACGAGGAAGAAGATCGCCACACAACGTGCCCAACGGCGGAGACGAGGAAACCGGGGAGTCCGAGAGTCAGATGCCATGCGCCGGTTATACGCAGCGAGAACCCATCCGGCGACCCCAAAGGTGAGCGCGTGAGAAATCGACCCGATTCTGGCGCCTCGGCTGCTTCCGGTTGGAGCGGGAGTTGCCGGGTGGGGATGCGCCCCCACTCGAATTCCGCGCCTTTTCACGGCGCACGCCGATAGGGTCTAGCGCCGAGCCCGACCCGAGGCAAAACGGGCTTGGAGCTGATCGGCCACTCGCCGAATGACACTGCTCGGCAGCGCGTAGGACGATACTCTCCCTGCGCGGGCAATATTCAAGCCAACAGCCTTTCCATTCAAATCGAGCAGGGGTCCTCCGCACTGCCACGGCTGCAAAACGCTGTCGTGCTGCAGTGCGAGCTCGAAGCCTTCGGCTCGTCCGCTGGCATCCCCGCCCATGCGGTCGATCCGATCCGTTCGATCCTCGGTCTCCCCTCCCGCACGTTTCAGAGTAACAATCACTTCAAGTTCATGGTCGTCACGTCGAATCCCCAGAGTCACTGTCTGCCCCTCACGGTAGTCGCGCAGCCGTTTAATGAGCTCCTGCCCTTCCGTCACAGGGATGCCGTCGACTCGTTTCACCTGGTCACCGCCACGAAGCCCGGCCGCTTCCGCTCCCAACCCTTCCATCACCGAAGCGATGGTGGTGGAGCTACCGTTCATGGCGAGACTCACCCCGATCAGCGCCCGGGGATGACGAATCTTTCGTGCGGGAACACTGACGACGCCCAAGGCCTGGGGCGTCGCGGCGATTCCCTGGGTGACGACCCATTGGCCCACCTCGACCCGATTCATGCCCCACTCCACAGGTTTGAGTTTATCGCTCTCCACCTTCACCAAAGCGACATCGTTCTCGGCATCAACTCCCAAGAGTTTGGCAGGAACTTCCTTTCCTGTGGAGAGCCAAGCGCTTAGGCGTCCGGGGCGCAACTCGCTGGCCTTTGTCACGATCAAGCCACTCTTGTCCACCACCGCTCCCAGACAGACAGTGGCTCCGTCGATATCAAGTTTTACCACCGAAGAACGGCACGACTCAGACAGCGGGGTGAGAGCCCGGAGCACTTGCTCTCCACTGCGATACTGCGATCGAGGAAGCCTCTCCGAATCCTGAGGAGTGACTTCCGCAGACTCGCCGGCCAAGCCAACGCAAATCAGACCTATCACGGCCAGCCAAAGGTGCCGGGGCAAAACTCGCGCCATCGCATGCCTCTTGATCCTTGTGAAGAAGCTCATCGTTGCCCCCGTTCAGCGACTTTTACCGAAATCGTCTTCTCCGCTTCGCCTCTCCTCACAATGAGTTGAAGTTCGGAGCCGATCTTGGAGGAACGCACAGCGCGTGAGTAAGCCTCAGCTCCCTCCACAGTTGCACCGTTGATACTCAGGACCACATCCCCGACCTGGAGACCCGCCTTGTATGCCGGGCCTCTCTCATCGACGACCTCGATGCGACACCCCCCGCCCACCTCGTCCGAGCCCCGGGTTCCCAGCCAGGGGCGGGGAGCCGTCTCCTCCTGGCCCCAGGATTCGCCTGCGGTGAGTCGCCTCCAATCCGCGTGGTAGTTGCTGATGTCAACGTGGTAGTTGGCGGTCGTAGCCGTTCGCACGAAGCTATGGACGCCTGTCACCCTGCCCTGCATATCAAAAAGCGGACCGCCGGAGTCGCCGGCTGTAATCGTGCAATCACTGCGAAGAAAGTCCGAACCCGTTTCGAGAATCCTGCCCAAGCGTACCACGATCGGCCTCTCCGGATCCCAGCCACCCGGATGCCCAAGCGCCAGGACCCAATCGCCTACCGAACTCTCCTTCGACGGCGCGAGATCCGCGAAGGGCCAGGGGCCGGGATCCGTGATCTTCATCATCCCAGCATCCGGTCCGAGATTCACACCCAGTGTTTTCCCCCGTGCTCTCCGTCCATCGGCAAAAACGAAGAGAACCTCGCGTCCGGGTCGCCCAGCAACATGTGCCACGGTCAGGACCGTTCCATCAGCACTCACCACAACCCCACTGCCGACAGCAGAGCCCACTTGGACGGCTACAGCAGCGGGCGTGATCTTCCTGGTCAGCACGGTGATATGCTTTTCCATGCCGCGGAACTCCGACAATGAGCGCGGAGCTTCCCGAGCAAAACCGTTTGGAAGACTCTTCGGATCAGCGGCCAGCAAGCTCGTCGCAGCGAGCAGAGGGTAGACAAGGAGACACCGAACGAAAGTGCTTCGTCCCGAGGCCAAAACCCGAGTCAGTCTTAAGGCGATCATCCAATGAATTCGGTTTGCTAAATCAACCATCCAGTCTGTTCACCATCCGAGCATCAAGCTCGCCGAAACAAACCATAGCGCCTCCACGAGAAAAACCCAAGAAACTCCATAGGACAGAAACTCCATAGGACGTCTCAGCATTGGTGCCTTTGGCTTTATTCCGGCCCCACCCTCCGGTGCGGCCTCTTGAGGCTCGCGTCCGGTGAGCCAAAGGAAGGAAGCCTTGGAGTGCGCCAGCCCTCTGGCGCTTTCACCATACGCGTGCAATGTATAACCGGCGAAAACCAGGCGCTCAAGCGCAGCCAGCAGTTCTCATCATGCCAGGGAACTCCTGTCCCCAATACGGCTCATCGCTTGCCGAGGCGTGGGATCCCTCCAGGATCCTTCCACTAAAACAGAGAACCGGTGGTGTCGTCCCGGAGGTCCTCAACCGACCGGCTATGGGCTGTGATCCCTTCGGGATCGGGAGCGGGATCGGACAGTGGAGCTCTGAGCCGAAACGGCTTCTTCGGCCGCGAACCCCAGAGGGTTCGAAGCGGGTAGCCCGGGCCGACCGAAGGGACACTCGGGGTTGCCCGTCACCGCACATCACGACCCTGGCGGGGTCGTACGGGAGCGGAACGGATCAGCGGTTGCCCACTCCCAGAAAGAGGCACGCCGATTTTCAAAATAAGAACTGCTGCAGCGCAGCACGTCTCGGCGGGGAAAGAAAAACCAGGCTCCGCGCCAAACTGAGCGCGCGAGCCTGGTTGGTCTGAGAAGTTGGCGAATGTCGGCCGATGGTTTATCGCGCAGCAGCGCCTTCAATCACCCTGAAGAAGCCTGTCGCCCCTTCGGCGTTCACGCTGGCAGCTCGGCCGCCCACAGTTGTCACGGTGGCCCAATCGTCGCTGAGCTTCACCTTCTTTTGCAACGCAAAGGGCCCCTGACCACCGATCCACGTGAGGTCCACCTTGCCTCCCAAACCGGGCGCGGCAGTCACTTGGATAGGGGAGGCAGCGGACTTGTTCGCCGTCACGCTTACATTGTCAATCACCCAGAAACCTCGTGCCGAGGCGTCTCCCCCCTCTGCGTGGAACCGTACGATCACATTCGCCTTTCCGGCCGCCTGCGGTAACTCAATATGGTGCCTAGTAAAGGAAGCGGATTCTCCCAAGTCCAGAAGGGCACGCATATAGCTGAAGACTTGATCAAAGGTCTCCCCGCCGTTGGTACTGATCTGAACTTCGTAGCGGGTCGAGGGCGTATAGGGCAGCGCTTCGGAATCGAAGGACAGGAAAACGCTTGTGGCGTCCGTCAGATTCATGCTGGGAGTGTCCAGTTCGTTGATCTCGGAGAGCTCCCTCGAATCAGACCGAATCGCATAGTTACCACCCGCGAGCGACATAATGAAGCGCCCATCGAGCTTTCCTTCATTTGGGTTCGTGTTAACCAGATCGGGGAAATCGGTAAAACTCTGATTGTCTAGTTTCAGCAGGGCCTCCGCCGTGATGTTCGTGCCGGCTGCGATGCGTGAAGCCCCTTCGCGAATCAAGTCGATGTTCACATATTGAATCACATCGTTGTCATCCACATCTTTGAAGGTGAAGCGGCGGTAGAAGTTACCGTCCGCATCGCGCGCAGGCTGTGTGCCCCATGAGTTTGCACCACTCGTCGTGGTCTTCCAACTCGGAGGAATGCCTCCTTCGAACTTCTCATCAAGTACGACGACCGCTCCTACAGGGGCGGTCACGTCGTCCACCACGATATTGTCTATGGCGATCCACCAGGCGTCTCCTGGCTCAAAGTATCGCACACGGATCCTGACGTCCGCCTTATTGATGACCTCTGTCGGCAGAGGAAAATGCACACGACCGTGCAAACCATTGAAGGACTTGGTCAAGGAGCCGCTGCCGAGCACGGGCCAGCCTCCGATGACCGCAGATCCATCGTACTCTGGGTCGAGCGTAAACTTGTTGTAGCTCTTGACCACGCGCTGAGGCTCCGCGTTCTGGTAAAATGGAATCCAGGTCTCACCTGCGTCGACCGACACGCTCAAATCCGTGACGCACTCGCCGTTGTTGTTGACCAAGTAGGCCATGTCCGCATGCCACCACACCGGGCCGCTTCCTACGGTGCTGAATGGAGCCGTGATCGCGTAAAACTCGGACTGAGACTTAATGTCATCTGACCCGCCGGCCGCGTCGGAATCTGAGATTAGAAACCCGGCTCACTCTTCCTCAGTGAGGGCAGAGGCGATCCCGTTCGCCATAGGGGGACCGTAGTAGGTTAAAAGGCTGACGGGATCTGTGAAATCAGCGCCTGGCCGCTTCCCGGAGGGGAAATTCCCCGGCTCGAAAGGGTAGGAAGCGATGCCAAAGTCCGTTCCAGTCTCCTTTGCGAATTCATTCTTGGCAAAGATCCAGCCTAGATCGACCAGATCCTGCGTGGTCTTGTTATTAAAGTCCTCCGTCAGAAAGACAGCAGCGCGAGCAGCGCCGCCGCTCGTGGCAATCAGGCCTGCGGCAAGGGTGAGGTACGATAGGGTTCTCATGGGTTGGGTGGGGTTGGGT
>CAMAVD010000217.1 GCA_945861575.1 Akkermansia muciniphila
AGGCCTTGTCGCCGTTGATCCCCACAAGGTTCTTCAAGGCACAGGTGATCCCGCTCTTTGCGTGCGATTTCCACTTCGGCAGATTGATGAAAAGGTCGGAGTCTAGAACGCTTTGGCTCACCAGATAGCGGTGGTCTCCTTTGCGGTGATTGCTACGCGTGACGCTGGAGGTATAGTCGTTCACCGCGAATAGATGGGCCTGATCTGAAATAGGCTCGAGGTGGCTCTTTGCACCCAGGCAGACCTCCCGGTAGCCACGTGGGTCACCGTGGTCCTCATCGCTGCGCACCATGAAACCGGCGGAATCTTTGCGAAAGACATCCTTGCGCAAATCGCGAAACCGAACCTTCTCTCCCTGGGCTGAGAATCGGGCCATGACCGAGTCCAAACCGCTCTGGCGGCACATCAGCGGCCAGTCGGACGATTGCAGGGGGCAGTCTCCGACTACGATGGACTCTACCCCTGGAAACAGCTCCAGGCAGGCCTGCAAAGTCGCCTCAATAACGCGAGCATCCGTGACGAGAGCCCGGATGGGAAAACGGGAGTCGGTCTCATGCAGAACCCAGTTGGGTTTGAGAACGATCCGGCGGGGGCGCAGGTGCCCCAGGTCTTTCGCGAGCTGCTCTTGCACCAGATCCGCAACGCGGCTGGCACTGTGCGTGAAACAACGTGTCATGAATGTAGGAGGCCTTAGGCGAACGTCGCCATCAGACTGTACCTAGAATGGAATCGGCTATTCTGCAAGTTCTTTGGAGCTGTAATTTCCTTCGCCAGAAGGGTTGACGAAAACGGCACTTGTCTAGTGGACTTCCGGGATTACATTAAGACCGTGGACCTTATCAGATCTCCGATCTGCGGGCCAGGATCAAAGGGAACGGTTGTTACCTTGCCTCTGGCCTTCCAATGTCTTTGCCAACCCCACCCGCTTGCTACCGATGATCGAGCTCTATCAGTTTCCCTGGAGTCCCTACTGTCTCGTTCAGAGACGCCTCCTTGAATACTCCGGCAGCCCGTTCAAGGTGGTGGACATACCGAACGGCGATCGGAGTCTGATCTGGAAGCTCACTCGCCAGCGCTATTACCAGGTGCCTGTTATCCGCCACGAGCGCGCGGTGGTTTTCGAAACAGGTGACCAATCTCAGGTGATCGCCAAATACCTGGACGACCTCCTGGATCTCGACCTTTTTCCACGGCGCTGGGCCGGGCTGCAGGACCTTCTCTGGCCTCATGTTGAGAATGAGGTGGAAGGGGCTGGCTTTAGATTGAATGACATCTACTGGAAAGAGTTTGTCCCGGAATCAGATCAACTGCGTTTCCTTCGCCACAAGGAGCGGCGCTTCGGGCGCGGCTGCATCGAACTCTGGCGCGGGCAACAAAAAGCGCTTCTCACACAACTCGGCACATTACTCGTACCCTATGATCAGATGGCATCGCAGCATCCCTACCTACTCGACGATGCTCCACGTTTCATCGATTTTGATCTCTATGGTATGATCGCCAATTTTCTCTACTCCGGCCATTACAAGTTTCCCTCCCACCTCAAACATTTGCAGAGATGGTATCGCCGAATCGAACGCGCCCACCGATAATGTTTCCTACTCACTCGAGTCAAACCGTCCCCACATGGAACGCCTTACTGCTGTGAAGAACTACGTCCTCGATACTAATGTTTTGGTTCACGATCCCAGCGCGATCCTGAGCTTCAAGGAGAACCACGTCATCGTCCCCATCGAGGTGATCGAGGAAATCGATCAATTCAAGCGCGAGACGTCCGAGCGCGGCCAAAGTGCTCGAGCGGTCTCTCGGCTCCTGGACGGCCTTCGCGCTCAGGGGCGCCTCAACGAGGGCGTGAAGCTTTCGAACGGAGGAACGCTCCGGGTGCTTTTCCAGAAAAAGTCAGTCATGTCCAATGGTCATGGCAACGGAGGCACGAACGGTCGGTCGGTGGACAACCGCATTCTCGACTTGGCGCTTCAGGTCCAAAAGGCTCGCCCCAAGCTCCCCACCATCTTGGTGTCGAAAGACATTAATCTTCGGATCAAGGCCGATGCGGTTGGCTTGCCGGCGGAGGATTACGAGACCGGGCGCGTCCAAGTGCAGGATCTCTACACCGGAATGGCGGAGCTGACCGTATCCCCCCAACGCATCGCGGAGTTCCGCGCGAAGGGCGAACTGGACATCACGGGTGACCGTGCTCTGTTTCCAAGCGAATACTGCACGCTGATTGATGAATCCAACCCGAAGCGCAACGTGCTGTCCAAGGCCGACCCCTCCGGCAAGCGGCTTATCCCCATTGTCGACAGCCGCGAGGGCGTTTGGGGCATCAAACCAAAGAATCGCGAGCAGCACTTCGCGTTAGATGCCCTTTTGGACGACCGCGTGAAGCTGGTCACGCTCATGGGTAAAGCGGGCACAGGAAAAACCCTGATGGCGATGGCTGCAGGCCTGCGCAAGACCGTGGTCGACCGGGAGTTTCGACGTCTCGTGGTCGCCCGGCCCACAATCTCCATGGGCAAGGAACTTGGATTCCTCCCCGGCTCTCTGGAGGAGAAGCTCAATCCCTGGATGCAGCCCATCCATGATGCACTGGAGCTACTGAGCGATCTAAACATGGGGCAAGACAATCGTCGCAGCACCGATCTGATGCGCTCAGGGATGATTGTGGTGGAAGCCCTCAGCTACATTCGGGGCCGGAGCATTGCCAATCAGTTCATGGTCATCGATGAAGCCCAGAATCTGACCCCTTTAGAGGTCAAAACGATCATTACCCGGGTCGGACATGGGACCAAAATTGTGTTCACGGGCGATCCCTACCAGATCGATAATCCCTATGTGGATTCAGCGTCGAACGGCTTCAACTACATCGTGAGCAAGTTCCAAGGACAGCCCATTGCCGCCCATGTGGAGCTGCAGCGCGGCGAGCGTTCCGAGCTCGCGGAACTGGCGGCCAACGTGCTGTAGTTTCCCCTATCTGCCGACCCGTGCCTGCTCCGATGGCAGGCACGGGTCGTATTGCTTATGGTGATCGGTGCCACTCAGCCGTCCAAACTGGGCTCACCGGCTAGCCCTGACAGCTCTGGTGATCTCCACCAGCTACGTGATCGCTCTCCAGGCGTTTCGCAGCGCGTGGTATCGGGACTATCTTGTGCAACAGCTGTGCGTCGCTCAGGCACCCTGGCGCGATCACGCCGCCACCACCCTAGCGTCGCTGGGCGCTGAGGCTCAGCTGCTGGAAGGGATGCGCCATCCCCAGGAGGAAGTGCGAGACGCCGCCCGACGCGCGCTAGACGCGCATTGGTTCCAGTCAGCCGGAGTCGAGGCAGCTCGACAGCTTCTGCAGGCCGAGGCCGCCTCCTCCCAGGAACGGCATGCCGAGGCCCTCCAGATGCTCGATGAAGTTGTTCATGCATATCCAGCGTTTGCGGAAGGATGGAACCGCCGCGCTGCTGTCCTTTGGCGCATGGGTCGAACCGGGGCCTGCCTGCAGAGCTGCGAGCGTGCTCTGGACTTGAACCACGATCTCTACGGTGCGTGGCTTGGGCTCGCCCTATGTCATATGCATCTGGGCGACAGCGGCGAGGCTCGACGAAGCCTGCGAGCTTATCTCGCCCTCCAGCCCTTCGATCTCGTTGCGGTCGATTCTCTGCAAAAATGTGAGCGGCTCGCTCAGCTGGAGGAACGGGAGTATCAGCTCGCCGTCGCGGGGTTGGAAGCATCTGCCTTTAACAAGCCGGGAGCGGAATAGGCTTGCTGCCCGAGAGGGATGGAGCCATGCGGTGGTCGTACCACCACCACCACCACATGGCACCCTCCGTCCGAAACGTGTTCGAAGATCGAACAACGTGCTAGGAGTTCGTAAACCCGTAGACACCGAAGTAACAACGTAAGGTCGCAACAACCGCCAGACCGAAATCGCCGTACACTCCCAGCAGGCCATGGAAGTGAAACCTGCTCGTCATGCATTCCCCCGACAATCCCGGCCCGCACGCGCAACCCACCGAAGATCCAGTAGTTGTTTAGGGCCGTGAGACCCGAACAGGCGTCTCCATGTCTTACTTCTTGAGTCGATAAAAACTTCCTGAAGGCATACAGCTCACTTCACCCTTAGGAACGGGTCTATTTAATACCCAACGCGCTCCATCGCCTATCGGGCTGGTCCCAAACCTCTCTGCGGAGATACCTGAGAACAACTAAGGAATTTCCTTAGTAGCTTCTTAGACTTCGAAGGCCACCCTTCAAACAGGAACTTGTGGTCACGGTGGGAAGCAGCCCGTTCTTCGCAGTCGATCCACAGCCAGCGAGCAAGCGAATGCGCTACTACCGGGGCATCCCGCTCCCCTCGTGCGCCTGGGTTGAAATGTCCGCGAGTCCGACTGGATCGCACTTCCCTGCCCTCACCCCGGTTCTTAGGGCACCATTGAGTGACGTGCTGCCTGAGGCGCTCGGATATATTCCCCCTTCCCAGGATCCAGCTTTTTGTTTATAAAATCCCCCACCGCCGTGGATGGCGGGTGGCAGACACACATTTACAACGAAACGATATGGCATTGCGCTTGGGTGATACGGCTCCGAACTTTACGGCAGAGACCACAGAAGGGACGATCGACTTCCATCAGTGGCTGGGCACTGGATGGGGGATCCTCTTCTCTCACCCCGCCGACTTCACCCCTGTCTGCACCACGGAGTTGGGTGCCGCGGCAAAGCTGAAGCCGGAGTTCGACAAACGCAGCGTCAAGTGTGTCGCGATCAGTGTCGATCCTCTCAGCTCTCACCAGGGCTGGATTGGGGACATCAACGAGACGCAGAGTTGCTCGATGAATTTCCCGATCATCGCCGATCCAGATCGCACGGTATCAAACCTTTACGACATGATTCATCCGAATGCTGACAGCACCTTCACGGTGCGCTCGGTCTTCGTGATTGGACCGGATAAGAAGGTCAAGCTGACCCTGACCTACCCCGCCTCGACCGGGCGTAATTTCCTAGAGATCCTGCGGGTAATCGATTCTCTCCAGCTGACCGCTCAATTCCGGGTGGCCACTCCGGCCAACTGGGAGAACGGGAACGATTGCATCATCACGCCCGCCGTGAAGGATGCCGAGATCCCTGCCCTGTTCCCCAAGGGGGCCCGCCACGTCAAGCCCTACCTCCGCTACACCCCTCAGCCCAATCGCTAGCAGCAAGATATCCAGTGACTCCGGACCGCGGGCCGACTATCAATGCCCTGCTAGGCAAGGGGAAACTTTGCAGCTACCCTAGCCTTGGCTGTCCTCTTTCCTGGATCGTCAGCCATGGGGGCGGACGTTCTGGATCGGGGGTTGTGGAAACTGAGTGAAGGTAAAGCAACAACAAGAGTTCAACGCCCTGCCCTTCGCAAGAAAGGGTAGGATCGGCTTCACCCTCATTGAGCTTCTGGTGGTGATCACCGTGATCGCTGTGCTCTCCGCCCTCCTCCTTCCTGCCCTGAGCTCCGCACGTGACAAGAGCCGCAAGGCGGCCTGCATTTCCAACCTGCGCCAGATAGGGATCGCGATTCATGGCTACGCAGAGGACCACGAGGGCATGATCCCCTACGGACCCGTGGCCCCGCCTTTCACAAGCCCAGCAGACTTCTATCCCTCCACAGGATCTCCCACGAGTCTGCTCTCCCTCAGAAATGGTGCCCCCGTAGGCCTTGGGCTCCTGCTAAAGGACTATATGGCGCAGTCGCGGCGGGCCTTCTTTTGTCCGGGCAGCGATCAACCTCTTGATGCAGACGCTGAATTGGGCAGGGTGGGCAATACGCAGGCCCAGGGGAGCTACTACTACCGCCATGCGGGTGTTACCCAACTTTTTCACAGTCCCACGAACTCCCCGCAGAATCTTCAGCTCGAGAACCTCGGGCTCAATCGCAACGGGGAGCCCATCAGGGCTTTGGTGGTGGACAGCCTCTTCCTCTGCCCACCCGACCTAGCCTCCTTCAACGTCAAGCCCCGCACCCACCACCGGCTTCGAAGCGCCAATGTTCTCTACGCCGACGGTCATGTGACTGCGCAGGGGAATTCTGAGGGACGCTATACCGTGGATCTTCAGAGCTTCTCAGAACTGCGAGACGCCTTCAGCCGCATTCTCAAGGTATTTGAGCATGCGGATACCGTTCCATGACAGGGACGGTTCTCCTCAGCGGCGGACGCTGCTGCGATCCCGGAGCCATTCGTAGTCCTTCGATCCCGGCGCAGAGAACACCCCCCCGGAGCCGCCCCGGATATTGGGCTTGAGCGTGGACTCCTCCACCCAGCGGTGACGTTCAATATGGCCATCGGCAAAGGACAAGTTGGCTCCGCTATCGTGGTAGTTTGCTGGAAGATTACCCCATTTTTCCTCCGCCCAGCGGTTCATAAAAAAACCATCATTAAGGGTGTCTGGGTGCTCATCCAAGAAGACGTAGGTCTCCGACGGCTTAGGAAAGTCTGTGATTTTGAAGAACTGAAGAAGATGCGGGTTGAAACGATTGGTAAGCTCTCCGGGATCCCCCACCATGGAGTTCATGGCGTAGCTGCGAATGCGGCTCCCATTCTCAGCGGTTGATTTGTCAGAAGGACAGTGGAAGATGCCAGTATTCTCTCCAAGGTAAGGAGTAAGGTGGCCTTCTCGGAGGGTGGCCAGATTGGTATTTCCCTTGCTCAGCCCCCAGTCGAGGACGTTGTTCACCCAGTTGCTCTGAGTTCTCAAGGTCTCTTGAATCCCATGATTGTTGACGGTCTTCCCTCCACGGTCATCCGCATAGCTCGTCCATCCGATGATGAGTTGGCGGAGATTGTTGGAGCACGCGATGGTCTGGGCCCTGCCTTTAGCTTTGCCGAGCGAGGGCAACAGGAGTCCGAAGAGGATGGCGATCACGGCAATCACCACCAGGAGTTCGATCAACGTGAAACCAATACCTTTTCGCGATCGGCATTTCATAAGAGGCCGAACCCTGTCAGAAGAATGAGGCGCGGGCTAGTCACATTCGTGGCGGAGAACACCTCAAAAGCGACACGCTGCAGATCCTGAGTGACATACCACCTAACTCCCGCTCCTCGGAGATGCGTGGACGTGCCGCCGCCGCCGCCTAGAAACGCTGGACGGCTTCCGGGCAATTCGGCAGGCTGAATTCAGAATCGGATTGTCATGACGGACGAAGAAAAACTTATTGAACGGCTTAAACGGGTCGAAGCCCTCCACGCTGGCGCAGCAACGCCCGGCGAGCGAGATGCCGCCGCCAGCGCACGGCAGAGGATCCTGGATCGATTGAAGGAATTCAATCGTACCGAATCTCCCATCGAATACAGATTCAAGATGACCGATGCCTGGTCTCGGAAGCTGTTCGTCGCCCTGCTTCGCCGCTACGACATACGCCCCTACCGCTACCCTCGCCAGAGATACACTACGGTCATGGCACGCGTGCCGCGAAGTTTTGTGGATGAAACCCTCTGGCCCGAGTTTGTGGAGCTTAACAAGTCGTTGAAACAGTTCATCTCCGACATCACAGACCGCGTGATCCGCGAGGGAATCAACGGCGACGCCTCGGAGCCCGAGATCCGACAAGAACCGGCGGCCCTCTCTCCTCCGCCCTTTGCGGGCAACTTCGACGACGAAAGCTAAGTCGGCTCTCCTACAGAAGGTCACAGCGAATGACCAGAAACTCGAGAGCGCCACGCTGAAAATGGCGCAGGACTCTAAGCCGCTCACCCTGGAGCTGAGACAAAATGGAACGACCTCGCTTTACCCAGCGGGTCATGTCTCATCAAGGTATGCTTTTACGAAACACCCTACCACCTGACTTGGACGCTCAAATTCAGCGGGGACGGAGTCCTCATCGACTCGAAACCCTGCGGACGCAAAAAAAGAGGCCCGGCGTAAGCCGGGCCTCTATGAAATTAACAGATACTAGCCAATGGCCTAGTAGCGACCACGGCCGCCACCACCACCGCCACCGCCGCTGTATTCACGGCGACCGCCGCCGCCACCGCCGCCGCCAGAACGCTCTTCGCGGGGCTTGGCGATGTTGACCGTCAGTTCGCGACCATCAACGGAACGTCCGCCCAGACCTGCAATGGCAGCCTGCGCTTCTTCGGCGTTGCTCATGGTGACGAAACCAAATCCACGAGGACGGCCGGTTTCACGGTCCATCATCAGGTTGATTTCGCTGACGGCACCGAATTCGGAGAAGGTGTCGCGCAGTTGGGTTTCAGTGGTGTTGAAGGAAAGATTCCCAACAAACAATTTATTGCTCATGTGATGCTTTGCTGTCCTAAACGAACCGTTGCCTTCTTCGGACTGTTCCCGACAATCGGGTCTAAAATCATCACAGAATCGAGTTCAACTGAGGATTCACCATGCCGTGAAAGTGACAAGCTACTGTATCGAACAGACAATCTACAATGCGTCCTCCTGGCCAGATAGCAATAGATTTT
>CAMAVD010000218.1 GCA_945861575.1 Akkermansia muciniphila
TGCCCTGGGCTGGTATGGGACGCCGCGTTGCGGCTAAAGGAACCGCCGCATGAAGCTGAAAGCCTTCTTTGAAAAGTTCGACCCGTTCGCCGACGCGTCCGATGCGGTGGCGAAGATGCGCGGGCTGGTGCTTGGATCTAGCGCCAACGGCGCGCCCGATACCAGCGGGGCAACGCCCCAGGAAAACCGCCCCCCATTCATCCCAAGCCCTGAAGGGGCGGGCCAACGGATTGCGATCCGTGGCGATTCGATTTGTGCGCGGCGCGGTTTGGATCGCCCCTTCAGGGCTTGATTCGTTTTTCACGCCATTCCCAGGGCGTTGCCCTGGGCTGGTATGGGACGCCGCGTTGCGGCTAAAGGAACCGCCGCATGAAGCTGAAAGCCTTCTTTTCAAAATGCGAACTGCTGGAATGGCAGCAGCCCTCACTTTGAAGGGAAGTTCGCCCCCAGTTCTTTAATGTAAATCGTGAGACGAGTTAATACCCCCGCAGTTTCTCCAAAAAAACCCTTGTGAAACATTTCACACTCCGGCAGTTTCTCCACGCTTTTCGGTGACTCAACCTGCTCGGGGTATTCTTTACCGAGTGGTCACTACCAAACACACATGCGGCTGAACACTTTGATTTTGGCGTTGGTCCTGATGCTCGGTCTGAGCTCGTGGAGGGTCGCAGCGGCCGCTGAGCTCGGCGCGGCTGCGGAGCATGCGGCAGCATCGGTGACGGATGCCGCCCACAAGGCCGATGGAGGACATGGTGAGCATTCGGGGCTCCCCCCTGCGGCTCCGATTTTGTTCAAGGTGGGTCCGTTGATGGTGACCAACTCCATGATGATCACCTGGACGGTGGCGTTGCTGCTCATTGTGCTTTCCCGCATGGCGATGAGCCAGGCCAAGGAAGTTCCCGAAGGGGGACAGAATTTTTGGGAATGGCTGGTTGAAGGCCTTCATAGCTTTCTGTCCGGCATTATTGGTGGGGAGCTGGTTTCCAAGACCTTCTGGTTTTTTGCGACGGTTTTCATCTTCATTCTCTTCACCAACTGGTTTGGGCTTCTGCCCGGAGTTGGCACGATCGGCTGGGGCTTGCACCCGACCGGGCAGGGGCTGCTGGCGACCTTCGACCATATCGAGAAGCCGCTGCTCCGTGGTGGGAATGCCGATTTGAACATGACCTCGGCGATGTCGATGGTCTTCTTCGTGTGCTGGACCGTCTGGGCCTTCCGCGCCAACGGTCCCGGTGGTTTTCTGAGCCACATTTTCGGATATCGTGGAGATGCCAAGGGAGGGATGCGCGCCTTCCTGATCCTCATTTTCCTCGCGGTGGGCGTGCTTGAAGTGGTGTCGATTCTCTTCCGCCCTGTCTCGCTCAGCTTCCGTCTTTACGGAAACATCTTCGCGGGTGAAAATCTTTTGGAAGCCATGGCAATCATGGGGGGGCGCTATCTCGGCTGGCTCGTGCCGCTGCCCTTCTACTTCCTGGAGCTGATCGTCGGTCTGGTGCAGGCCTTGGTCTTCACCCTTCTCACCGCTATTTTTACGTCCCTGATTTGCGCGCATGGGCCTGATGAACATCACGACCATGCTGAGGGACACAAGGGTCACGCTCACTGAGTGGACCGAAACCATTTCGTCCCTCTGACCGTGGCCAGACTGCGGGGGGGGATGAGAATAAAGAAAGGTAATATATATGGAAATGCTCGCAGAAATCTCGGGCAGTATTCACATCGGCCTCGCAGCTATTGGCTCGGCGCTCGGTGTGGGTCTCATCGGTATGAAGGCCTCGGAGGCCGTCGGTCGCAATCCTGGCGCAGCGGGCCAGATTCTGACCCAGGCGATCATCAGTTCGGCGCTTGCCGAAGGTATCATCTTCTTCGCGATCTTCCTCGTGAAGTAATGACGGATCCCCCCCGGGGCGCCTGCGCCTCGGGGACTTTTCCTTTTTTGAAGAAATTATATGGCTAACTGGTTCATTCTTGCGGCGGCGGACGAAGGCTTGATCGGCATCGCCAAAGGTATTGGCGAGACCTTTGGTTGGAATCCGACCCTCTTCATTTCCCAGGTCATCAGCTTCTGTCTGGTTGCCTTCGTCTTGAACAAATTCGCTTACGGACCCATCCAGAAGGTGTTGGAGGATCGTCGGCGCAAGATCGCCGAAGGTCTGGCGAATGCCGAAAAGATGAAGCAGGAGTTGGCGCGTGCCCAGGCCAAGTCTGAGGAAATTCTCACCAACGCCAGCAAAGAGGCCAATCGACAGATTGCCGAAGCTCGCGAGGCCGCCTCCAAGGTTCTCGAGGTGGAGACACAGAAGGCAGTGGCGACCGCGAATGACATTATCGCCAAGGCCCGCCAAGCCAGTGAGGCCGAGCTCGCCCGAATGAAGGCAGAACTCCGCCGCGAGGTGGGTCGCTTGGTGGTTGAAACCACTTCCAAGGTTGCAGGCAAGGTGCTGACGGCAGAGGATCAGCAACGTCTGGCCGATGAGGCTTCCCGCCATCTGGCCGCCTAAACCCCCGATCCGCTGCCATGAAAATCTCCAAGCAGGCCCGTCGCGACGCCAAGTCACTCCTGGGCGCCTGCCGCAACGAGGGTGTCCTCGATGAGGCCAAGGTTCGCCGTGCGATGTCGGAGGTGATCGCCAAGAAGCCGCGTGGCTACATGGGGGTCTTATCCCATTTTGCGCGTCTAGTGAGGCTCGACGTCCAGCGCCGGTCTGCGAAGGTGGAAAGCGCCGTGGCTCTGAGCCCGGCAACCCGCGCTTCTCTGGAGCAGAATCTTACGCGGCGCTATGGTGCTGGCGTCACCCTTGTGTTCAGCGAAAATCCGGCGCTCATCGGCGGTCTGCGCATTCAGGTCGGCAGCGATGTGTTTGATGGCAGCGTGCAGGCCCGGTTGGCCGCGCTCAATGAATCCTTTTAACGAACCGAATCGACTCTCCCATAACTCGACAGAACTATGAGTTCACTTCTCCAGGAAATCGAAGCCCAAATCTCCGGTCTCAAGACCTCGGTCTCAAAACAGAACGTCGGCCTCGTCCGCGAGATCTCCGACGGTGTTGCGAAGATCGAAGGACTGTCCGACTGCATGGCCAACGAGATGTTGGACTTCGGCAACGGCACCATCGGTCTGGCCCTGAACCTCGAGGAGACTGAGGTTGGTGCGATCATCCTTGGTGACTATCTCGCGGTTCGTGAAGGATCCGAAGTTCGCACCACCGGCAAGCTGCTTTCCGTCCCGGTGGGCAAGGGCCTCCTGGGCCGCGTGGTGGATGTTCTGGGCCGTCCTTTGGATGGTAAGGGGCCGATCGCGGCCGACGCGGTTTACCCGGTTGAGAAAATCGCCCCGGGCATCGTCAAGCGCCAGTCGGTCAGCCAGCCACTTCAGACGGGCATCATGTCGGTGGACGCCATGATCCCAATCGGTCGCGGTCAGCGCGAGCTTATCATTGGTGATCGTTCCACCGGCAAGACCACGATTGGCGTCGACACGATGATCAATCAGGCCCGCATCAACAAGCAGGGCTTCGCTCTCGGCGAGAAGGGTTTCCGCCCGGTATACAGCATTTACGTAGCTATCGGACAGAAGCAGTCGAACATTGCGCGCGTGATCGCGGAGCTCGAGAAGGCCGGCGCGATGGAATACACCATCGTCGTAGCGGCCGGTGCTGCCGATTCCGCCGCGAACCAATATCTCGCGCCGTTCTCCGGTGCCTCCATGGGTGAGTGGTTCATGGACAATGGCATGGACGCGCTGATCATTTTTGATGACCTCTCCAAGCAGGCGGTCGCCTACCGCCAGGTGTCCCTGGTGCTGAAGCGCCCGTCAGGTCGCGAGGCGTATCCCGGTGACGTTTTCTATCTGCACAGCCGCTTGCTTGAGCGCAGCGCTCGCGTGAACGAGAAGAACGGGAACGGTTCGCTGACCGCGCTGCCGATCATCGAAACGCAGGCCGGCGACGTATCCGCCTACATTCCGACGAACGTCATCTCGATCACCGATGGCCAGATCTATCTCGAAACCGATTTGTTCTACCAGGGCATCCGCCCTGCGATCTCTGTCGGTCTCTCGGTATCCCGCGTCGGTTCTGCCGCGCAGATCAAGGCGATGAAGCAGGTGGCCGGCAAGATCAAGCTTGAGCTGGCGCAGTATCGCGAGCTCGCGGCGTTCGCCCAGTTCGGCTCGGACCTCGACGCCAAGACCCAGGCGACCCTTGAGCGCGGTAAGCGCATTGTTGAGCTCTTTAAGCAGAACCAGTACAACCCGGTTTTGGTGGAGATCCAGTCATCCATTCTCTGGGCCATGCAGAACAATCTTCTCGATGACGTGCCCGTGGAGAAGGTGAAGGATTTCCAGATCCGCCTTTCTCAGTTCCTGACCGATCGCAAGCCGGCCCTGGTTGAAAAGGTGCGCGCCGAGAAAGCGTTCAGCGATGCCTTGGCGGGCGAGCTGAAGGCTGCGATCACTGAGTTCAAGCAGTCCTACAAGTAAATCGCCATGGCGAGCACACGCGACATACGCCGACGCATAAGGTCGGTCAAGAACACCTCGCAGATCACGAAGGCGATGCAGATGGTCGCTTCGTCGAAGATGCGGAAGGCCCAGATGGCGGCCATCTCGGGTCGTCCCTACGCTGTGCTCATGAACGAAGTTCTCTCTGCGGTCACGGAGGGAGCAGGGGACTTCTCGCATCCGCTGATGCAGAAGCGAACGGTTCGCAAGCGGGCGGTGATTGTCATCAGCACCGACAAAGGTTTGTGCGGCGCTCTCAACTCGAACTTGCTGCGTGAAGTGGCTCATTTCGACAAAGACACCACGGTCTACATCTGCGCTGGCCGCAAGGGCTCGCAGTTCGTGGCACGCACTCAGCGCCAGCTTGCTGCGGAGTTCACCTATAAGGATGCACCCCAGTTCGTGGAAGCCCGGGCTATCTCCAAGTTCGCCCAGGACCTGTTCCTGAAAGGTAATGTGGATCAGGTGGATGTTGTTTACACCAACTTCATCAACACCCTGAGCCAGAAGGCTGAGGTTCGTCAGCTTCTCCCGATTGGTGAAATCGTGGCTGTCGAAGCGGGTGTGAGCGGGCACGGCGAAGGAACAGCCCTCAAGAAAAGCGACAAGGAATACCTCTTTGAACCCGGCGCCGGGGAGGTCCTTGGGAATCTCTTGCCCCACTATCTCAACTTCCAGGTATTCCAATTCCTGCTGGAAGCCAAGGCCTCCGAGCACAGTGCTCGTATGGTGGCTATGAAGAATGCGACCGACAACGCGAAGCAGATGATCAAGGATCTGACGCTGGAGTACAACAAACTCCGTCAGGCGAATATCACGAAGGAACTTTTGGAAATTACCAGTGCCGCGATGGCAATGGGCTAAACCGATATCACATGAGCAAAGGCAAAATCGTTCAAATCATCGGTCCGGTCGTGGACGTGGAGTTCCCCGGACTTCTGCCAGCGATCTACAACGCGCTGACTATCGACTTCACCCCCCCGGGTGGGTCTCCAACCAAGCTGACCCTCGAGGTGCAGCAGCATCTCGGCGACAACTGGGTGCGCGCCGTCGCTATGAGCACGACCGAAGGTTTGCGTCGGGGGCAGGAAGTCACCGACGCGGGTGCTCCGATCTCTGTGCCTGTGGGCGAGGCCGTCATGGGTCGAGTGTTCAACGTCACAGGCGACGCCATCGATGAGCAGGGCCCAGTGAAGGCTGACAAATACTATCCGATTCATCGCAACGCTCCCTTGTTGGTGGATCAGTCCACCAGCCCTCAGATCCTGACCACCGGGATCAAGGTGATCGATCTGATCTGCCCCTTCCTCAAGGGCGGAAAAGTCGGTGCGTTCGGCGGTGCCGGCGTCGGCAAGACCGTCGTCATCATGGAGCTGATCAACAACATCGCGAAGCTACACGGCGGTATCTCGATGTTCGCGGGTGTCGGCGAGCGAACTCGTGAGGGGAACGATCTTTACAACGAAATGATCGAGGCGAAGGTCATCAAGGTTGAAGAGGACGAGAACGGGCATCCGAAGAAGGGCCCTAATGGCCAGCCGATTATCAAGCCTGGCTCACGCATCGGGTTGGTGTACGGCCAGATGAACGAGCCACCGGGAGCGCGTCTTCGCGTTGCGCTGTCGGCCCTGGCTGTCACGGAGTATTTCCGTGATGAGAAGAACCAGGACGTGCTTCTGTTCGTGGACAACGTCTTCCGCTTCTCACAGGCGGGATCCGAAGTGTCCGCGCTTCTGGGACGCACACCGAGCGCTGTCGGTTACCAGCCGACCCTCGCGGCGGAAATGGGTAATCTCCAGGAACGCATCACCTCGACGAAGAAGGGTTCCATCACCTCCTTCCAGGCGGTTTACGTTCCCGCGGATGACTTGACCGATCCCGCACCGGCAACGACGTTCGCGCACTTGGATGCGACCATCGTTCTCGAACGTTCGATCGCCGAGTTGGGCATCTTCCCAGCCGTTGACCCGCTGGCATCTAACTCCCGGGCATTGACGCCTGATATCGTTGGCGAGGAACACTACAACGTCGCCCGTGGCGTGCAGAAGGTTCTCCAACGCTATAAGGATCTGCAGGACATCATCGCGATTCTGGGTATGGACGAGTTGAGCCCTGAGGACAAGCTGACCGTCTATCGTGCTCGTAGGATCCAGAAGTTCCTGAGCCAGCCGTTCACCGTCGCGCAGGTCTTCACCGGCCGCGAAGGAAAACAGGTCCCTGTTGCTGAGACCGTTCGCGCCTTCAAGGAAATCCTGGAAGGCAAGCACGACGATGTTGCTGAAAACAACTTCTACATGAAGGGCAGCATCGCCGAAATCAAAGAGTAGTGAATTTGGGAGCCGTCCGGCGCATGGGCGTCGGACGGCTCCTTCCCCTGACTTACACAGCCCCCGATCAAAAAAGCCATGCCGCTCAAGCTGGAAATCGTCACTCCCGAGGCGAAGATCTATTCGGAGACCGTCGATATGGTCACCCTCCCTGGCGTCGAAGGTGAGATGGGTATCTTCCCCAATCACGTTCCGCTGATGACCCAGGTAGCTGCGGGCGAGGTCGCTGTTCGCAAAGGTTCGCAGGTGCAGCATCTGGCCGTTGGTGACGGTTTTGTGGAGATCACAGGCGATCGGGTTGCGATCCTCACCGACATGGCCATCAAGTCGGACGACATCGATGAGGTCAAGGCGGAGGAAGCTCGCAAGCGCGCCGAATCACGCCTGCAAGAGAAGTTGACTGCCGAGGAAACTGCCTCCGTCACCGCTGCTCTGGCTCATTCCCTGGCCCAGTTGAAGGTGAAGCGGCGCAATCGCTCGTAACCTTGGTGGGTGATCCATCCCAAAACGTTTCGCTTGCCGAACTTCGGAAGACGCTGTGGCGGTGGGGATAGAATCAGGAAAAGCGTTGCTCTGCGTTCACTCTGCGAATGAGGTATGAGAACAGGTTGCTAGGATGAACTGAAATATGGCGGGCAGGAGCAGTGAGAATGACATACGCTGGATCCTTTCTCCTCCGCCTGAGCACATGGCTGGGGGAGGGCGATCACAAAATCATGTAGGGTAAAATCATGGGAAACCACTTTCCGGAAAGTGTATGATTTTACCGCTCATGATTCTGTCGCTAGATCTTGGTCGGCAACCCGCGTTGCTAAGTTGAATCCTCTAGGGGCCTCGTCCTCTACAGGAGAGGTTCCGAATGGGATCGCTCCCCAGCCACTAGACTGCGAGACCGAGATTCATTCATCGATCCCATTTGCCTTCTGAGCGTTCGTTGCTTACAGTTAAGATCTTCGGTGGGGCGGTTGGCGCAGTGGTAGCGCAGCAGCTTTACACGCTGTGGGTCGGGGGTTCGAATCCCTCACCGCCCACCACCGTTCCTCCCCGGGTTTTCCACCCCTCATTTTGCCCCTGAATCTGCGCGGATGAATTGAGGCAAAATAGACCGAATCTGACCCGTCAGACTGAGTTTCCAAACGAATAGAGGGACAGGTCAGCTGTCGAATATTTACAGGGACTTGGACCTTCGGATGTAAGGGACGACGAGGCAGGGACAAGCCAAGACCGTTTATCCGCAGATTCCGCAGATTTACACAGATTAAGGAACAAGACACGGAGTCCCTCCCTTCCAAGGTCTTCTCCGTAATCTGCGAAAATCTGTACAATCTCCACATCAGTTGAACCACGCTTGCTGACTCATTCTGCAAACTTCGACGGCAAGCCAGTTGGTCTGCCAGAGGCCACTCCTGAAGGGGACATCCCGACAGA
>CAMAVD010000219.1 GCA_945861575.1 Akkermansia muciniphila
TCATCCAGCAGACCTTCCAGATCGCTGTGCTCCTGGTCGAGCACGACATGCCTGTTGTTATGGGAATCTCAGAACGTATCGCAGTGTTGGACTATGGCGTGAAGATCGCAGAGGGAACACCGAGCGAGGTTCGCTCCAACCCGAAAGTCATCGAGGCCTACCTGGGCGAGGAGGAAGTTCCGTGAACTCTGCTTCGACCTCACCCGCACTCTCTGCGGAGACTCCCCTGCTGGAGGTCTCCAATCTCAAGGTTCGATACGGAGCCATCACCGCGCTGGATAGCGTGTCGATCCGCGTTTTTCCAGGTCAGATCGTGAGTCTCATCGGGGCGAACGGGGCTGGCAAAACGACTCTCCTTCGGACCATCTCCGCCCTCCACCGCGCCCACTCCGGGCAGATCCTCTACGGGGGGCAGCCCATCACCTCCCTCCCTCCGCATGAAATTGTGCGTCGGGGGCTTTGCCATGTGCCGGAAGGCCGGATGGTCTTCGCCAATCTGACCGTGTTAGAGAACCTTCAGATGGGCGCGTATCTCCAAAAGGATCGGCATGCGATCGCACGGGAATTGGATTATGTCTTCAAGACGTTCCCTCGATTGAAAGAGCGCTTGCCCCAAATGGCTGGCACCCTTTCAGGAGGAGAGCAGCAGATGCTTGCCATCGGTCGAGCGCTGATGGGACAGCCCCGTTTTCTCATGCTCGACGAACCCTCCCTCGGCATCGCGCCCCTCCTAGTGCGATCGATCTTCGAGAAAATCAACCAGATCAACCAGGACCATGGGATCACCATTCTAGTGGTGGAACAGAATGCCAATCTTGCCCTAGAAGTCTCTCATCACGGATACGTCCTGGAGTCAGGTCGCGTGATCTTGGAAGACAGCAGTCAGAGCCTGAGGAAGAATCCGGAGGTCAAAGCAGCCTACCTGGGCGGCCATTGAGCGCGGAACAGTGTCAGGGACGGGCGAGGTCGAAGTAACGGTCGCTGAGATTCTTGGCCTTCATGACTTCAATCATGAGATTGCCAGGGATGGGATGGATGCTGCCATCAAAGAAGGAATAATTGGAGGTCTCGTTGTGCGACTGCACCATGTCAATGGGGCGATTGAAGGAGGCGGACGGACTGAACTTCGCATCGTTCATGACCTGCGGAGCCTCACCGACCATCATGACTTTCTCACTGGGGGAAAGCACGGAACCAAGGCGGAAATTCACCACATCTTCGCCGGATCTCAACTGGGCCGCCGAGTAACGAGATCCAGGATCCAAATACCCATTCAGAGAGTAGTTGTTCCTCAGCGCAGCTCTCAGTTTATCCGAGGAAGGACAGCGGTAGACACGGTAGGAACTCCGATCTGCATCGTTGTTGATCTCCTGCCGACTAAGACCGGTCACATAATTGAAAATCGAACCCGATTCAACATGGTAGGCAAATCCTACTGTAGACCAATTCGCTTCGTCCTTCAGACCAATGCTCCCAGGCCCACCGCCCACCCAGTCGCCGGGGGCATTCCGGTCCGCCGGAGAGGCCCACGGAAGATCGTCTTCCTTGTCCGACGCGTAGTTGAACACACCGACAGTCAACTGCCGCATATTGCTCGAACACACGCTGCCGCGCGCTTTCTCTCGCGATCGGCGCAACGCAGGAAGCAGGAGCATCGAAAGGATTGTGACGATGGAGATAACCATCATCAGCTCGATCAGGGTAAAACCGCTACGGCAGAACACACCAGTAGACCATCTCTTGAGGGAGAAGTAACGACAACTGTGCTGAGCAGGTCGTTTCATGGTGTTTGGGGTCTGTTGACTCTAGTAGTAGTCAATGCGACCCTGGTTGGCAAGGGGTTTTTGTGCGAACCCCTCAAAATTTTAACCCTCCTCCACCCAGATATTTACGTTTTTTCGGACCTGCCCCCCCTCTCCGCGTAGCTACTTCGGTCCGATTTCAAGCACTTCAACGATCTACTTCTCCGAGCACAATATCTATACTACCCAGAATCACAACAACATCGGCAACTTTATGCCCCAAACACATCTCCTCCAAGACCGTGAGGTTGATCAGGCTAGGGGGACGAACACGGTAGCGGTAAGGATTGGGGCTGCCGTCGCTTATCAGATAAAAGCCCAACTCCCCCTTGGGAGATTCAATGCGGCCGTAGGCCTCACCGGCCTTTGGACGGAACGAGCGGAGCTTTGCTTTCGGGTCGAGAATAGGACCAAGGGGGATCTCTCGGAGGGCCTTTTGCAGGATTTTTATCGATTCCCTCATTTCTAAGGTTCGAATCATGTACCGATCATAAACATCCCCGTGATCCCCGAGCGGGATCCGGAACTCGAAGCGTTCATAGATTCCGTAGCGATCCACTTTACGAATATCGTAATCCACGCCACTGGCGCGCAGGACCGGGCCAGTCAGGGAGGCGTTGATGGCCGAGGGAGCTGAGATCGCTCCCACACCCTGAGTGCGAGCCATCAGGATCTCGTTCCCAGTCAGCAAGTTCTCGAACTCATCTAGAAATCGAGGATAGACATTCACCACCTGCTGGGCTTGCTCGATCCATCCCGAAGGCAGGTCCACGCGACATCCCCCGAAGCGCATATAATTGCACATCATCCGCGCGCCCGTAAGCGACTCGAAGAGATCCAGAATCTTCTCTCGTTCCCGAAAGGCATACATCAAAGGCGTTCCCAGGGCCCCCATATCCATCAGAAGAAACCCAGCCACGCAGGTATGATTGACGAGCCGGGTAAGTTCGGCGGTGATCACTCGGATGTACTCGGCTCGCTCGGGGGCTTGTAACCCAGCCAGCTTCTCCACGGCGAGAGCATAGGCCCAATTGTTGGTGAGGGAACAGAAGTAGTCCAGACGGTCGGTATAGGGCATCGACCCGAGATAGGTACTATTCTCGGCGATTTTTTCATGGTTGCGATGTAGATAGCCGAACACCGGCTTGAGCTTCACAACCGTTTCCCCATCCAGGACCACGTCCATCCGAAAGACTCCATGCGTGGAGGGGTGGTGCGGCCCCATGGAAACCTCCAGCAACTCGCCCAAATCATCTCCGTCGCTCGACCGCTTAGGTGTGCGCTGCAGGCCTGTAGGCTGCCCTGGGGTCGTGGGGGGTATCATGTGTTTTTGGTCGCCGTCCTTCGTACTGCGAAACGGCGAGCCAGCCAAGGGGATTTTAAGTGGGTTTTACACTCGCCACCGAGGGACGGCTCTCGAACACTCCCCCCACAGATACAGACCATGAAGACTTTGGATCGATTTTTGAAACACTGGGAGGACAGCCTCGCGAATGGAACCTTCGTTCGAGCAACGCTCTCCGGACCTCGTCAGGCCGATGGCGAATTCGCCGAGCGGCTAAAGGTTCGCCCCATTGCGCTTCAGGGGAAGTTGGTGCTCTCGGTGACCTCTGTGTGGCCGCGCCGCGATGAAACCCAAAATCATCCGCCCGAGAAATTCCTGACCCTTGCGCGTGGAGAGCTGGAGTCCCGATATCGGAACGCATTGCTCTGCACCCGAACCAAGGATTGGCAATATAAGGGGAGAGACGCGGGTGAAGCCCATCTCCAAGGCCACCCACCCTCACAAACAGAGGCACCAAATCTCGACCATGACTCGCGGAAACCAACACTCCTTGACGAGAGAGCTCATGATTGGCTTGCGGGCCTGGGCATACTCACTCCGACCTTTCACCTCAAGACGGGGATGGCCGACAAGCATCGCCAAATCCATCGGTATCTGGAAATCCTCAGCCACCATCTCCAGCCCGCTGACTCTCAGTGCGATGAACCGATCTCGGTCGTAGATATGGGAAGCGGCAAAGGCTACCTAACGTTCGCGATTTGGCATTGGCTGAGCCGCATTCAAAGCAAGGCGGCTGCAGTGATAGGTATCGAAGAACGCCCTGGGTTGGTTGACGCCTCCAATCGCTTGGCGGCGGACATCGGCGCGACAGGCCTGAGCTTCCGTTGCGGCACCATCGCCGAGTCAGAGCTTCCACGAAACCTTCACGCCCTGGTCGCGCTCCACGCCTGCAACACCGCGACCGACGACGCCATCCTAAGAGGTGTTCAAGCGGAAGCTCGGCATATCCTGGTTGCCCCCTGCTGCCACCAGGACCTGCGCTCCCGCCTCGCATCCATGCCTCCCTGGAACACGCTTTTTGAGCATGGAATGCTGAAGGAGCGCTTTGCCGAATGGCTGACCGATGGGCTCCGAGCCCTCTACCTTCAGGCTGCGGGCTACGAGGTGACCGTGATGGAGTTTGTGGCATCGGAACACACCCCAAAGAATCTACTCCTCTGCGGGCGACGCGGAACCACAGACGAAGCGCGTGGGCGTGCGCTAGGAAGTCTCCGAGAACTTGAACAACGGTTTGGGATCCTGAATCATCCCCTGCGCAGCCTTCTGAGCTCAAACATAGCTCCCTGCGAAGCCGGGTCTTCGGAAGCAAGCCCCGACACAGCCTAAGGCGAACTGACCAAAAAGCAGACAAACTCGGTGCGGCGGCACGGCATAAGAAAAAGTTTCACTCGACGCGATAAAGCCGTTGACGCCAGGTGCCACCTCACTTAGGTTCTCCTCCTCCCGCATCGCGGGGGTGTAGCTCAATTGGTTAGAGCGCTGCCCTGTCACGGCAGAGGTTACGGGTTCGAGTCCCGCCACTCCCGCCATTTTTAACTGAAGCCTTTCCCCCCGCTTGCCTCCGCTCCGGATTCCTTCTCCTTTACAGCCTGCCGGACTTCTCCCCCCCTCGCTACGCCTCCTCTATCGCCAAGTGGGCTCAGCCTGATTCCACTCTAGGTCAGGGGTTTGAACCGATCAATGCCACGCAGGCGGCCTCCCACGGAACACCGCTCAAACGCCGACGCGCTTAAGAACCCCCCAAGGGGATTACTCCCCAATCACCCCACAGCGCTATGGGGTGTTATACCCATCCCCCCAGTCTCTTCTCTACTCGACAGGCCAATTATCCGGCGAATGAATGGATTTGAGGCTATTTCTCGTCCTCCAACGGAAAAAAGCCCTTGGCATGGATCTAGCAATACGGATGGCGTTACTCGGATGATGCGGAGAGTCGGAGTGGGTAAGACGAAGTAGGCCGAACAAAGTATCGGTAGGTTCTAAAAGTCCGATCTGAGTGCAGCAGGCGACTGAGTGCTAGTCGGTTCGAGTTGGATCGTCAGAAAGCGTCTGTTTTGTCAATTTAAGCGGAACGTCCTCCACTAAAGGGGGGCTACGAAAAAAATTCCGGGCACGTAGCCCTCTTGGAATGAGTACGTTCCGCTATCTTTTTTAAGCGCTAGCCGCTCGCCCGCAGGTGAACGAGACACCGTGTCAAACCTTGCATGGCTCAGAGCCGCCTCCAGGAGAGAGAGCGCACGATTTCCCTAGCTCTGGATGACACCATGGTGACAGAGAAGGGTTGGTGAACCCGACGGGTCGATCTTGGTACAATCGCCCCGCCGGGTTTTTTTATTTAGCTTGCCTGCATGGAGGCCTTCACACGGAATTGCCCCCCATGCATCGACACCTTTATTGCCTCCTCGCCGCCGTGGTGCTCGGCACGTTGCCCCAAGCTGAAGCCGACTCACTTCCGTCGGCCAGTTTGAGATGGGAGCAGGAGATCCAGGCATTCGAGCAACAGGACAAGCTCTCCCCGCCTCCGCTGGGTGCCATCCTATTCACCGGCAGCTCAAGCATTCGTATGTGGTCGCATCTCGCGGCATCCTTTCCTGAAAAAGCGGTTTTCGGACGCGGATTTGGTGGCTCACACCTCTCGGATCTCAATGCCTACGCGCACCGCATCGTCCTCCCCTATTCCCCAATCCATGTTCTGATCTACGAAGGCGACAACGACCTCGCTGCTGGAAAGTCACCCGAGCAGATCCTGAAGGACTTCGAAGCGTTCGTGGGCATCCTCCGGAGCGTCCTGCCCCGAACACGCATCAGCTTCATCGCCATCAAACCCAGCAAAGCGCGCTGGGCGCTCACAGCTCAAATCCGCAAAACGAACGATTACATCCGAGCCCATGCCTTGCGGAATCGTGGGATCGACTTCATCGACACGTTCACCCCAATGCTGTCCAAGAGCGGCCAGTTGAGAGAGGAACTCTTTCTGGCGGATGGCCTCCATCTAAACCCGCAAGGATACGCGGTCTGGACATCGGTCATTCGACGGTATCTCTGACCCAGAGCGCGCTCGACTCCCCCACATTCTCTCACTACTTTTCCCGCCATGTTTGATTCGCTGACCGGCAAGCTGCAGAACGTCTTCAAAAACCTCCGAGGCCTTGGAAAGATCTCCGAGGACAATATCTCGGAATCGCTCCGTGAGGTGCGGATGGCCCTGTTGGACGCGGACGTGAACTTCAAAGTGGTCAAGGACTTCCTGGACAAGGTCAAAACAAAGGCCTTGGGCCAGGAGGTTATTCAGAGCGTTCACCCAGGCCAGCAGATCATTAAAGTCATCCACGAAGAGCTGGTCGCCCTGCTCGGGTCGAGCAACGCGGAACTGGAGCTCAAACAGTCTCCAGCCAGCCTCATGATGGTGGGATTGCATGGATCTGGAAAAACCACCTCAAGCGGCAAGTTGGCCCGCTGGCTCCAAAAGCAAAACCGGAGGCCCTTGCTAGTAGGTGCCGATGTTTACCGGCCGGCGGCCATGGACCAGATCGAGAAGATCGGTCAACAGCTCAACATCCCTGTTTTCATCAAGAAGGGTGAGACCGATGTGCTGGAGATCGCACGGCTCGCCCAAGCGCAGGCCCGGGCGCTGAACTGCGATGTCATCATCTTCGATACGGCTGGCCGCCTGCAGATCGACGAGCCGCTGGTGCAGGAACTTGTTCGGCTCAGAGATCTGGTGAAGCCAGAGGAGATTCTTCTCGTGGTCGACGCCGCCACAGGCCAGGAGGCAGTGAATGTGGCCACCCACTTTGATCAGGCACTGAGCATCACAGGCGCCATCCTTACCAAGCTCGACGGCGACGCCCGAGGCGGCGCCGCATTGAGTCTCCGAGCCGTTACGAACAAGCCGATCAAGTTCGGTGGCGTGGGGGAAAAGTTAGATGACTTCGAACCCTTCCACCCAGAGCGGATGGCCTCCCGTATCCTGGGCATGGGAGACGTGGTTAGCTTGGTAGAGAGAGCGGCTGAAGCCGTGAGCGAGGAGGATGCGCGAAAGCTCGAGGAGAAGATGCGCAAGGGGCAGTTCAACCTCGAAGATTTTCTGGAGCAATTGCGGCAGATCAAGAAGCTTGGATCGCTTGAATCGATTGTCAGCATGCTCCCTGGAGGCGGCGAGATGCTCAAGGGCACCGACCTCAGCCGCCAGGAGAAGGACTTCGCCCACATGGAAGCCATGGTCTGTGCGATGACCCTGGAAGAACGGCGCCAGCCCGGCATTCTGAACGCCAGTCGGAGAAAGCGAATCGCCAAGGGCAGCGGCGTCTCAGTAGCCGAACTGAACAGCATGCTAAACCGCTTCAATCAGATGCAGCAGATGATGAAGAAACTGAGCAAGTTCCAGAAGGCATTCGGGCGCATGGGCGGGCTGCCCCCGGGCCTCATGCGCTAGCGAGAGGGCTTGCGAGACCGATCTGATACTCCAGGCAATACGCGGCATTAGCGACATACTTGTCAGCCCACAGCCGCAGCCCGACGCGCTCCTCCGCTGAGAGCTGTTTCACGATCTTGCCTGGCACACCCATGACCACGGAGCCGGGAGGGATGTGCTTGCCGGGAGGCACGAGAGACTGCGCACCAATGATGCACTGCTCACCGATCACTGCACCATCCAGAACCGTGGCCCCCATTCCGATCAGGCATTCGTTGCCAATGGTGCAGGCATGCACAATGGCCGAATGCCCCACCGTGACATAGTCCCCAATCAGACAGGGCAGATCGTCTGCCAAATGGACCACAGCGTTGTCCTGAATGTTGCTCCCCTTCCCCACCACGATTCGTTCTATATCGCCGCGCAGGACAGCGTTGTACCAAACACTCGACTCATCCCCGAGGGTCACGTCTCCCAGGACGACCGCACCTCGGGCGATATAAACACCTTTGCCCACCCGCGGGCTGCAACGGAGGAACCGATCCAGTCGAGAACGGATGTCAGTCATGACATCCACGTTGGAGGAGAAGCCCGATGCCTCACAAGCCAGAAAGAAG
>CAMAVD010000220.1 GCA_945861575.1 Akkermansia muciniphila
CTCTGCAAAGTCAATGACGGCACCGGCGAACGCCAGATTGTCTGCGGGGCCCAGAATTTCAAAGCGGGCGACAAGGTGCCCTTAGCGCTCCCCGGTGCTGTGATGCCTACCGCCCCTGGCCAACCTCCGTTCGTGATCAAGGTGGGCAAGATCCGCGGCTGTGACTCGCACGGGATGATGTGCTCCGCCAAGGAGCTCGGTTTGGCCGAGGATGCCGAGGGTCTGCTGATCCTCCCCGAAAACGCGACCGTGGGGCAGCCACTCGCCCAGCACCTCGGACGGGCTGGCAGCGATGTGGTCTATGACCTCGAAATCACCCCGAATCGCCCCGATTGGAATAGCGTGATCGGCATCGCCCGCGAAATCAGCGCCCTGACGGGCAATGCGCTGCGACTTCCCTCGATCGAACTTCCAGCCGAATCTGGAACGCAGCCGGTGTCCGAGTTGGTGAGTGTGGACCTGACCGACCCCGAGCTCTGTCCCCGCTACACCGCCCGGGTCATCCTGGGCGCCCGCGTGGGTCCCAGCCCTGATTGGCTGCGCCAGTTGCTGGAGAAGGTCGGGCTGAGAAGCATCAATAATATCGTCGACGTCACGAATTACGTGATGCTGGAAGTGGGACAGCCTCTGCACGCCTTCGACTATCATCTGATCGCGAAGGCGGCGGACGGCAAGCCGCGGATTGTGGTGCGTCGGGCCAACGACAGCGAATCCTTCGTCACCCTGGATGGACAGAAGCATGTTCTGGGTGGCCAGAACCTCTTGATCGCGGACAGCGCACAGGGGATCGCCGTGGCGGGAGTCATGGGCGGGCAGACTACGGAAATTCAAGACACGACCTGCGATGTGCTCATCGAGAGCGCCTGCTTCAAGCCGCAGAATGTGCGGGCCACATCCAAGGCCCTTGGACTCAAGACCGATGCTTCCTATCGCTTTGAACGAGGATCTGACATCGAGATTTGTGACTGGGCCAGCCGACGCGCTGCTCAGCTGATTCTTCAAACCGCCGGGGGCCGACTTGCGGCAGGTGTGGTGGATGCCTATCCCAAGCCTGCTCTACGCCGCCAGATTTCGCTCAGGCCGGGACGCGCCCAAGAAATCCTCGGTGTCGAGGTTCCGGTCGAACGGCAGGTGCGCTTCCTCAACGGGCTTGGCATTGAGTCCGTGAGTTCTGACAGTGCGGAGATGTTGCGCTTCCAGATCCCCGGTTTTCGAGTGGATCTTAAGCGAGAGCATGACCTCGTGGAGGAAATCGGCAGACTCTACGGCATCGACAAAATCCCTTCGACGCCTCCGCGTGGCTGCGTGGGGTCGCACGCCTTCGATGCGATTCATGATCAGCTGGCCGAGGCGCGTCGGCTCTTTGTTGGACTTGGTTTTGACGAGGCCCAGGGACAGACGCTGATCTCCGATAAAGCCGCCCGGCGTGCTGTGGCTCCCGAGTCCATCGCCCCGTTGGCCTATCCGCTGAGTGCAGACATGAATGTGCTGCGACCCAGCCTGCTGCCTGGCCTGCTGGACTCCCTCCGCCACAATGCGAATCGCCAGAATCCCGATGTGGCTTTGTTCGAGGTAGGACGCGTGTTTACGGTCCAGCAAGACAAAGTGAAGGAGGAGCGTCGGATTGCTGTGGCGATGACCGGGCGACGATTCCCTCTGTTCTGGAGCGGTGAGGAAAGGGACATTCGCTGTGATGTCTACGATCTGAAAGGCGCGCTGGAAGAATGGCTCGAGCAATTCGGTGTTCGCGGAGTGGGTTTTGTTCGTCGGGAAGCGACTTCCGAGCTTTATATCGAGCAGGCGGATATCTTGCTTGGTCGGCAGGCCATTGGATCCATCGGCCAGCTTTCGCCTCTGTTGGCTAAGGAGTATGATGCGCGCGATGCGGTCTTGCTGGCGGAGTTGAGCCTGGATCTGTTGATCGCCCGGCGGAATCCTGCCCGTTCCTTCAAAGCTCTGGCCGCGTTTCCTAGCATCCGACGGGATGTGGCCATGCTGGTTTCTGAGCCGACCACCCATGAGGCGGTCCTTTCCGCCGTGCGCGAAGCCAAGCCGTCCAATCTGGAGAAGGTCGAACTTTTCGACATCTTCCGCGGCAAGAATGTGCCCGAGGGGCAGAAGAGCCTGGCGTATGCTTTCACCTATCGCGCGGCGGATCGCACGCTGACGGATGCTGAGGTGAACGCGTCCCATGACAAAGTCGTGTCCCGCTTTCAATCGCATCTGCAGGCAGTGCTTCGGGTCTGAGATTTTATGAATGCGGCCTTAAAAATGAAATGGAACCAGCGCGTCTTTCCCGCGTTTTGCTATTGGACTACCGTGCTGGCCGTTGTTCTGCCTCTTGCCCTGAGCGCCAAGCTTACTCCGGAGCAGATTCAGACCCTCCCGCCTTCGGCCTCCGAACCGGTCGATTTCCGCAAGGATATCCAGCCGTTGTTGGAGGGGTCCTGCGTGAAATGTCATGGGCGGGGAAAGACAAAGGGTGGCTTCAGCTTGGAGAACCGGGCGGCGTTTCTCAAAGGAGGGGAGAGCGGGCCTGGGGCAGTCTCCGGGAAAAGCGCGGAGAGCCGCGTGGTGGAATTGGTGTCCGGGTTGGACGCAGAGAACATCATGCCTGCGAAGGGGACCAAGCTGACGCCCAAGCAGCTTGGAATTTTACGCGCTTGGATCGATCAAGGCCTGCCTTGGGATGCGGACGTTCATTTTGGAAGGTTGGAACCGCGCAATTTGCTCCCCCATGCCCCGCAGGTCCCCGCCGAGGGCGGGTCGCATCCGCTGGACCGGCTGCTACTAGCCTACCAGAAGGCCCAGAGCTCAGCGCCAGCGACTGCGCTGGTCGATGACCGGACCTTCGCACGCCGCGTCTCACTCGATGTGGTGGGTTTGATCCCTGAGTCTGAAGCGGTGGATGCTTTCATGAAGGACAGCCGTTCGGATAAACGTGAGCGTTGGGTGGATCGCATGCTCGCGGATCATCAGGGCTATGCTGCGCATTGGTTTTCTTTCTGGAACGATCTGCTGAGGAATGATTACCGGGGGACCGGCTTCATTGACAGCGGGCGGAAGCAGATCTCGACCTGGCTGCATTCGGCGCTAGCGACCAATCTACCCTACGACCAGTTCGTGCGGGATTTGGTCCATCCGATCCCGGCGACGGAGGGATTCACCAAGGGCATTGTTTGGCGTGGGGTGGTGAATGCCAGCGTCACGCCGCCGATGCAGGCCGCGCAGAACATTTCCCAAGTCTTCATGGGTGTGAATCTCAAGTGCGCCTCCTGCCATGACAGTTTCATCAACGACTGGGGACTGGCGGATTCTTACGGATTGGCGGCGATCTATTCTGACGAACCTCTGGAGTTGGTCGAGTGCGACAAGCCGACAGGCCGCAAGGCCGTGGCGCGTTTCATCTACCCGCAGTTGGGTGAGATCGGGGTCACTCAGAGCCGTACCAATCGTACCGAGCAACTCGCCCGTGTGATGACCGATCGCAAGAATGGGCGACTCACGCGGACCATTGTGAATCGCCTGTGGGAGCGTCTGTTTGGCCGGGGCTTGGTGGAATCAGTGGACGATTTGGATCAGGTCGCGTGGTCGCCGGACATTCTGGACTGGCTGGCGGAGGATCTTGCTGACCATGGATATGATCTCAAACGCACGTTGAGGTCCATGCTCACATCACGGGCCTATCAGATGACCGCCGTGGATCTGGGGGAACGGTCGGGGCCTGCCTTTGTTTTTCGAGGACCGGGCATTCGTCGGATGAGCTCGGAGCAGTTCCGTGATGCGCTGGGGCGTCTTACCGGTATCTGGTATACCGATTCAGCGGCCGAGCTGGATCTGGCGACCGGGGGGGATGACAAGACGCAGGCCTATGCGGCGATCCCGGATCAAGCCCGTTGGATTTGGGCGACGCCCGGTGCCGCGGAGAGCGCGCCCGCCGGGGAGGTTTTCTTTCGCAAAACGTTCACCCTCGAAGCGCTGCCCGAGCGGGCCACCGTGGTGGCACTGGCGGATGATTCCTTTACGCTGCACGTGAACGGGACGCAGGTCATCGCAGGCAAGGAGCGCGACAAAGCCCCCTTTGCCGATCTTCTCCCTCACCTAAAGAAGGGGCAGAACCTCATCGCGGTGCAGGCGGCGAATGCAGCGGCGAAGGAGAAAGAAAAGGACAAACCCGCCCCTCCGAATCCTGCGGGCCTCTTCGTTTTGATTCGCATGGAGTCCGGCGCTATCCTCTCCGAAGTGTTCACCGACTCCAGCTGGCTCTGCGCCACGAACAGTCCGACGGATTGGAAGCAGCCCGATTTTGGAGTGTCACGCTGGGTGCCGGCGTCGGCCCTGGTGCCCGTGGGCGGAGGCTCATGGTCGGGCAAGGCCCCGATCACGCGCGCCCTGAGTCTGGCCGCCATGCATGGGCATATTCGGTCCAGTCTGGTGGCCTCTGATCCCCTGCTGACCAGCCTGGGACGACCTCCGAGGGAGCAGGTGGTGACCGTGCGTGCCTCGGCTGCCACCACGCTTCAGGCGCTGGAGCTATCGAACGGTGAGACCCTTTCGGCCCTATTGACGGCCGGAGCCCGGCTCTGGATGGCCTCGAAGCCCGTGTCCTCCGGCGCACTCGCGCGGGATCTCTATTTGCGCGCTCTGAGCCGACCGCCGACCGAAACCGAGTCCTCCATCGCTGGTGAGCTGCTGGGCGCTGTTCCAGATCAGCCTCGGGTAGAGGATCTGCTTTGGGCAATCGCCATGCTTCCTGAATTCCAGCTCGTTTACTGATATCGACCCATAGCATCCCATGAAAACAAACGCTCCGTTGGATCGAAGGGATTTTCTTAAGACCGCCAGCCTGGCGACACTCTCTGCTCTAGGAGCCGGGTCTTCGCGCGTATTTTCAGGGGAGACCGGACCTGTGCCACCCGCCACGGCAGATACCCTGATTGTGCTGTGGATGGGAGGCGGCATGGCTCATACCGAAACCTTTGATCCCAAGAGATACACCCCCTTTGAAAAGGGTTTGTCCCCCGATCGCGTGCTCAGCACCTTTCCGCAGATCGACACGGCGGTCGACCACATCAAGTTTTCGAAAGGTTTGGAGAAGATTGGCGCGGTGATGGATCGTGGTTCGTTGATCCGCAGCTATACCGCAGGGGATCTGGGATTCATTCTGCATTCACGGCATCAGTATCACTGGCACACCGGCTACACGCCGCCCCAGAGCGTAGCCGCGCCGCATCTCGGAGCGGTGATCTCCCGCACCCTTGGGCCCCGGGATTCTGCGATGCCGGCTTTCATCAATATCGGTCAGCGCTTTGACAATGGGGAGTCGGAGGAGCTCAAGGCATTCACGACCGCCGGTTTCCTGGGGAGCGAGTATGGTCCCTTCAACATTCCCTTTCCCGATCAGGCAGCCGATTCTGTTCGTCCCCCAGGTGGAATGAGTCCGGACCGCTTTGCGAATCGGGATCGATTCTATCGCCGACTGCTCGAAGCCAATCCTGTGTACCAGCACGGAAGCGGCTATCAGCGCGAGTCCTTGATCCGTTCGATGGACAACGCGCATCGGCTGCTGAGCTCCCCCGCGGCCAAGGCCTTTGATCTCACGCAAGAGCCCTTGGAGACTATTCGCAAGTACGCCCCGGGGTATGAGGCCGGAAAGCGTTTCCTGGCATCGCGGGAGCGTTTTGGTTCCTATGAGCAGCAAAACGTGGGTCGTTTCGGTTTAGGCTGTCTATTGGCGCGCCGTTTGGCGGAAGCCGGGGCTCGTTATATTGAAGTCACTACGGAGTACATTCCTTTTCTAAACTGGGATACCCACGAGAATGGGCATACCAAGCTAAAGGCCATGAAGGAGCAGATCGATGCGCCGATCGCCCAGCTGGTTCGGGATTTGGAGGAGCGCGGGATGCTGGGTCGCACCTTGATCGTTTTGGCCAGCGAGTTCAGTCGGGATGGGATGCTCGAAGGGCGGCCGGACAAGCCGATCAAGAACCAGGTGGATGTACCCGATAAGATGGAGGATATCCGTCACTATGGCATGCACCGCCACTTTACCGATGCGGGTTGCGTGCTGATGTTCGGTGGAGGGATGAAGAAGGGCTATCTCCATGGCAAGACCGCCGATGAGCGGCCTTGCAAACATTTGGAGAAGCGGGTGGTGATCGAGGATCTGCATGCCACGATTTATCGGGCCATGGGAATTTCCCCGAAGCTCTCCTATGAGATCGAGAAGCGGCCCTTCTATGTGACGCGGGATGGTCTCGGCAAGCCGGTGATGGATCTGTTCTCCTAGAGGAGCTTGCGAGACTTGAACCAGAAGCGGAGGTCTGCTGCCCAGGGGTGGGTTTTGGCAAAGGGTGCCTTGTCGGCGAGGCCGATGCCGTGGGCACCGTTCTGATAGATGTGCAGGTCGAAGGGAACTCCATTTCGCTGCAGCGCCGTGGCGAACTCGAGAGCGTTCTCTACTTTTACCGCCTTGTCCTCCCAGGTGTGCCAAATGAAGGTTGGCGGCGTATCCTTGGTCACTTGCAGCTCATTGGACATGAGTTTGACGAGCTCTGCGGACGGATCCTTGCCCAGTAGATTGTTCTTTGAACCCTGATGGGTGATCGGGCCCATGCTGATGACGGCGTAGCAGAGGATGCCGAAGTCAGGACGGCTGCTCTTCTGGTCGATGGGGTCCGTGGCTGCCGGGTTGCCGGCGTCAAAGTGAGTGAGGAGTGAGGAGGCCAGATGTCCGCCAGCTGAGGAGCCCATGATGCCGATCCGGGCAGGGTCGAGGTTCCACTCGCCAGCGCGACTGCGCACGGTGCGGACTGCTCGCGCAGCGTCCTCCAGCATCCGAGGATGTCGATAGCCGTGCGAGCCCAGGCGGTATTTCAGAACGAATGCTGCCACGCCCTGCTGGTTGAGCCAGAGGGCATAATCTTTGCCCTCATGACCCGCCAATCCACCATAGCCACCTCCTGGACAAACGACGACCGAGGACAGCGTGCCTGACGGGTGGGTTGTTTCCGGCAGAAACGGGGTGAGGGTGGGGACATCGTTGTCCGTCGTGCCGAGGGCTCCGGGTGCCCCTGTCGCCCAGAGTGGGAATGCTGCCTTCTCGGATTGAGCGGAGAGGTGAAGCGGAGCGCAGAGAAATGCGCAGCAGAGCAGAGCGAGCAGTGACTTCATGGACACGAGGCTATGCAGCTCATCCTCGATCCTCAACCCCAAAACGGTGTGGATATTTAGACGGGGCTTGGCGAATCCAGATCTCTCCGAACGTTTCGTGAGCCTTGTGCGAGAGAATCATGAGTTCTGAAACTTTATGGCTGCGGAAACCATGCCTGGAGGCCAGGGCCGAATGCCTCACGCAAAGGGGTGAGGGTACAAAAAGGCGGGGCTCCGTTTTACCGGGCCCCGTTGCAACCATAAACAACCAACAACCACTGATTAGATCGGTCCTTGTCTCGAATTACTTGAGAAGAATCTGCCACTGTTTTTCGCGGGCTTGGCGCGAGGCTTTCAATGCTCCTTTTGCCACGCAGTCCTTGCCTGCCGCCTCGAGCTTGCGGACGTGCGCTCCCTCGATGCCTTGGAGGGAAAGCATTCGCTCGAGCTCCTTGGCGATGTTCTGGATTGCGGAACCTCCCCCGGTGAGGAAAATGTTGCGGAGAAGCTCAGGTGAGCTTTCTGAGTCGGCTCGGGCTAGCAGTCGGATCAAGGCTTCCGTGATGCCGGTCAGCAGGTCATGGCAAGCCTCGCTCATCGCCTCGGTCACGTCGACCTTTTGAAGTCGGCCGCCGACGAAGAGTTCCGCGATGGCGGGAGACTCGCTGGAACCTGCGAAAGCCAGTTGCTCCTTTAGCTCACGAATTTTCAACGGTGAGATGCGAATGTCAGGATGGGAGGCTCGGAGCCCTTGCATCAGGCGTTCATCCAGAAAGTCCCCGCCGATCGGAAGCCCGATCTGCTCATCAGCTCCGGGATAGCATCCTTGCAGGAGGCAGAGATCGGTCGTGCCCGCGCCGATGTCGACCCAGAGGGAATTGACGACGGGGTCGATGGCACCGGGTTCGTCAAGGCGCTGTTCATCCCGGCATCCAATGGCGGCCAGAAAGGGTTTGGGGACCAGCAGGAGACGGTCGAAGACCTCATTCATGGCATCGCG
>CAMAVD010000221.1 GCA_945861575.1 Akkermansia muciniphila
TTGAAGAAGAGTGGTGCCCCGGCCAGGATTCGAACCTGGGACCAATTGATTAAGAGTCAACTGCTCTACCAACTGAGCTACCGAGGCAACCGATCCGATTTCGGGCGGATAACCCGCTTCGCTTTTCTCAGTTTGAAACTTCGATGCAACGAAGGACCGAGAAGGAACCAAACATCCGGCTTCAAGGCAAGGGGAAAAGCTGGAAAAGACGTTTTAGGGACGAAAAGCGGGACAATGAAATTTATCGCTTGCCCGATCATAGGGGGCTCACTAAGTTCTGGTGCTCTTACGGGGCACCTATAGCTCAATTGGATAGAGCATCTGACTACGGATCAGAAGGTTCCAGGTTCAACTCCTGGTGGGTGCACCAACCTTCGCTCTTGCATCATAAGCAATACCCTTCGCTCAAGCCCCTCGATGATCGTAGGCTTCGACGCTTGTCCATCAAGGCTACGGTTGGCAGGCGAGATTCAGCGCAGGCTTCAGGCGACGACGGGCTTCCACGAACTTCCAACAAAGCTACGGCCTGGCAGGTGCGCTCCAGCCTGTGGGTGGCAGAAAGTCCATCTGGTGTGGAAATGACTGATCGGCAGGTTTTGCGATCAATAGGACGGGGCTATGGTTGCCACGCATGTTCGTATGCTCATCATCCTTCGGTTTGAACCAACCCGCGCTGCAAAGCTTCCGAAGACGCCTCAGCACGCGGGCTTGCGGCGACTCGCGTCGGATGCGGCGCAGTGCCTCGAGACCGCCTCCGGGCATGCGTAGGTCAAGCAAAGTCACATCGGTTTGCCCAGCCGCGTGGGCGGCCACGGCTTCATCAGCAGTCGCCGCCTCGGCCACGACGCGCGACCCCGGATCGAAGTGGAGCAGCGTTTTCAATCCCATACGGACGATGTGATGGTCGTGCCCTGGCCGCGAGCGGAGCGGACGTCCAGCGAGCAGTCAAGACGTTGCACGCGTTCGCGCATCCCGGTGAGACCGAAGTGGCCGGTTTCAGGCGCGGGCGGCCTGGGCGGGGTCGAAGCCGTCCCCATCGTCGGTGATGGTGAGGCGGAGGTGCGTGTCGGTGAAATCGCACGCGACGGCGACTTGGCGGGGGTGGGCGTGCTTGAGAGCGTTGGTCACTGCTTCGCGAACAAGCCGCACGCTTTGCGCGATGATGAGGCTGTTTAACGGCCTCTCCGAGCTGTGGTGAGTGAAGGTGACTTTGGCGTCCGCCAGCGCGCCAGCTTCGACACCGGCGCGTGGCGGCGGTGAGTTGGAGATTCGCAGCGATGAGCGTCTGCTCCAGCGTGTCGTGCAAATCGTTGTGCGAACGCTTACTCGACTTTCAGGTCAGGGAATCGTGAACACCGCGATGAGCAGAGGCAAGTGCGGACCTTTCGCGGTACTCCTGACAACCAACACCCAGTATGGCAGGACAGATGGCGTCTGTTCGTGATCGAGGACGCCGACTTGATCGCGCGGAGTCGGGCAGACATGCGCAGCCCGTGTGAGGAAAGTCTCTTGAATCGACTTCTCAACGAGATGGATGGGTTGCGTGAAGATGCTGGCATCCTCTTCATTCTGACAACCAATGCTCCAGAGACCTTGGAATCCGCTCTCCCAGGGCGGCCTGGAAGAATCGATCAAGCCATTGAGTTTCCGCTCCCTCACGACGCTGGGCGTCAGAAATTGATCAAGCTTTATGCACGCGGACTCGAGATCAACCGAGAAATTTCACACTTAATCGTCCGCAAAACCAAGGGAGGCGTGGAGGAGCATTAAAGCTGGTTGAGGCAGCGCCAACGACTCACCCTGGGTCCGGCTTAGACGGACGATCTACGCCCAGTTCCCGCTCCATTCCTTTTCAACGGCTAATTCCCTACCCGCACGCATGATTCACGAGCGTTGGCGCTGACGTTCACGGGGCCATCATGGCCTGTGGAGTCACGATGCTGGCGAAGCGCACAAGTCCTTTCCGACCGACAGGCTTGCCTTTGACAGCCAGCCTTCGGTGCAGGTCATCGGTGAAACTGAGCAATACCCACAATATCAACTGATTCGGTTCGCTCAAAGTTTCGGACACTACGGGATCTCCAGAACTTGGGTAAAAGTTCAGTTGGTTTGGTTTCATAAACCGGGGTTGGTTATGCCTATCAAATACGCGAGCAGATCCAGTACGTCGTCTTGCGAAAGCGCGTTCAGCAATCCCGCTGGCATCAGGGAAACAGCCGAGGTCGTGATGTTCGTAAGTTCTTTGCGGCTAAAGCGCACTTCGCTGCCGCCGGGGTCCATGGGGTTGGTCGCTACCATCAGCGTGTCGCCGCTCATGTTCACCGTGCGGCCAATGATCTGACTGCCGTCCTTCTTGTTGTAGATCAGCAGCGCATACTGTTCGTTGATGACCTTGCTCGGGTTTAGGATGTTGTCCAGGAGGTCGCGGGAACTGTAGCGTCCGCCAACGTTGGTGAGGTCGGGACCGACGAGGCCGCCTTCGCCCTGGAAGTTGTGGCAGGCAATGCAGGCCGTCGCGGTGAAGATGGCGCGTCCGTTTTCGAGGTTGCGCTTCTGTTTCGATCCGGTGTCGAGCCCGGGCGCGAGGTCTTCGAGCTTCCACTCTTTCTCAAAGCTGCGCGCTATCGTGGGCAGGGTCGTCGGGGGCTTTTGCGCGGCGGCGATCAGATCGGCGAACTGCTGGCGCTGATCGTCGCTGAGCATGGCCACGACGGCCTTTAGGGTGCCATCGCGCGTCGGCTTGACTCGGGCGCCGCCTTTCCAATGCGGCACCCTGTCAGTGGCGAGTTTAAGGAAACGCTCGCGCAGTCCAGGGGTCCATGCCGCGCTGCTGGCGGAGCGGAGGAGGGCCTGGGTGTAAAGCACCTGCTCCTCCTGTGGGCGACTGTGCTCCAGCAAATCCAGCGCTGACTTGAGGAAGGTATCGCTGTGCAAGGCGGCGCAGAGTTGCACGAGCTCTTCATTCACGCGGCGGTCGGCGGAGGGTAGCGAAGGCTCCAGTCGTGCGGTGAGTTTCGCCGCGATGTCCGCCGCATACATGCCATGGCGAATCGCGGAAACGGTGAGGATGCGCAGATACCAGCATTGCTCATCGGCACCGAGCTTAGAGAAGTCAAAATGCTCCAGCGCGGCGAGCAATGCGGACTGGACGGTCGCATCACTGTCTGTCGAGCGGGCGAGCGCGAGCAGGGCTTGCAGGGCTATGCGGGGATTCTCTTCCTTCAGCGCACGTTGCTTCCATTGGCTCACCGGTTGCCACTCCAGCGCGGCACGCGCGGCACTGCGGATGGCGCGGTCCTCATGCGCGAGTTGCGGCCAAACCACTGCCAGTGCCTTCGGATTCGCTTCACCATGAAAGGCCTCCAGCTCTCGTCGCAACCGATGCAAAGATGCCGTGACCCGATCCATCCGTGCTGGCGTAACGGGTGCGGTGCTTTCCTTGCCTTGATACGTGACGCGATACAGCCCGGACTGCGTGCCGCGCCCACCGATGATGAAATAAAGCGCGGCATCCTTTGGCGACACAGCAAGGTCTGCGATGGGCAGGCCTTGGGCGCTGAGGAAGGTTTCGACCTCGGCCTCATACGACGCGCCCTTCGGCGTGAGATGCACGGCAAAGAGACGCCCATAGCTCCAGTCACACGCAAAGAACGCCGCTTGATAGCGAGCAGGAAACTTTGCGCCATAGCCGAAGCACACGCCCGTCGGCGACCCTGGCCCGATGTTCTTCAGCGGCGGTTGAATATCGTCCCACTTTGGCGTCCAGCTCCAACCCATCGCACCCCCACGCCCGCCCCAGCCGCTGTCCGTGCCGCTGAGGATCTGCCGAATGGCGGTGGGGCGATAGTTTGGCAGGCCGATGTCAAACTCCAGATCGCTGTCAAAAGTGAAGAGGTCGCCGTGGCCGTTGAAGGCGAGGTCGTAGCAGTTGCGCAAACCCATGCACACATACTCCGCGTTCTTGCCATTGAGGTCGGCACGCATCACCCAGCCGCCCGAGAACGGTTCCTTCGTAAACTTCTGCTCCCAGCTATCACGGTTCCAATGTTTTGGCGTGCGGCCCTTATCTGAAGGCAACCGATTGCGATCGCCGCTGACGACATAAATCGACTTGCCATCCGGCCCCGGCACGATGGCGTGCATGCCGTGCTCGTTCCACGGGGCCTCCTCGCCTGGCACGGCGGGGAAATCAAAAAGACGCTCGGCGGTGTCGAGCTTGTCATCACCATCCGTGTCCTTCACCCGCAGGATGGTATCGGGCTTGAAGTTCTCCTCCGAGTGGTCGCCGTTCTGCACCACATAAAGAGCGCCGTTGATGAAAGCCATGCCTTGTGAGTTGCCCCACTTGTCCGAGACAAGCTCCACCCCGCACTCCGCCGAACTGCCCGGCCCTTGCGGCGTGATGCGAAACAGCCTCGTCCCTTGATCCGCAGCATAGATGCGCCCCTTGTCGTCGAAGCACATGGCAACCCAGGAACCCTGCGCACCCGGCACCGAATAAACCCGTTCCACTGCGAAGCCTTTGTGAATCTGAATCGCTGACGCTGCCGTGGCTTCGTTGATGGTGTCTGCTGCCTGGAGTGCCGCGAGTGACGTGGAGAGCAGAGCGATGCAGAGTGGTTTTTTCATAATTTCGGTTTCAGAGCGTACTTCCAACACGAGCTTCGCCGCAGACGGAGCCTCCCAGCGGTCGTCGTAGAGCTTGTGGGTGCGACGCGCCCAGCTGTCCGTCATGTCGTAGGTGGCTGATACGAATTTGCTTTTTCAAAGCGAGGCGAGCATGACGGTCTGGAGAAACGGAGGGAATGAGAATGTCACGCTGAACCGAGTGTGGAAGAGGGTGCTCGTGTGGGGCGGCCGCGGCGGCGGCTCCACACGAGAATCCTTCCCAGCCCTGCCAGGAAAAGCGCTTTAAAAACTCGGATTTACTCGGATTTTGGCCGCGTCCGGACAAAGCCCTGGCCTCAAGCGGTCCGTAACGTTTCGCGAAACCTGATGCGGACACCCCCTTTCATACCTCCTTCAAACTGCTTCATCCCACCGCTGGGTCGGGGACTGGAGGTGGGTCCCGGCGGGCGGCTCTTCCCAGAGCCCGCAGTGTCGCAAGATCTTCTCCACGACCTCGGTCTGCCTTCGCTCGATGAAGGCGATGATCTTCATTTCAGAACTGCATTTGGGACAGGCCAACGGATTTATCTCGTAAACCTGCTTGATGAGGGCGGCCCAGCGTTTGCGTGCTTCCCGGGCGCTGGGTGGGCAGGGCGGAGCCACATTACCCTCGGGCGTCGACGGTCGGCGCTTGGCCCGTTGCCCCCGCTTCTTGTTCGAATACCATCCGTAGTAGCGGATCAAATGGTCCCCCATCTCCGGGACGTGTTGAGTCACTTCGGCCAGGAAGTCCAACGGATCGAAGATCTACGAAGCATCAAGTCTTCGGCCAAACCATAACCTGTCGAATCATTCCTACTCACATTCCAGCCAGACGCGAACTCGGAAAAAGCGGGGCGAGGCGTCGGGTCCAAAGAGCCTATTCTGATGGGCTTCTCCGTTGCCCGGAATCTGGGTAGCCCCTTCTACGCTCGACCAGGTCGCCCTGGCAAGATCAGGGGTTCCTTCCAGCGCATAATAACGCTTCCACCCTGCGTACCCCGGTTCCATGACAGCGCGCGTCTGGAACGACAACATCAGGCCTCCATCCAATGGTTGGGCGAGAGTTTGCAACCGGTCTTCCCGATCCATCGGGTCGCTCCCAGCTACGAATTCCTCGAGGTGGGTAGCGCCATCTCCATCCGAATCGTCTGTCCCGCTCTCGTCCAAGCCTCCGAGCCTCGCCTGCTCCCAATCATCCGGCAGGTTGTCGAAGTCTCCGTCCAAGGCGGGAGGGAGCTGCTCATCCTGCCCCGGGGATCCACCTGACATGCCACTTGGGCGCCAGCCCGCCTGCTCGTTCCAGAGTGCTTGAGGTTGACCTGGGTTCGCGGATCTCAGGGAGCTCCCCCCACCATCGGTGAGGGCATACCAGGAGTCGCTGTAAGTGAAATGGAGGATGGTCCCCCCCTCGGCGTCCTCCAGTCGGATGGCTTCCCCGGCATTCTCTAGGCTGCCGCTGTAGTCGCCTTCGATCCGGGCACACGGGGAGGGATATCGCGTCCTAAACGCGGCGAGATTCCGAACCAGGAGAAGGTGATCGGCCGATTTAAGTGGGAGAGCGAATTTCGAGAACTGGAACTGGATTCCGGTGGTGAACCTAACACCGGCCAGTTCCAGGGGATTGGGACCGATGTTCTTCAGCTCCACGAACTCGAAGTCCGCGCCCCGGTAGGGTGTGCCAGGTGGCGGCTCGGCCGGATGGTACATGACTTCTGTGATCCGAAGGAACTGCTGAACGAGCGACGGTCCCCGCGGCGAAGCAACGGCGGCTATCCGAGTGCCGTCCGAGCTCAACAATTCGAGCTGATCCCCGAGGTCCGAGAGACGGCGTTCATAGTTGCCTTGGACGAAGAGAGCTTGCATGCCAGAAGGTCCCGTTTGTCGTGCGCGGAAGGAAGTGACGTTGGGGGAGAGGTACAGGGCACCTCCGGACGGAATCACCACCCCAGGCTTCAAGGTGTAACGGACGCCCCCGGCTAATCGCCATCCGCTCAGATCCACCGAGGTCGAGTTCGTGTTCACGAGCTGGATGAACTCTTCGTCCTGGTCCCCGGATATAGGGTTCGCATCGATCTCCCCAAACTGGATCGTCCTGGGAGTCATCTGAGCGGCAGGGATTCCCGCCGCTCGAGGATAACGAGCCCGGTTGGTGATGTTATGGGTCACGTAGAGATGGGTTCTTCGGAGAGCCAGGAAGGATTTCAGTTCGGATATCCCGGAGACCAAAGGTGCGTGTCCCCACTTCGCAGCGTCGAGTTTCGCGTCCGGCTCGATCTCGGCACGCAGCTGCGCGAGACGTTGGCTGAGTTTGAGCTGTGAGTCCGGGATCCCTGGAGGTTGGAGCCATGCATCCATCAAGGTGCGCAAACGGCGTAGGAACATCTCCCGAGTACCCGGGGTGTCGTAGATCGAATCCGTGAGCCGGTTCCACTGGACGTCTTTCCCCTCGAGAAACTGCCACGGGGGATAGACAAACTCGGAACTGCCCAGAAGCGGGTGGCTCCCAGGGTCCTGATTGGCAGGGTTGCCTATCCCGAAGCTAAAGTTCCTGTCCCACGGCAGGAGCCGCCATTCGCCGTTCCCCTCCGTGTCGCGGTAGGCATAGTAGTTGTGGGTTTCGTGGTCGAGGTCTTGGATCATCACCGAGGCCGCGAGGTAGTTCATCATGGCGGGCAGATCAACATGGTCGAAGAGGTACTGCGCACGCGACATCGATGGCAACGCGGGGCTTACGCCTGCGACTAGATTTGTGAGGTCGGAGAAATCCTCCCATTCCCGTGTTCGTTTCTCGGTGTCGTTCTCATAGAAACTGTAAGACTTGGCCACGGGATTCTCCAGGGAGTTGTAGTTCTTGTAGAGGGCGCCCCGGGGATCGAGGCCGTGATGCGCCAGGTAGTCTTCGTCGGGCTGCTCGACGAAGGTGTCCAAGCTGTAGAACGTCCCATTGCGATGAATACGGAGCATGAAAGCATCGGATGCCACGGCACCGGCGAATTGGTACGCTTCGTACGCCAGCATCTCCCGGAGGTAGCTGTTGTCAGCATAGGTGGTGATCAGGTTGAACTCCTCGATCCTCGGCACCTCAGGGGAGTAGCGAAAGTGGTAGCCTGGGTTAAAATCGAACTTCTGGCTGGGCTTCGGGTAGCTGGCCGACGCCACGCCGCGGGAGCGGACGAATACGTTGTCGTAGAACTCATCGAGAAAGAAGAGCGAGGCCCGTGTTCCGCCGCTCGTCGTTGCAGCCGCGGTGTCTCGTACGAACCAGTGCAATATGGGGATCGATGAGGTGGTTGCCGGGTTGTGGACCCGTGCACCCAAATATTCCGGAGATGCCTTCGGCAAATGGAAGAGCGGCCAGCGAGAGGCCCGCCCCTTGGTATCAGTGGCGACGACCGCGTATCGGATCATCTGGTCGGGCTTTGCAGTTGCCGGTGGAATGAGGCCTCCAAACACCATGTCCCCCGCAGCCCCA
>CAMAVD010000222.1 GCA_945861575.1 Akkermansia muciniphila
CACTGGAGTGTGGTGGTGTCAGCCCAGGGAGCAGCCTCTCCCGAGGCGGATCAAGCGCTGGAGCGACTTTGTCGCGCCTATTGGCAGCCGATCTACCTGTTCATCCGGCGACGCGGCCAGACTCCGGAGAACGCCCAGGACCTCACCCAAGAGTTCTTCGCCCGGTTGCTGTCCCATCGCCTGATCGACCGCGTCGAACGCTGCCGTGGCAGGTTCCGTTCCTGGCTTCTCGGGGTCTTGCAGCATTTCCTGCTGCACGACTACGAGCGAGCATCCGCCCAGAAGCGCGGAGGTGGCGCACTGCACCTTCCCTTCGACAAGTTGGAGACCTCTGGCCTCTGCCACCCGCCCCCCCGCCGAGCCTCTCAGCCCCGAGCTTCAATTTGATTACCGGTGGGCGGCTTCGTTGCTGGACAATGTGTTGAACCAGCTGAAAGCCGAGTCCGAAGCCGCCGGGAAGGGTGCGTTCTTCGCCTCCCTGCTCCCCTACCTCACCGGTGCCCAAGATCGCCTGCCTTACGCAACATTGGCTCCGAACCTTGGCCTCAGTGAGGCGGCCCTTAAAATGGCGATCCATCGGCTCCGGACCCGCTATGGGGAATTGCTCCGCAAAGAGATCGCCCAAACCGTGGCCACACCGAGCGAGGTCGATGAGGAGATCCGCTACCTGCTCTCCATCCTGGCACGGACGGCGAACTAGCCTGTTACCAGACTCAAGTTTTCCGGAAGAAAAAGGGGAACGGCACACACGATGTCGAACAAAAGAGTCTGTTCCAGCTGCAATACTGCGATCCCGGCGGATTCGCCGGGCGCGCTCTGTCGCGTCTGCCTCATGTCGTTCGCGCTGGCGTCGAGTGACACCGGTGACGGAGCTGTCAACGACGGCCAGCCCGCTGGCGCTTCTCCACGTTCGCCTGAGGTTCTCCACTATTTCGGCGACTATGAACTTCTCGAAGAGATTGCCCGTGGAGGGATGGGAGTCGTTTATCTCGCTCGACAGGTAACTCTGAATCGAACCGTCGCGCTCAAGATGTTGCTCAGCGGGCCCTTCTCCAGCGACATCTTCAAACAACGATTCCAGGCCGAGGCCGAGGCGGTCGGCCGCCTCCAGCACCCAAACATCGTGAGCATCCATGAGGTAGGGGAACACGACGGGCATCCTTACTTTTCGATGGACTTTGTCGACGGCCCGACTCTGGCCCAGATGACACGCTCGAGCCCCCTGCCCGGACGGATGGCCGCTCGGTATCTCAAGAAGATCGCGGAGGCGATTCACTACGCCCATGAGCAGGGTATCCTGCACCGAGACCTCAAGCCATCCAACGTGCTGGTCAACAGGCTCGACGAACCGTGCGTGACGGACTTTGGGCTGGCTAAGAAGTTCCTGGACGACCCTGCGGCCAGCAGCCAGACCACGATGACCCTCTCCGCCCACACCCTCGGATCTCCGGGTTACTTACCGCCCGAACAGGCCGCGCCCCAACACGGGGGCATCAGTCGCCGGAGCGATGTCTACGGACTCGGGGCGACGTTGTATCATCTGCTGACGGGACGTCCGCCCTTTGCCGGGGAGACGGTGGCGCAGACCCTGGCCCAGGTTTTGGAGACCGACCCGCCGGGTTTGCATCTCTTGAACGCGTCGATCCCCCGAGACCTGGAGACGATCTGCCTCAAGTGCCTGGAGAAGCAGCCCGGGAAGAGATATGCGACGGCTCAGCTGCTGGCAGAGGATTTGGGACGGTTTCTGGAAGATCGGCCCATCGAAGCGCGGCCAACGAGCACAACGGAAAAAGCCTGGAAATGGTGTCGCAGGAATCCGATGGTCGCAGGAGCGTCCACTGCCTTCCTGCTCGCAGTGGTGATGGGAGTAGGGGGGATTAGCTGGCAATGGCGACGAGCGGAAGGGGAGCGAACGAGAGCTTTAGCAGAATCCTTAACGGCCCGGCGCAACCAATACACCGCGGACCTATTGCAGGCCCAACAGGCCTTGGCGGAGAACGACTACGCCCGCGGTTGGGGCTTGCTAGAGGAACATCGGCCGAGGAGAGGCGGCCCAACGAACACTTCTATCGATTTACGTGGCTGGGAATGGGGTTACCTCAGGGACCTCTGTCGGGATGATCCCCACTTCATTCTGGGCGCCCATTCGAACGCAGTGCGCACCCTCGGGATGTTCTCCGATGGACGAACGTTGTTCTCTGGTGGCTGGGATCAAAAGCTCAAGTTGTGGGACATGCCCTCCCGAACATGCCTGGGTGAACTGCCCCATGCCCTGCCGGTGTGGGGCGCTGCCGTCTCGCCCGACAATCGCTGGTTGGTCAGTATTGCTCTGGACCTAGCGGAAGGACCAGGCCACGGGGTCCATGTATGGGATCTCAAGACGCGGCAAGAGCGGCCGCTCATCTGCACCAATCTTTGGGGTCGCCCTGGCCAAAGCGTGACGATCTCCCCTGACTCGAAGAAGGTTGCCACGCTGAACCATGGCACGGTCCGGGTGGCCGAGCTGCCCACGGGCGAGCAGGTAGCAGACCTCACCGCAGATAGCCTAAGGCTGGGAGCGCAAGGGGTGGTGTGGTCACCCGATGGGCGAGCCCTGATCTACGGCGAGGATGGTCGCGGCGAGATCGTGGTGGTCGAAACGGAACTCTGGACGGAGATCGCTCGACTCAAAGGACACCGTCGAGTGGTGAATGCGTTAGCAATCTCACCCGACGGGCGGCAGCTTGCCAGCATCAGCCAGGATCGATCGATCCGGCTGTGGAATCTGACCGATTTTCGGCTTCTCGCCATTCGGGAGAATCTGGCGGATGATGGTTGGACCCTGGCCTTCTCGCCGGACGGGACGACCATTGCGTACGGAATGAACTCGGCGGTCCATGTCGTGCGAGCAGCGGACCTCGAGCCGGTGATAACCCTCCGTTGGATACCGGGAAGGGTCCACGCGCTCGCGTATCTCACCCCGCAGCAAGTCGTGGTCGGGGGTGGCGGAGGAGAAATCAAGGTCTTCGACCTCAAATCCCCTCGAGCGGAAGGGCATTCGGTCCGTCATTCCGTTCCACTGGGAGAGAACATCTGCTATGGCCACTCCTCCGGTCCGTTCGGCGTATTCAGTCCCACTCGCGGACACTACCTGACTGTCTTCACCAACCGCACATTCTCTATTTTTGAAGTCGCAACGTTGAAGGAACGCGGTCCGCTGCCACTGCCGATCGATCGATTCTCCTCGGCAGCGCTGGCGACGGGAGGAGAACTCATCGCGTTCGCTGACCAACAGGGAAGGGTCTCGTTCTGGCACACCGATTCAACGGAGCTACGCTCCTTCGCCAAGCCCGGTCAGCATGGTTACGTCACCATGCAATTCTCGCAGGACAACGCCCTTCTCGCTTTCACAGACTACCACGGGTTCCAAATTTATGATGTTCGCACGGCAACGCGCACTCAGCTTGCACGCAGCCCCTACAAAGCATTCCTCTTCAACTTCCGATTCACGCCTGACTCTAAACGGGTGATCGGAAGCACCGATATCGGAGAGCAGATAGTCTGGGCTCTAGACCACATCGATACGCCGCTTCGACTGCCGGGAGTGATCCACCAGACTTTGAGTGCCGACTTCACTCCCGACGGGCAGACCTGGATTGCCTCGCACGGCGAAACGCGGTTTTGGGACATCCACACCGGTCGTTTGAAGCACGTCCTCGGTCCAGCCTTTGGGATGGCCGGCTGCGCTGCCGTTAGCCCGGATGGAAGCCGGCTCGCTCTGGGAATGACAGACGGAAACATCAGCCTTCTCGACATGAAAACGCTTCGGGAAGTAGCAAGGTTCCAGGCCTTCGATCTCCGGATCGGCCGACTAACCTTCTCGCCCGACGGAGGCACCCTCTTTGCCGCCACCGTTGAAGGAATGAAGATCTGGAAAACGGCCCCAGCGTGGAGAAGTTCTGAATGAGTGGAGGAAGTCGGGACCGCGCCGAGACGGCGCACGCTACAGGGGACGTCACCTCCATCTTTGAGAGCCCTACCGAAGTCTCGTCACCTCGCCTCCTACAGCCAAAATGACTGTAGGGGACGCTCGTCGCGCCGAAGCCTCGGCGAAGGCGGAACGTGAGGAGGCCTCCCCCTTCGCTTCGGAGGCCACCACGATCGGCATCACTCCCTCCTAATTGGATCTATTTCGAACAAAAAGTTTACTTATCATTGAAATATCGGATTAACTATCCCATATTTCAATAATGTCAACAGTGCTATTAGCACGCAACACACATCATGAGGAGCTTCGAGAGGCTTTAGGACGATCCCCAATCGTCGCGGTGCTCGGGCCGCGGCAGTGTGGGAAAACGACGCTGGCCAGGCAGGTTGCTGGCAGCGAGGCACACTTCTTCGATTTGGAAAGTTCCACGGATCGAATGGCACTGTCCGCTGCTCCCGAACGAACGCTGGCTTCATTAAGTGGGTTGGTGGTGTTGGACGAGATCCAAACCATGACCGAGTTGTTTCCAATCTTACGAGTGTTGGCAGATCGAGTCGAGGCACCGGCAAAATTCCTCATCTTGGGAAGCGCCTCACCAGACTTGATCCGCGGGGCCTCCGAGACCCTCGCAGGGCGAGTGGCTTTCGTCCAGCTCGGTGGTTTTGACGTGACGGAGACCGGCAATGACCAGGCCGATCGATTGTGGCATCGCGGGGGGTTTCCGCGCTCGTTTCTGGCGGAGAGCGATCCGGCAAGCTACGCGTGGCGGCAAGACTTCATCGAAACCTTCCTAAGCCGCGACGCAGCCAAGTTTGGCATTACGCTTCCACCGGAGCAGCTCCGACGCTTTTGGACCATGCTCGCCCATCTGCACGGAGGGGTGCTCAATACCGCAGAACTGGGTCGCGCCGTCTCGATCGATCAGAAGACCTCCAGCCGCTATGTGGATGTGCTGGCTGGGACATTCCTCGTTCGTCGGCTCCCCCCTTGGTTCGAGAACACGGGTAAGCGGGTGGTGAAAGCCCCCAAGATTTACCTGCGGGATTCCGGCTTGCTGCATGCCTTGCTCGGATTGCGCAACGGCAGCGAGGTCACATCCCATCCGCGGTTTGGGGCATCTTGGGAAGGGTTTGCGCTTGAGCACGTCATCGGGTTGTCGCACGCCGAGAGAGACTGTTACTTCTGGGCCACTCATGGCGGAGCTGAGCTGGATCTGCTGATGGTGCGCGGAGGCAGGCGGTATGGTTTCGAGTTCAAGTATTCGGACTCGCCCGGCACAACCAAATCGATGCGTGTGGCGATGGCTGACCTGAATCTCGAAACTCTCTTCGTGGTGTACCCCGGACGACGCAGTTTCATGCTCGATGAAAGGATCCAGGTGTTGGCGCTACCGGACCTAACCAAAACCCTCGAAAGGTTGTGACAAAGGACTCCGCCGAAGTCTCGTCACCTCGCCTCCTACAGCCAGTGACTGCAGGGGACGCTCGTCACGCCGAAGCCTCGGCGAAGGCGGAACGTGAGGAAAATCTTAGCGCACAACCGGATACTGCGCACGGTTCCGCCAGAGGAAAAGCATGCGCCGAGAGGTGTTGGGATGGGTGGCTGTACGATCGTCGAGCTCCTCCTCTAACTGAACAAGCAATCGATCCGGTTGGGTTTGGATCTGGTCCAACAGCTGTTCTGCGGAAGCTAGGGTCCACCGATCGCTCCCACGCAGATACTGCTCAGGATCGATCAAAAGCGCCGGGATCTTCTGGATGAGCGTCAGCTGGGCAATGGTCTCGTCGAGCGATTCTTCGGCAGCCTCGGACTTCCCATCCCCCCCCCCGATATGCGCGAGGAACCCCCCAAAGGACAGGCCGCTGTTCGCCTTCTCCTTGCTGCGAAGGATGCGGCTGAACTCGCGATCGAAGCCCTCGAGATCAGCACGACCAAAGGGAACCGCTTCCTCGTAAACCTCCGCGAGCTCCGCCACGCTGAGAGAGCTCCCCGCCTTTCGCGCTTCGAGGGCCCGGAGCAGGAGCCTACGGCGGGTCTCGTTCTCTGCAGCCAGCTTAAGCTCACAGCTGAGGGCGGGCAAAAGCCCAGCGGCCTGGGCTCCAAAGTCGTCGCAGAGAAATTCAATCCCCCGTGACAATCGGATGTGCGGGTAGGCGATGACCCAGTCCATCCCCCAGAGCAGAACAAACGGAACCGCCACCGCCACACCCAGCATGGGAAAGAGAGTCGCAGCACAGAAGGAAATCAGCCCGACGAATCCTGCATGGATCAGGTAGCACCGGGACAAAAGTGGAGCGTAGGGAAAAACATGCCCCAGCTCATGCCCGATCACGCTGCCCAACTCAGCCTCATCCAGCATATGGAGCATGGATCGATTAAGGTAAACGCCATTGAAGGCATGCCAGCCCGGCAGGAGTTCACACCGCACGGCGTGAGCATTCACATCTTTCTGCCGCGTAATGAAGACGGGAGCGCTCTCGCGTTCAATTCCGAGGTTGGAAAAAATCCGCGCGGAGAGGGCCACCAGCGAATCGCGGCTATGAGCCCCAAATTTCATGTCCGGCCGGATGTCCTCCAAACGCTTCTTGTTCAGAAAAGCATGATGCCAGAACCATCGAAAAACCCCCAATGACCCGAAGGCGAAAGCAACCCAAGGCAGGGAACTAGAGAAATCAAAGCCGCGCCGCGCGGTTACAATCACCAGGGCGGTTACAATCAGCAGCTCTCCAGTCAGAACCGCCTGAGAGTAGGTGTTGGTTTCTTGGTAGTGACGGAGGAGAGACTCCCGTGTGGGAGTCGAAACCCGCCTCGGGGAGGAAAGCGACGGACTGCTCGTATCCTCTGGCATGGGAACTTAGGTAGCGATGTCCAGCATCCCCCTCAAAAAGCCACGGCTAGGGCGTGCACGGGTCTGATACAAAAGTCGACCCGGGCCTGTAAAACGATTCACCAAGCCCTCACCCGAAAGGTAAGAGTGTCGGAGGGAGTCGGCCACTTTCACAGTCTCAAAACGGACCGACGCGGAAAAAGCGACAATATACCGGTTATCAACGACGTACCTCTCCCCTTCCTTCAGATCGATCTCCACCACCGCGCCATAGCTGGATACAAAAACAGACCCAAGGCCCTGCGGACGCATCAGGAAGAAACCACGCGTGGCCAGCCATCCGCGGACTCCGGCGAATTCAAGGGTGATTTGGATGCCTGGGGTACAGGCCAAAAACGCTCCACTGGCGATACAGTATTGAGCCTCGGGATGGATGGCCAGTTCGCGGATTTCTCCCATCTGGTCCGGGGCCAGAGTCAGGCGCTCCCCTTCACGTTTGGCGGTATAAAGCGCTGTAACGAAATTCTCGCCCGCCAGCATGCTGCGCGTCGCACGGGCAATACCCCCCTGCCCTGCCATATGGGTGCCAAAACCGGCCTTAAGCTCAAAGCCCGTGCTCATCGCCAGCATGCACCCCGGCTGCACCAGAACCGATTCACCCGCGGCAAACTGCAACTCCAATGTCGTGAACGTTGGCGAATGGGCGATGCGAGAGATCATGAATGGGGGACTAACGAAAGCCGCTGGCCTACTGATCGACAGGCGTGCTCATCTTCTGACGCATCACGTAACCAATACCGCTAATCGCGAGAAGAATTCCAAGGAAAATAAAACATGCGACCAGGCGAGACACGCCCAAAACCTCCGCGAGCGTTCCAATGCAGATATCGTAGATCGCCACCATGATGAACCAGCGGATCATCTGGCTGATAAAACCACCGCCGCGCGCCGCCTTCGGGATCATATTAAGTCCTTCCATATGGATTCTTGTTTGGGATCTGTTTGTTCAGCGTCCTCAGTGGGACGTTAGATTCAGCACCCCGTCGGACTCAAGTCAGAAAAAGGGTGTCACCATGGGCTGGAGGGTTTGGATCTCGCAACAGGAACGGCCAAGTAACCGGGATCGGAAGACGACGGCTCGCTTCTGCCCCGTCCGTTCACAGACTGTGGGACACCCTATGAGGACAAAAGAAAGGGGCACGGGCATAACGCGCGTGCTCCTTCTCACTCCCGTGTGCTAGCCCGGATTTTTCATAGTCCCATGCCACGAGGCGCATCCACGCGTCCTCTGTCCCAATGCTGCCAGGCATGGCGAACGAAAAT
>CAMAVD010000223.1 GCA_945861575.1 Akkermansia muciniphila
AAGCGCGTCTCGGCGTCAAACTCCGTGAGCGCCACCGTTGACCACTCCTCGATAAGCTTGTTAAGGCTCAATCCTCGCTGTTCCGCAAGGTGCTTCAAGCGTTCATGCTTATCGTCTGGGAGTCGGATCGTCATCGTTGCCATAGGTCACCTCGTCAATTTCAAGAACTGTCCAGGGGTTAAGATTTGAATTCCCGGGAACCTCAGTTCCCCTGCAAAGTCCGACAGGTTGTGTGTAATCACGACGGCTGCGCCGCCGGCCACGGCTAGTTCCAGCACGTGGTTATCTCCTTCATCGGGCAGATTCGGCCGCCAGAGAAAAAAGATATTCACCCATCGGCAGACTGACAAAAAGCCGTGAAAGAGCGCTCCACGATCCTCCGGTGTCGCCGGACTATTCTCAAAGAGTTTGGGCCGTTTAAGAACGTCGCTATACTCCAAGAAAAGCTTGTGCCCGATGATCGGAGACAACTCACCTTGGAGGCAGAGGCGCAACACTTGACGTGCAGCGCCGTCAGCGCTTTTCAGAGCAGCCACAAATACGCTCGTATCGACCAAAACCACGATGCCAGCCATCAGAGACATGATAGCATATACGCTGTCATTCGCAATAATCAAATTCGACTAGAACATCTTCAGACCGGCGTTCTGGAAACACGTACCCGCCGCTGACATCCGACAGACCTCAGGAAGTAACACGGTACTTTTACGGGCACCAAAACGGGCACCAGCGGTGTTAGAATCGGTTAAGTTGGGTTTAGTCGAATTCACTGGATTCGCTAGGAAAAACGCGCCATTCTGTCCCCGATTTACGACGCTATCGGACCGATTCCGACCCTCGCCTCCAGTTCTTGATTGTTGTGAATCAGGAATTTGTGCAGATGGGAGGGTCAGAGTTTCACCGGTTTCTTCACCTGTTCGACAGCCCCCGCAGAACTCGGCCTCTGCTCGGTCAATGCTCGTCCACTGCTCGCTTACCGAGTTAGTGCCGACCGCTTCACACTCGCAGCCATGTGCGAAACGATGAAGCAACCATACGGTCTGGTCCGCCGCCCCTGGGGCGTGTTCTACCTCAAAAACAAGATCACCGGAGCTCAAACCTCTCTCAAGACTGACGACAGGCACGAGGCCCAACGACTCCTCCAGGCAAGGAACGAGGCTTTGAATCAGCCTCATTTCAACCTTCAACTGGCCCGGGTGTATCTCAACGGAGCCGACCCCAAACTCGGCACACGGACATGGCAAGAGGTCATGGAGCATATCGTAGGGCAGAAGACGGATGAAACGCGGCGACGGTGGGAGGTCGCTATCAAGGACAAGAACTTTGACGGCATCCGCAGGCAGACAGTAGCGGAGACGCGCCCGGAGCAGTTCTACCGGGCACTGGAGGACGGAAAGGTGTCCACCAACGTCTACTTGCGGCGGATTCACAATCACGCCCTGGGCATGGAATGGCTGCTCAAGTCGGTCATCCCGCGGCTGCAATGGCCCAAGCCGATGTTCAAAACCAAGCGGGCCATCACCGCAGCGGAACACACAGCCATCGTGGGCCGTGAGGTAAACGCGGAGCGGAGGGATTTCTACGAGCTATTGTGGCACACTGGAGCATCGCAGACGGACGCGGCATGCCTGATGGCGGAGGACGTGGACTGGAACAGTTGCACGCTCTGTTACTCGCGTCGGAAACTGAAGTCGCGCGGGACGGCGGTCAAGCCAGCGCTGATTCGGTTTGGGGAAGACGTGGCGGCCATCCTAAAACGACGTCCGCAAGCCGGTGCGCTGTTTGAGTACCTGCGGACGGTGCGGCCCGGCGATCGGGCCACGGAGTTCAAGCAACGCTGCGATGGTCTCGGCATCAAGTGTGTGTCGTTGCACTCTTACCGGTATGCGTGGGCGGAACGGGCGTTGAAGTGCGGTTATCCGGAACGGTTCGCTCAACAGGCGCTCGGGCATAACTCCAAGGCGATTCACTACGCCTACTCGAAAAACGCCGAAGTCACGGTGCCGTCGCTGGATGATTGGGAGAAGCAGTGGAAGGAGAACCCGCAAGGCATGCAGAAGCCGAAGGTGGTGCCGGTGGATTTTCAAGCAGCGCAGGGCCAGTGAGTGAGAACCCATTGGCGTCCCGGAGGTCGATGCGGTGGCGCAAACGTATCGGCTCGCCGAGGTGCAGGCGGTAGAGAGTCCATTGGCACCAAAGGAGCAGCCGTTCGTGCCCATTTAGCCAGACTCTCGGGAGTGGGTAGCAGAGACAGTCTCCCAGGTGCGGAGCCTGGGCCTACGCGTTTGCCGTTTGAGCACGAGGAGTTGATGGCGCAGTGCCAGGACTTCGAGGGAGAGATCGTGCCGACGTCGGAAGAACGACAGCGGGTAGGTCAGAACGATCCAGAGGGCAGCCAACATAACCCTGTTATCTGGATCAGAAATTCCGGCCAATCAACACTTTCCAGGACCGATGGACTTTTTGCCACCCACAACGGGATCAACCGGCAGTTTGGGCCTGGCGTTGGCGCAACGCGGCGTCGCCATCGCACATGGCGTCGAGGAACACGGGGCGCTTCTCCGCCGGCTTGGCCAGCGCCAGCGCAAACAAGCATTCTTCGCGAGATGGGTTCATGGCTGCTTGGGATTCGTTGCTCGGGTGGTTTTCAATCGAGCCAGCGCCTCAACCTTCCGGTGATAACGGGCATCGTGTTCAGCGAGGACACCCGGCGCGAGCGGCGCGGCGTTCCAGACGCGTGCCGTGGCATCGATCCCCCCTGAGACGAGCTGGTTCCCATCCGGGCTGAAGGCCAGCGATACCACCCCGGCTGTGTGTCCCCGCAGCGTTAAGACCTCCTGTCCCGTGCGGGTATCCCAGAGCTTTACCGTCCGGTCAAAGCTCGCCGTCGCGAGCCGGCGGCCATCCGGGGTAAATGCCAGTGACGCCACCTCGGCCGAGTGGCCTGCCAGAATGTGAACGATCCTTCCACCGGGCGTTTCGCGGATGATGGCTGTGCCGATCGAGGCATCCGTGCTCCTCAAAGTGAGAGCGGCTTGGTTGGCCCATCTACCCGTTTCTGCGACCAGCTTGCCATCAGGACTTTTGACATTCCGCGTCAAAAACCCCGAGCCGCGCACGAATTCGGCAGGCAGCTCAGCAAAACGGATTCCGGTCAGTGCGGGATCGAGTTCGCCCGTGTCAGGATTCCACCCTTTCGTTCCCAGCTCATCCCCCATTCGGCCACTGTTCTCCGAGAGGACTCGAAGGCCGTCGCGCCGAAAGGCGAGATTCTCGACCCAACCGGTGTGCTCGATCAGGATGGGCCTGCTCGTTTTGAGATCCCAGAACCGGATGGTCCCATCAAAGCCTCCCGTCGCGATTTCGCGGCCATCCGGCCGGAAGGCGACCGCCTGAACAAAGTCCATGTGCCCATGAAACGTCACCAATCTCCGGCCGGAAGGAATTTCCCAGAGCCTCACGCTCCGATCTTCGCTCGTCGTCACGAGCTGGCCGCTGTCGGGGCTGAAGGAGAGACTCAGGACAAAACCTGCGTGCGCGAATATGGTCGACACCTCAACGCCCGTCGCGGCCTCGCGGAGCTTTACCGTCCTATCCCATCCGGCGGTAGCCAGCCATTTCCCGTCGGGGCTGTAGGCCAGGCAATAGACCCACTTCGCGTGCCCCTTCAGGTCGAGCAGCTTCCTTCCGCTTTCGAGGTCCAGGATCTCCACCACTTCAAAGCCCGCCAGGGCGAGCCTTTTCCCGTCAGGATGAAACGCCAGTTTGTTCACTCCGCCTCGCGGGCCTGCGAATACCTTGATCTCCTTGCCCGACGCTGCCTCCCAGACTTTGATCCGTCCGGCCTGCCTACCGCTGTAACTCCCGTATCCCGCGACGAGCCACTGGCCATCCGGGCTGAAGGCCACGTTCATGGCATCCAACTCCCGTTCCGTCCGCGACCACACAATCTGTTCGCTCTCCACGTCTGAAACCACCACCAAGCCTTTCTTACATCCGGCCGCCACTCTTTTGCCATCCGGGCTGAAGGCCACATCGAGTAACGTCCCCTTGGCCCCAGGCAGAACCTTCCGCTGCCGACCGGAGGCGACATCCCAGACGCCGATGTTTGGGGCCCTTCCAGCTTGATAACCAAACATCTGATCTCCCGAGCCAGCTACCACCCAGGTTCCATCGGGGCTGAACGCGAGTGCGTTCACACTCATGCGGCCAAGATCAATGAGCTTGCGCTCTGAATTGCCGAGCCGTTTGACAAAGTGCCACTCCCAGCCGCGGCTTTCGGGCGCGCAGCCGTGCAATAGATCCTCAGCCAGGGCGATATTGTCGTCCTGCACTTCGATGTAAGCGCGGCTGACGCGGTTGACATAATCTTGGCGGGCGAGCTGCTCGGCCTTTTCGAGGGCGCGCTGCTGCTCAGCTTCGGCCTTCGTTTGCGCCGACTCCGCCTTTAATCGCTGCTGCTGCTCGTTGCTGCGCGCGCGCCGGGCGACGACCATTTGCCATGAACTGACCGCCAGCCCAAGAATCAGGGTCGCAGTCACCGCCGCCACCGCCACGAACGCCAGCTTGTTCCGTCGGAGCGCCTTCTGGAAGCGGTAGGCTGTGCTGGGCGGTCGGGCTGTCACCGGCTCGTTGTTCAAGTGCCGCTTTAGGTCGGCGGCGAGGCCGTTGGCCGTTTCGTAACGGCGCTGACGATCCTTCTCCAGGCACTTCATCACGATCCAGTCCAGGTCACCCTTGAGTTGATGAATCAACCTTGGGGCATCGGCGGCATGTCGTTTGGCCGTGGTGGTCAGCTCCTCCCCCTTGAGCGTTGCAAGCCGTGTGCTGGGGCGCATCGGCTCTTTCTCGCGAATGGTTCGACGCATTTCATCGATTCCCAAAGCAATCAGCTCTTTGCCGTCGAAGGGCGTTTTGCCCGTCAGCAGCTGGTAGAGCAACACACCCAGGCTGTAGATGTCACTGCGCGTGTCGATGTCCAACCCACTCATCTCCGCCTGCTCCGGACTCATATAGGCCGGAGTGCCCATGAACTGATGCAGCTGGGTGTAGACTGTTGAATCGGTCAGTCGACCCTCCGTCGCTTTGGCGATGCCGAAATCGATCACTTTGGGCACAGGCACCCCATCGTGCATGGTCACGAGAATGTTCGACGGCTTGATGTCTCGGTGGATGATCCCCTTTTGATGGGCGTGCTGAACGGCCTGGCAAACCTTGGTGAAGAGGTCCAAGCGCTCCTTCGTGCTCAGGTTCGCCTGATCACAGTAGTCCGTGATCCGAATACCCCGAACCAATTCCATCACGAAATAGGGTCGACCCGATCCCGTCGTTCCAGCGTCGAGCACCTTGGCGATGTTCGGATGATCCATCATCGCCAGGGCTTGTCGCTCCGCTTCAAAGCGCGCGATGACCTCCCGGGTATCCATGCCGAGTTTGATCAGCTTAAGAGCAACCCTCCGGCGCACAGGCTCCGTTTGCTCCGCGACATAGACCACGCCGCACCCGCCCTCACCCACCTTCTCACGCAGTTTGTAGTGACCGAGCGTGGTACCCACGCCTTCGTCTGCTGGGGCGTCCGGAAAGTCTAACTTGATCGTGGCTATCGCCTCTGGCGTCGGGATGAGACCCTCCGGCGGTGCGCCGGGCTCTTTGTGCGCGGCCAGCCGTACCTGGAGGCGCTCGCGCAGTTCGGCGTCGCCTCCGCAGACTGCATCTAATAGTGCGGCGCGCTCTGCGACGGGCTTTTCAAGGGCTAGGCCGACCAGAGCAGCCTCCCGATCTCGCGGTGATGGCATGAGAATGAAAAAAGCTTGTCGACCGATCCTAAAGACAGACCGTTCGGGCAGAAAGTCCGAAGTTATTTTAAATGCATTGCCTGGCGAGTTTGGGCATAAGAGGGGGACTGCCATGAGCGCCTCTGAATTCAAGTTCTATTGTTCTCACTGTGATCAACCGCTGAAGTGTGAGGTCTGCTACGCAGGGCGGCAGATCCAATGCCCAGGCTGCCAGCACCTAATCCGAATTCCGAATCCACCTGCTGGCAGCGGCTTCACGCATATTGAACCGGAATCTGGTCACACTTGGGATACGCATCTGCCAAAGGGCCAGAAGGAGGACTAAGGCTTAGGTCCGCTATTGCTTGGCCGTGGACACGGCAATAACCTGTGGGTGGCAAAAAGTCCATCGGGTAGGAAAATGCAACCGTTCGAGGCCGTGAGGTGGATTCGCGACAGGCCGTGATGTCCCGTGAACCGTGCGTGCGAGCAGGGAAGTAGCCGTTGAAAAGGAATTGAGCGGGAACTGGGCGTGGATCCCGTAGTGTCCGAAAATTCGATCGAACCGCATCTGTTAATATTGTGGGTATTGCGAGAGGTGCGGAAGTCGTGAGTTCCAAAGCAAAGCTGGTCGTGTCCGACCGATATAGGGATAGTCTTTCCATGAATCCGCTGTCGTTTCTGCTAGTTTGTTTTGCCGGGTGGATGAATCGCCGGCAGCAAGCCGTCATCGAATACTTGCAGGAGGAGGTTCGGGTTCTCCAAGAACAACTGGGCAAACGTCCTCGTTTCACCGATGACCAGCGCCAAAGGTTGGCTGTCAAAGGCAAGTCCGTGGGCCGGAAGGGACTTCTACAGTTTGCCAGCATCGTTACTCCAGACACTCTGCTTGCTTGGCATCGCCGTTTAATCGCCAAGAAGTACGACGGGACCAAGAACCGCGGAGCAGGTCGGCCTCCGACCTCGGGCGATTTGAGGGAACTGATCCTAAAGATGGCGCGGGAGAATCGGTCGTGGGGCTACACGCGCATCCAAGGAGCTCTAGCAAATTTTGATTACAATGGACCATAGAATATTGCACTACACACGAACGTGGGGCGAATACAAGGTGATACCAAATATTTGCTTCCTGGCGTGGTCCATGACCCGTAATGCAATCAGATTGGTCTCGAGTTCTCGGCTAGCGCTGGCGAGAACGCGATGCCCCGCGCTGGACGAATCTCACTCCCAATCGGCGTTTTTGAAGTTGAGTGTTTTGGCGTTCTCCGAGACGGCGCGCTTGGTCTGATCTTTTGCGCCGCTGGGGAAATTCGCCTGAATCTCGACGGTGACGTTCACCTCGGCGTTCGGGTCCGCCGCGAGGGTGGCGATGATTTCGTCGGCGATGGCGTGGTGTCCGAAAATTCGAACGAACCGAATCCGTTGATATTGTGGATCGTGCGCGAGGTCTGGACGTGGTCGCTCCCAAAGCAAAACTGCTCGTGTGGTGCTGAAAAAAAGTCCTCCAACCTTGGGTGGGCTTACCCCTGGACTTGGGACGATACGAATGCTGGCATGACAAATCGTTCAAAGCCTGGGCGACACCGTTGAACCGTTGCATCACGAATCTGCGGATTCCGCCCTATAATTGCTCATCGCTGGTAATGCTCTTTCACTTTGATCAGCCGCTCTTGCCACTCTCGGTTGCAGTGGGGGCCCAAGTCGCTACCGGTGAGCCCATTCACCATGCACCAAAAGCCTTTCTTCCCAACGCCTCGGACCCTGAGGAGCGGTGACATCATGTGTTTAGGCCATTCCGTCGGCGCGTCCGGGGCCATGTTCATCAACTCCCGGAGGCACAGCCACCGCTGCCCACACGCTCGGAAACGATAGCTCAGGCTTCTCTTCGGCACTCGAGTAAGCCCAATTGCATCGAGCAAGTCTTTGATCGGCCACATCCTGTCAGGGTCGTCGGCGGAGCGAATCGCTTCCCTCAATCTGGCACGCCGCTCGGCTGTGGCCTTATCGACTGCGTCCTTCTTCTCGATCTGCTCGATTCTGCTCGGTGACAGTTTGAATCGCCGTGCGACTTCAATGCGCTGAACTCCCTCCTTCCGCATCTGGAGAATCTGGCGGTTACGCTCTGGAATTACCGCTTTGGGGTCGTAGCTCATCCTCACTATAATCTGCGCCTCGAATCGAAGTGTGGCAGCGAGGCCGGGTCATCAGGAACACCGGTCAACTGGATCATGTTGCCGGTGTAGCTCATGAACGCTTGGTGGACAAACTCTAACCAGTAGCCCAGCCA
>CAMAVD010000224.1 GCA_945861575.1 Akkermansia muciniphila
CCCCATCCTGAAGCGAAGGACCCCGTGGGCCGCCCTCCGCCCCACCCCGACGCGCCGTGACCGGGAGACGCAAACGAGTGCCGGCTTGATCGGAGATTTCTAACAGACTTTGATATTGATGGTCCTCCCCGCCAGAGGCAGGCGAGAACGGCGCCATTTCAGCGCGGTTGACAGCCACTCTCAAACGAACCTCCTCCCCAATCGCCAGATTAAGAGGCACAGCGGACCTGAGCGGGAACCAGCCGTAGGTCTTCGTGGCCAATTCCATCCTCCAGTAAGAGAGCGGCACGCTGCCCGCCAGCGCAGGAGAGTTTGGATCGGCTGAAGGCTGAGAGGCCTTGGGGGTCAGGAGCAGAGTTCTGGCCGTGTTGCCCACATTCTTAAGAGTAAGAATCGCCTCGGGCACTGTTCGACCGAAATCGATCCCGCTGCTCTCTTCAAGGCCCACGCTCACGGGGCCACCGTAGGTCGAGGCTTCGGCGGCAAAGATCCAAAACGCTTCTCCAGCACGCATCGCGGTGGTGGCAGGATTGGCAACGCGCTCCCAAAGCCCGCTGGGTTGCAGCCGAAAGATAGGCTGCCCGGAATGCGCAACCGAGGCGGAGAAGAAGTTCGCGAAGGTGGGCGGCGCTACTGAATCGATCGGAAATCCGACCAGATTCAGAGAGCCTTTGATCCAGTCTCGGGACGGCACGACTGCTCGCCCTTGCAGATTCCAGGTCACGCTCTCAGTAGCGGTGGATTTTATGAGATAGCAACGCCCACCGTGAAGAGCGAAGAGCGTCGTCATGGATGGGGAACCACCGGACACAGGGAAGTAGGTAAGCCAGTCGGGCTGACCGGGGATCAGCTTGCTCGCGTCCTGCAGGAACTGAACGCTGTTGAAGCGACGATTCCACGCCCAAACGCTTTCGATGGGAAGATCCGCGAAAATCGCGTCGCAGTCTCTCGGCTCAGGCTGAACCTCCAGGCACACCGCATTCCAACCCGGCTGAAGCACGATGCTTTGGGTCGTCCATTGGGCTTGAACGTTCCACGGGGAAAGCAAGGCCAGACAGACCCACCACAGGCGAAGTTGCATCGCCACGCGCACTCCGAAGGCAATCGGCACAGACAGACCCCAGTCACCCATGCGCTGGATGCCTATCGAGGAAAAGGAGATATCGTGATTCATGGGATCAGAGAAACGCGGTAAAAATAGGACCCTTCAGCGGTAGCAGTATTGTCCACGTAGGTGTTGGCGGGGGGCGTAGCGGACTGCGGTGAACCGAGGCTCTGATAGCCGCCAAGAAGTTCGCGGGAGCGAAGAAGACGATAGCGGCGTCCCGGCTCGCTGGACCAGACCACCTGAGCACCCCCGGTGGGGATGACGGTGACGGATACAAAGGCCAGTCGAGAGCCCGGGTTGTTCGGATTGGTCCCCGCCTGCATCTCCGCCAAGTTGGTCATCCCATCCACGTCCGGATCACCGTTAGGATCGACGCCGAGGCGCCCGAAATTGGCGATCTGCCAACTCTTCAGAAGCCCATTGGTGTCCAGGTCCGAAGCGCCCGTGGGAGAAAAATCCACCCGATCCAAACGACCCCTGTCGCGGCTGGTGATACTCAGCGTGGCGAAGGTCGAGTCCGTATAGAGGATCTTTACGTCGTTGAACGTGACAGCCGAGCGGTCGAAGTTGGTCGGAGTCGCTAGCAGCTTGAGTCGGTCTGTGGCTGTAACGAGGAAGCCCGGAAGCTCTGTCTCACAGGGAATGAACAGCACGTAGGAGAACTGATCGTTGATATTCGCAAGATTGGCCTGGAGCTTGAGGGGGGGAAGGCCCCCGGGGCGCAGCAGGGTTACCGCCAAGGTTCCACTGGTCTGCCGGACTCCCAACGCGTCATAGACGACGCCATACATCACCAGGCTCGGCTCAGGAATCCCCTCGGCCGAAGCGCGTGACACAGCTACGCTCAGAGCCAGCAGAAAACAAACAGAGGTACAAGAAACCTTCCGGCTGAGAGCGGCCAGTCGCCCGGTCGCCCGCTCCATCCAGGGGAAGCACGGAGTAGAGGGAAGGTCGCCCGGGGGCGGGGTAGCCGCATTCCCGGCAGCAGAAATCGAATCAAGTCCAAGCATGGTCTTCATGTGCTGCGCGTCTGGCACTGGCAATGTGTCGTCGGGGCGCTGTAGGAATCCAACCGTCTGTTCGATGTCCTCAAGCGCGGGTCTCAGCAAACTCTTACGGACCGCGGTGCGAAAGTTTCGCTCCCGTTAAGAATTTCTTTTGCATCCGCTTCCACATCGAAGGTCGCTGTGGGATTAGTCCCTGTGGCCCAAGCGGTAACAACCTCAGACATCCTGACCTCGTGCGAGAGCACGTAGGCAGGAGTGGAACGAGGATGAGCCAAAGCGCAGGCCGTTTTCTGGCCTCTGTGGACGTTGAACGCTGAACGTTGAACCTCAAAAATGCATCTCTAACAAGGGATTTCGACAGATCTTGAGTAAAAGCGCGGTTTTGTCTCTCAGGCTACTTACGAAACCGTTCACTTTCCCATTTTCCTACTTGGGAGCCGCAGCTTTTCAATTTTCTTCGCCGCCTCCAGAAATAGTTTTCGATGATGATAATCACGCGGCAACTGCAGCACGTTGCGACCGGCCCGGCAGGTTAGTTTTCCCGGCAGCACCAAAAAATCATTTCGGATCGTTTCGACCGTCGCTCGCAAATATTCCTCGGGCAGGCAAAGCCGTTTGAACCAATGCACTAGGTTGTAGGCCAAGAGCAAGAGTTGTAGAAAAGCCACGTTGGCTGTCCACTCGTGCGTCGGGATTTTGTTCAGCGCCAGGTGATACAAGAGTTCACGGATCGATTTCTCGATGTTGGCTCGTGCGTGATACGTTCTCCAAATGTTCTCAGCTTTCAGATCCAAATTGGTGACGTAGGCTGAATACTTGAAGCGACCGACTTGCAACAGAGTGAGTTGGTCGGCTTCTTCGGGGTTCTCTTCCACGGGACGTTGTACCACGACAAACCGATGGGGTTGTTTCCACTTCTGCGGCTGGTAATCGAACTCCGCCACGCCCCAGCCGAAATGCATTTTCTTGAAGCCAGCCCGATGAGCCAATGGAAGAAAGTTTTTTACCTTCGAAGCAACGATGATATAGCCGCAGCCCGCTTGGTCCAAGTCCTCAATGAGTTTCCCACCGAAATAGCCGGAGTCGGCGAGAAAGCGAATTCTCGAACGGGCAATGTGAGAAGGAACTTTCTCCAGACATCGATGCACCAGGAATCTGGCACCGGTGTTACTCGCGGCGTCTCCCGGTCGCAATGAACCATGCCAGAACTCCTGGCCGTGGCCTTCAAAGCACAAAATCGGATGATAGGAACGGCGGCCCTTTTTCCTGGGATTGTACCCTTTGCGCGCTCCCTGCTGTTGGCCATAGACCGTCAGAACCACAGAATCCAAATGGAACTCCAATTGCGTCCGCGCCTGAGGCAATGCGAATAACTCCTTGCGCAGTTGATCGTGCAAACGAACCAGTTGTCGTATCGCCGCGGGCGACAAGCGTATGAGGAATCGGCGGAATGCTGTTTGATCCGGGAATCGCTTCAATCCGACCAGCGCTAGAAACAATCCGTTGTACTGGAGGATCTCGGTTTTATTCACGCGCTGAAGGCCCGCAATCAAAACGTAGAGCAACGTCATGATCATATCCTCGGGTCGATAATCAACCCAGTGGGGCGCGGCCTTCAGAATACGCTGGAGGCGACGGCGCAAGCGGAGCTTGTTACAAAATCTCTGAATCAGGAACAGGCCGCCGAAGTGAGTAAGCGCATCGCCGTCGAACGAATAATCCAGTGTTTGCAGGCCTTTGCGCATGGTTGCAGCAAGAAAAAAGCCCGCTTTCTCATGGGTGTCAATAAGTTCACATTTAGTGAACTTATTGACACCCCTCCAAAAACGCGTTTTCAGCCTTTAGACATCGCTGTTTTCCAGCGATTTGGAATGCCGAAGATGCATTTTTGAGGTTGAACGCTGAACGTTGAACGCTGGACGTTGGACGCTGGACGCTGAACGTTGGACGCTGAACGTTGGACGCTGAACGCTGAACGCTGAACGCTGAACGTTGGACGCTGGACGTTGGACGTTGGACGCTGGACGTTGGACGTTGGACGTTGGACGTTGGACGTCGAACGTTGGACGTCGAACGTCGAACGTTGGGGTCCCCCTATTGGTTACCTCGTCTCCTACATGGACAAAGCCCTGTCTTTTCCCTCATCTGTGGAACTCGGTCTCAATCTGTGGATCACTCGCCCCATCAGTCACTTGCTCCGGACGCTCGTTGCGAGTGGGAGATCCAGCCGCGCCGTGAAGGCCAGATCGGGATCCCCGCGATGCAGCAAGGTTTCGCACAGAATCTTCAAGCTGGGCTGAAGTTTCAGCGGCTTGGAGGCCTTTCCGTTCAGCTCCACTACCACCGGCCGACCGAAGTTCACCAAACGCCGATCCAGGAACAGGCTGGCAGAGGCTACATTCGTCGTCGTGGTAACGGTGATGCGATTATCCTCACAGAGGGCGCCGATCTCTTTCTGCTTTCCAGGGGCCTCGCAACGAATCCAAAAGAAGTCCTGAATGACCGAATCGGTCATCAGCCAGGTCAGTTCCCGAGGAACGGGATTTCTTACAGCGGGGTACAAACTCAGAATGGTGTCCCGATCGGGCAATCCACCATGCCCATTGCCTGCAATGACGTTCACGGTCACGGGGTAAATATCCTCGCGCTTTCCCTTCAAGTCCTTGACGGATTTCTGGAATCGTAGATTGCGGTCGTGTCGTCCGTGGTCTGTGTCCTTTTCCCCGACCATGACGCTGAACACCGTGTTGCGTAGAGTCTTCGCCGTGGTCTCGCCTTCGGAGGGTGCCGCCGCGCTGGCATGGATGGCTGCGAAACGATCCGGCATCTTAGGTCCAATGGCAAAGGCACCGTAGCCGCCATGAGAATATCCCATGATGAAGACCTTGTTCTGGTCCACGTCCCCGAGGAGGACGAACTGCTGCACGAGTTGGGCGATCAGCGGATACACATAGCCGTCGTAGAATCCGTTCCAGCTATCATTCGGTGCGCGCAATGCCACGTAGAGATAGCCTCCCACCTCAGGATGATCCTTGTAGTAGATCTGCATATGCTTCCACTGACGGTCGTTGAACTCCTTCGGCACCCCGCCGCCGCCATGCATCGCAATGACCAACCCCCAGCCGGCCGCCGGGCGTTTGCCCACCTCTTTCACCGTGTAGGGGCTCGCGTGTGTCTTGGTCCGGACCTGCTTGGAATCGAAGTCCGCTTTCACCGATGCGTGGATCGGTGCCTGACGATACGCCTCCCAGGCGGCATGGCGCACGGCCGCCTCGTTCGCAAGGAGCAACCGGTCGAGGCTAGCAGAAAACTTCCAGGTCGCCTGCTGCGCGGGTGGTGCGGAATAGAAGGCGTCCAGCGCGGCCTTTAGGCGGTTCTCATCTCGCGAACTAAGTGCCTGGGTCACGCGAGGCGGCGCGTAGCAGAGCTGCGAAGGCATGGTGAGTATCGGAGCGTCTTGTAGAAGCATGACGACCAGGTCCTGTGAATTCGTGCTGGGCTTGAACTCACGCCGTTTGACCTGCTGTCCGAGCTCAAGCTTCACCGTATAGGAACGATCGCGAGGAAGAACAAAGGGCAGGATGTCATTGAGATCCGCCGTCTCACCGCGACTGACCCCTTCCGCCACCACTGGCCCATTCGTGCCCTCCGAGACCGACACCTTCGCAATCACCCGTTGTCCCGCCGGACGATCCAGCACCTTCACCAGGAGGCGCACCTTGTCCGCCCCGATCGGCACCGCTTTAGGCGTGTAGCGATCCGTGACATTCACTGCGGCAACCGCCGTGCTGTTCCGCGCCCAGACCATGGGAAAGGACACTCCCGTCTTCTTAAAACTTGTGGCATAGATCGAGTGTTCAGGCACATCTTTGAGAGCCTGCGACGCGTCATGGGTGAACCAGCCTCGATTCAGCCCCTTGGGATCTGCCTCCGCCGCCCCCGTGAACTGCCAATCGCCATCCCAGATTTCCACCCAGGTGTGATTTCCTCGCTTGTTCCACCAGAGCGGAGTTCCAACCACACGGGCAGGAACACCGACGGCTCTGCACGCGTCCACCAGCAGAATCGAGAGACCGGTGCAGGTGGCCACCGTGGATTGCAAGGTCTCCAGCGGACCTTGAGCCGGGTGACGACGCTTGGTTGAGTAGTGCACCCCCGTGAGCTTAAAGAGCTTTTGGTTCAGCGCCTGGGCCGCTTCGGTGGGAGTGCGACATCCCTCGATCAGAGGAAGCGCCATTTCAGAGAGCTTCTTCCTCCAGACATCCCGGGATTCCGTCAGCAGCGCGTAGGGAAGAATGTCGTTTAGGAAGAGCTCCTTGGAAATCTGAGCACGCCAGGGAGCCTTGTTAAAACCGGCGTAGGCCAACGCGACATTCTCGAGCAGATAGGCAGCGGAGAGCGTAGTCAGATCCAGCTCCGGCATATGCTGCACGAGAAACTCCATCCCCTCGCGTTGTTCCACCGGAGTTTGCCTAAGGGCTTTGCTGATCTCGGCGCGATTGGTGCCAGCTGCAGTCAGAGCAGACTCCACCGAGGCCGACCACGCATAAGGAGCGCTCGCTGAAGCGGGATCGGATGCGCCAGGAGCGGGCAGAGGTAGACATAGCGCGAGGATCGAGAGGAGTAATTTCACAGATCGGAGCAGTCCCCCGCCCTGACGCACACGGAAGGCCGAGTGAATGAATCGCAACATTCCCGGACTCTTCCAAAGAAAACGTGCCAACCCCAGAAGAATTTTGCAGCGCACCTCGTAATCGTAATCGGCTAGTCGTTGTCGCTGCCGAGGCGTTGGTCGTGCAGTCGGTAGCTCGAAATGCGGACCCCAGGGTTTTAATCCTCCGCAGAACTGCTTGCCACACCCGGGCACCTCAGGGCACAAGTACCCCGAAATACGATTCATCCACACATGTCCACACCCTCTTCATTCTGTCCCGAACTGGTCGGCTGCCTCTCACAGGGGGCCGCTGGCAACCCCACCGTCGTCATGGTTGAGGCCGCCTTCAAACATCACGGGATCAACGGCCGCTACATCAACATGGAAGTGCCGCCCGAGAATCTGGCGGACGCCGTCAAAGGAGTGCGAGCCACCGGCTATAAAGGCTTCAACCTCAGCATGCCGCACAAAGTGGCGGTGATCCCCCTACTGGATGGGCTGGGAGAATCCGCCTCCGTGATTGGAGCGGTGAACTGCGTCGTCCGACGCGGCGACAAACTCATCGGGGAAAACACCGACGGCAAGGGTTTCCTGCGTTCCCTGACGGACATCACCGATCCGAAGGGCAAGACTGTCGTGCTCTTTGGTGCCGGCGGTGCCGCACGAGCGGTAGCGGTGGAACTCGCCCTTGCAGGTGTGGGACGCTTCATTTTGGTCAACCGCACCGCCAGCCGCGGGCAGGAGCTGCTCGACACCCTGCTTAAGCTCAAATGCCGGGCGGAGCTGGTCGTATGGAACGGCGACTTCACGCTCCCACCGGAGACCGACATCGTCATCAACGGAACGTCGATTGGTCTCTACGATGCCGAAGCGCGCCTGCCCTTGGACATCCAGTCATTAAAAGCGGGGCAGATTGTAGCCGACGTTGTCTTTAGTCCCCCCGTCACTCGACTGCTCCGGGACGCCCAAGCCCGAGGCTGCAAAACGCTCGACGGACTCTCCATGCTAGTGAACCAGGGAGTGCTCGGCGTTCATTACTGGACCGACGTGATGCCCGACGCCGGAGTGATGCACCGTGCCCTGGCGGCAGCCATGGGGGTGTGAGCGTTGAACGCTGGGTCAAGTCCTGAAAAGGATTTGGTACTTTGCTTCTGGTTTCTCTGCTTGTGTTGGACTTGTCCGGTTCCCCCTCACGTGGTTGAGGTT
>CAMAVD010000225.1 GCA_945861575.1 Akkermansia muciniphila
CTCTGCTGCAACATCCGCAGCGTCTGCAGGGCTGGGAAGCACCGTGGGACGGATCAGCACCATAAGCTCACTACGTTTGGAGCTCTGAGAGTTACTGCGGAAGAGGGCTCCAAGCAAGGGGATGTCTTTGAGGAGCGGTACTCCGCCATGGCTCTTACGCCGATCGGCGCTGATGAAACCGCCCAGCATCACCGTCTCACGATCTCTGACGGAGACCACGGCATTGGCCTGCTTATCGGAAGTAGCAGGGACATCATTGCCGTCGATCCTGACAGTATCCTGCACGCTTTGGACCTGCTGAGCGATCTGCATCGTCACCAGACCCTCCGAGTTGATGAGAGGCAGCACCTGGAGAGTGATGCCGATCTGCAACTGCTGGATGGAACTGTAGTTGCCGCCAATCCCGTTGTTGTAAGACCCACTCGGATAGGGCCGCGTTTCACCTACGAACAAGGACGCCGGAACGGCATGGGAGGTTTGGATTCGAGGGCGAGACAGCACATTGACCCGTGAATCACTCGCAGCGGCCCGAGCGACGAAGTCGAAGCTTGGGTTGATCTTTCCGAAGTAAGTAAAAGCATTCCCGAAGTTCGCGAGCAGATTGCCATTGGTTCCCGCAGAGACCGAGGAATTGGGATCGATCAGTGGGGCCTGGCCGTTATTGACCGCACTTGCCCCGGTGAACCTGCCGGCGGTTTTGGGACGCTGGAGGTAGCTGACGCCGAAATCCAAATTATCGTTCAAACTCACCTCAAGAACGAGCGCCTCAATGAGGACTTGGGCAAGAACGATGTCCAACTTCTCGATCACATTGGAAATCATCATGAGGTCCTGCTTATTGGCAAAAACCAGGAGCGAATTACTGCGGGCGTCATCCAAGATCTTGGCCTTCTCAAGCACGGCATATTCATCCTTGGTCGCCGCCCCGCCTCTGCCAGAGGATCGGTTAATCGTGGTCGCTCGATTGGCAAGGTTCCCACCGGGCACTTGCGCCAGCTGCAGTGGCTCAAATGTGCCAGGGATAATCGCCTGGGTGGAGTCGGATTGCGGATTGAAGCCAGGCGCTACCAGCTGAGCTTCCCCGTTCTGGTAGCCAGAGTAACCACCTCCATAGCCGCCGCGTCCGCCGCCATAGCCCCCGCCCGAACGTCCCCCATACCCTCCTCCGCTTCCACCGAACCCACCACTGCCGCCAAAACCTCCACTTCCCCCGAAACCGCCGCCACTCCCTCCGCCGAAGCCGCCACCAAAACCTCCACCGGCACCACCACCGAACCCACCCCCCTGGCCAAACCCACCCGCCCCCGCCCCAGCGCCTAGCCCTCCACCGCCGCCACCTCCATTGGCGGTCATCGAGGCCAGCTGTCCGGCAATGCTGGCCGAGATCGCGTACTTGATCGGAATCACGACAAAGTCGAAGTCCTTGGGAGTCTCTATATCCACCCGACGCAAGACCTCCATCATGCGTTTTACGTTCTCGGAGAAATCGCGAAGGATGATGGTCTGAATGTTCGCGATCAGGATGTTATTGCCCGAGGGGGACTTAACCTGGTCGACCACTTTGAGAGCGTCTTCTCCGTCGATGTATTGATACTTGGCAATATACTGGGTGTAGACGCCCGCCTCAGGGAGATCGTTGTGATCCCCATCGTAGAAGGTGACACCGGACTCCCTGGCCTGCGCGCTAGGCACCGCTTTCACAAACCGCGTTCCCTGCGGAACCATACTGATGCCGTTCATGGCCAGTATGCTATCCAAGGCTTGCACTGCTTCCTCCTTGGTAAGCTGGCCGTTCACCTGAATGGTGACCTTTGGAAACTGCACGCTTGCAGCGCGAAGAATCGTTTTTCCGCTGAGCTCCTGATACAGCAGCAAAACCGTTTCCATTTCGGCGTCCTGAAGGTTCAGCCGACCGTCTTTAGCATCCCCAGCCTGGGCCTCGGCCGCTGGAGTACCCGCCTCGGCCCCAGCAGGTGCGGGTGGAGGGGTGCCCGGATTGACCGCTCCAGCGACGCCTGGTCCGGCGGGTGGCCGTGGAAGTCCAGGGGTAGCCGGTGCCGCTAGGGTTGTCTGCCCCAGGGCGGGACGTGTCACCGAGGTCTTGTTGGTGGAGGGACGAACAGGAGGGAACGCGGGGAAGGCGGGAAAAGCGACGCGATTCGTCGACAGAGGACGGTTGGTGGCCCCCGCTGCAGCGTTCTTGATCGCAGCGTTGAAGCGGTTCAAGGCGGCGGAGGGTGGGGGCAAGGGAATACTGCCCGGGATGGCCGCAGGATCCACCGGCTGCAAGGCAGGGCCTGTGGGCGCTGCCGGACTCGGCGGGTTCAAAGGAGGCAGCGGTGGCGGCGAAGCAGGCGCGGGAGCCGGCAAATCGTCTTGCTCCACCTGCGGGGGAGGATCTTGAGCAACAACCTGGATCACGAGAATCCAGACCCAGAAAAGACAAACCAAGCGTTTCACGGTTGAAAGGGCAACGTTCATTGTGGTTTCACCGGTCCAGTCGGCCTGGCCGGTGCATTGGTTCCGGTGCGACGCGGGATCGCGTTCGTCTTCGGATACGTGGGAGGAGCCTTGAAAGGGGAGACGATTGGAGCAGCGGGGGCATTGGTGGAAGTCAAGGGAGCCCCGGACGCCGCAGGCGCCTTTTTATCCTGCTTCTTTTGGTAGCTCGCCACCAGAGTTAGCCCGGCACTGAGACGAATCCGGGTCGGATCCGGTCTCAAATCCATGCTCTTGGCACGGATCAGCGAATCCCCATTGCCCAGAAGATAGAGAAAGTCTACCAACTGCTGCTCCGTGGCGTTCAAAGTCACGATGGAGGTCTTCTCCTCAAAGAAGATATTCGTCTTCCCCCCCGTGACGCTGCGGCTGGAACCCACTGGGCTCTGGTTCTGAATATTCACCCCGCTCAAAGCCCCCTGGGTCATGATCGTTTTGAACATATCCCCACCCTGCTCCTCAGCCGGCACCGCCTGACCAATACGCCGAAGCCTATCCAGTTCCTTCTTGTAAAACCCCTGCTTATTCACCTCGACGGCAAACTTGTTCAACCGCCCTTGAATCTCCCCTTTCTCGCGCTCTAACCGTCCCCACTCACCGAAGCGCGGAACGATAAAAATCAGGTTCAAGACAATGAAGAGCGCCACGGCCGCCACGACAACCAACCGCTTCTCGGCTGGGCGCAGATTCAGCTTGTCGAGGGAGGATGTCATTCGACCTCACTCCTTTGGATTGCGCAGGACAGGCTCCAGGAAATTTGTGCCCCTCCGGGCTTCATTCCCACCGTCGGACCCTCAATCGGCCCAAAGATTTTATGGTCCTTGCTCTGCGCCTTCTGAAGCGCCGCAAGGAAGTCGTGAACCCGAGGCGCTGCCTCCGCATTTCCACTCCCATTGATGTCCAGCTTCATTCCCTTGTCAAAGCGCAGGGAATCCAGGCTGAGTTCCGGTGGGAGGTTGGTGGCGACTGCCAAGTAACAGTTTAGGGCGGAGAACTGCAGATTGATCTGCTCCTGCAAGACCCGCACCTGATCGCGGAGCTTGAGGGTATTGGTGTAGGTGGTTCCCTGTGCCACCTCAAGATCGTGCATGGTATCCCGCTGATAGCCTTTCACGGCCACAACCGCGAAATAAATCAAAACGGCGAAAAGATAGCAGGCCACCACCCCGAACAGGCTCTGCATCCAAAGCTTGTCCACGTATTGCTGGCGATAGCGGACAGCATGCTCAGGAGGAAGCAGTCCAGCTCGCCCATCAGCTCGACAGGCCCGCCTGGCGGCCAGCAGCGCCAGATTCGCTTCTGTCGGGGGAGAGAAAAGCTCGAAGGGCAGCTCCAGCCGCGCTTGGAGACGATCCAACCACTCCTCCGCCACCTCGTCTTCGGCCACCAGATGGTAACGTGGCGGCGAGGTAAGCCAACCCTCGAGCTCTCCGGCCCAGGACATCTGGGAGAGCTGTGCCTGAATGACGTCGACGGGATCGCCTTCGGTAGGCAGATGGATCTGACCCAGACTGCGAAGCACACCGCCGTACCACCACGCCATCCAGAAGAACACGACCTTCTGATTTCCCATCACGGGGAAGAGCAGGACGGCATCGTGATTAATTTCCAGAGTGAGGATCTGATCAAGAAAAGGCAGCTCGAGCCGGTCAGCCATGAAGCCCTGCCCCTCCAGCTTACCCAGCAACTCCTCCACAGCGGAACGGGTCACGACCACGAGCACGGCGGTCTGGGTCTCCGACAAGCCGCGAGCAGGCACCAACTCGAAGGTCCAGACGATCTGAGCCACCGGCAGGGGCGAGAGCTTCTCCAGCTGGAACTCGATCATGGCGATCGTCTCGGAGAAATCCTCCGCCTTGGGAAGCTGAACCACGCGGATGAAAACCTGGGAAGGCGGAAGCCAAGCCACATTAAGTCGGGGGCGCACCAGCTCGTTCCAGTCCTTGCCGACCAGCTTCGGCTGAATCGCATCAGGCCCTTCAACCGGGGTCGGACGGGCTAGGGAGAACTTCTCGCCGGAGACAGACACCTGCCAGAGGCGGGGTCCCATAGGGCCCAACCCCATCACATTGCAAGCCTGCCAGCGTTGTTTGTCTAAGCTTTTACCCACGGTTGTGATTTGTCTTCCTCTACTAAAGATCGCATGTGCTCCTCACTTTGAGTCACACGCAGAATCTCCTCGAGGGTTGTGATTCCGGCGAGGGCCTTCTTCCACCCATCCGTCCGGAGGGTCTTCATCCCGTACTCGATGGCCCGTGCGGCGATCGTGGAGGCGGCCGCGCGGCTGAGGATGAGCGGCCTCAACGCGTCACTCATCACCATCAATTCATGAATGCCTTCGCGTCCCTGGTAGCCCAACTGACGGCACTCCTCACAGCCTAATCCCCGCCAAAACTTCGCAGTGTCGACCCCTGCAGCTGGAAAACCCAATTTCAGCAAATAGTCGCGTTCCAACTTCTGCTCTGTCTTGCAGCTGGGGCAAATGCGGCGGACCAAGCGTTGCGCCATGACCGCCTCCACGGAGGAAGCCACCAGGAAAGGCTCAATGCCCATGTCGATCAAGCGGGTGAACGCGCTCGGCGCATCATTCGTATGCAAGGTGCTGAACACCAAGTGCCCCGTGAGCGCTGCTCGAATGGCGATCTCGGCCGTCTCCAGATCGCGAATTTCACCCACCATGATCACATTCGGATCCTGGCGCAGGATATGGCGCAGCCCCATCGCGAAGGTCAGGCCGATGTCCGACCGAACAGAGATTTGATTGATTCCCTTCAGCTCATACTCCACCGGCTCTTCGATGGTGATGATCCGCTTCGTCACCGAATTGATGGTGCTGAGGAAGGCGTAGAGGGAGGTCGACTTGCCGGACCCGGTCGGCCCCGTGACCAGCATGATACCATGGGGCTTCACGATAATCTCGCGGAGTGCGGCTTCTTCAGTCCCTCCGAAACCGAGCTTCTCCAGGCCGAAGAAAATCTTGCCTCGGGTCAGCAAACGTAGGGAGACGCTCTCCCCATACACCGTAGGGACGGTCGAAACCCGGATATCGATCTCCTCCCCTTTGATCCGAACATTGATGCGCCCGTCCTGCGGGAGGCGCTTCTCGGCAATGTTCATCCCCGCCATGACCTTGATGCGGGAGATGATGGCCGCCTGATAGTGCTTCAGCTGCGGAGGCATCGGGGTTTGATGCAGGATGCCGTCAATGCGATAGCGGATCCGCAACTCATCCTCAGCCGGCTCGAAATGGATATCCGTAGAGCGGTCCTTGAATGCTTCCCAGACGATCTGGTTGACAAATTTGATGACGCTCGCCTCCTGATCCCCTTCGGTGATTTCCTTATCCTCGGACACCACCAACTCCATCGGCTCGTCCTTCGACAACTCGTCGAGGGTCTCAGCGCCTACGCCATAATACTTCTTCAGCGCCTTTTCGATCTCCGCACGCGTGGCGAGCCCAAACTGAACCGGCGATCGTGCGTCAAACTGAACGGCATTGATCATCCCTGGATCGAAAGGATTGCTCACCGCCACCTGGAGCTGCCCCTTGATCACATCTGTCGGGATGACGAAATATTGGAAGGCAACCTTGGTAGAGATCCGGTTCCGAGCTTCCGTAGGGATTGAAACCGAGCGAAGGTCGATGAACGGCCAGTTGAGCCGCTTGGCAAGATCCTGCAGAAGGCTCTCCTCCGAACGTCCGCATTCCCGGGCTACAAACTCAAGAAACGCCTCTTGGCTGCCGCTCTCCACGGCAATCCGCCACGCGGTCCCCCAAGCCTCCACTTGGTCAGGCTTGGCCTGGGCCACCTCAGCGATCAGAGTCTTTAAAGATAAAAAGGACACAGGAAAGGCTCACTGCACACAGTCCATTGAACGGCCGACGCTATTAAAAGTTGCGAGAAGGGTCAAAAGATTTGCGTCCAAGGACAAAAACAAGTGGTTCGCAGTCAAGGGCCTTCGGGACATCCCATGCTGCCGCACCCACGGCGCAGCTGCACCCTTTTTGTTCAAGGCCTGTTTCTTCATGGAACGACAAGGTTCTGATCGAGCATCGGTGAAAAGACTTGAGAGAGCACTTTTGCTTTCTCCATATTCACCCGTCGTCTCCCTGAACCGCAGCGTTTCTCGAATCACCGGGAGCGGAGCGGCCGGCGGGCGAAAGTAAACCTTGGGTATGATCGCATGTCTGCAAATGACTGGAAACTGATCCTTTTGGCGGTGCTGGCAGTGCTGGCGCTGGTGATCCTGGTCACCAAACAGAAGGTGAACCCCTTCATTGCCCTGGCCCTGGCCTCACTCCTGGTGGGTGGGGGCACCTTGCTGATGGGCATCCCCACCCTCCCCTCCCCCTCCGCACCTGGAGGAAAATCGGTCATCACACTCACAGCCGTCATCAAGGCCTTCGGGGACGGAATGGGCGCGACCCTAGGGGGGATCGCCGCAGTGATCGGACTTGGAACCATGCTGGGGAAGCTGCTGGCTGAATCTGGAGGAGCTGAGGTGATCGCCAAGCGGTTTATTGCCTTTTTTGGTCCGAAGCGGGTGATCTGGTGCATCATGGCCCTCGCTTTAACCGTCGGGCTCACCACCTGGTTTGCCGTCGGGCTGGTACTCTTGCTGCCGATCCTGCTGACGCTGACTCGGGAAACGAAACAGCCCTTCCTGTTGCTGGCGATCCCCCTATTGTCCTGCCTTTCCGTCATGCATGGGGTGATGCCGCCGCATCCGGGCCCTGTGGTTGCCGTAGAGGCACTTAAAGCGAACAATGGCTGGGTGTTGCTCTGGGGCTTTGTTATCGGCATTCCCACCGCCGCCATCGCCGGCCCCCTGTTTGCTCGTTGGGCGGTAAAACATGTCTCTGCAGAGACCCCCGACTTCCCGTCCAAAGTGGGCAATCTGCGTGAGGGTCTCCGCCTGCCCGGCTTCGGGCTCACTCTCTTCACGATCATCCTGCCCGTGCTGCTCATGCTCCTGGCCACGGTGGCAGAACTGGTTCTGAGCAAGGAGCATCCCGTTAGGGAGGCCTTTGGCTTCATAGGAAATGCCACCATCGCTCTCATGATTTCAGTGCTCTTCGCCTCCTGGTCGCTGGGAACGCGCTGCGGCTACAACAAGTCAGAGATTCTCAAATTCACCGAGCAAAGCATCGCCGCGGTGGGAATGACCCTGCTGGTGGTCGGGGCCGGTGGCGGGTTCGCCCGTGTCCTCCGAGAATGCGGCGTCGCCGGTTCTCTGGCAGCCGTGGCCGGAGCCGCGCATCTCCCCCCCCTACTCTACGGCTGGCTGATCGCCGCCTTCGTACGCGTGGCCACCGGGTCCGCCACAGTCTCCATCACCACAGCTGCCGGACTTCTCGCCCCCATGCTGGAAGGGAATACCGAGGTCAATCGGGAGCTGATCGTGGTAGCGATCGGATGCGGTTCCCTTTTCCTTTCCCACCTCAATGACGGAGGATTCTGGATCGTGAAGGAAT
>CAMAVD010000226.1 GCA_945861575.1 Akkermansia muciniphila
CGATGATGGGATGCGGCTTTGGATTGATGGACGGCTTGTGAGCGATAACTTCAGTCTCCATGCCTATGGAGAAAACAAAGCGGTGGTCCCTCTGATCGCCGGATATCGCCATTCGATCCGCATCGATTACTTTGAAAACTTTGTCATAGCAGACGCAACCTTGCGGTGGTCTGAATTGGGAGGCCCCGTCAAAACGATCCCCCAGTCCCAGCTTTATCCTGCGAACGTTGCCACTCCAAGAACACGTGGCCTAATCGACTTTTCCCAAACCTGGAAATACCAAACCAACCGGCTCGACGACTCGACGTGAGCTGCGCGTGACTACAACGATGCCGAGTGGCTAGGTCAGGGTCCTGGCCTGTTCTATTTTGACCCCTCGGCTCCCGGCAGCGCCGGAGTGGCGCCCAAGGGAACCCTGCTGCCCACCATGGATGGGGATCAAGGTTCAGCTTCCAAGGTGGCTACAACCTACTACTTCAGAACCCGCTTCGACTATGCCGGGCCAACGCGTCCCTCCTCGCTGGTGTTCTCGAATTATATCGATGACGGAGCGATTTTCTACCTTAACGGCACTGAAATCCAGCGTGTAAGAATGCCAGGAACCCCGGTCACATGGTCCACATTCGCCACGGGAGCAAATCCCGACGAGAGCTGTGGGGGAGATGCAATCGCTTCCTGCCCCACCGTATTCACACTGACAGGGGAGGCGCTCACCCCTCTAACATTCGGGGAAAACGTGCTCGCTGTCGAAGTGCACAACCAATCTGGTGACAGTCCGGATGTGGTCTTTGGCTGCGACGTGCGCGCCATCCTCCCCAGAGATTCATCCGTCCCTCCAACTCTGAATATTCAAACCGTGGACGATTGGATGAAGTTTGAGTGGAGTGGTGAGGAGTTTATTTTGCAGCGAACATCCCGTCTCGCCGGACAGGAGACAGAATGGTCGGATGTCGCCGTCGGGATTCGTCAAAGCCCGATCTTTCTACCCCGGGAGCCTTCAACGGGGTTTTTCCGACTTCGTGAGCCGTGATACCGCCGGCGCATCAGCAGTGCGACCCACTCGTCGCCACGACAGACGACCTGGTAGAGCGAGCCGCCGTTGGGATGGCGTGAGCCCAGTGCGTGTTCAGCATCGAGGAGGTCGTTGGAGCGCAGGCGAGCGAGTTTCTCGGTGATGACGTGCGTGGTGAGTCGGGGCGCTGAAGGTCCAACGGGGACAGTTGCAATAGCTTTCATCCCACTCGAAGGTGAGGCTTTGTGTGCCTTGAGTTTAGGAAAATCTCTAACTCATACCCCCACAGTCAGATCCAAAAACTGAGCAAAATGCCGTGCTGCAGAGAGCCGCAGGCCAGCAGCGCCCTTGACATTCCGCTCCTCTGACCGTCTAGTGCAAGTGTCACTGCCTGGAACCAACGCTCGGCCATCGTATGAACCCATCCATGTCCATAGGACGCTCGATTCCCGTCCCGTTCCTCGCTCTATGGATCTGTATCGCCTCGCAAGCCGTGGGCTTCTCTGGATTGGCTCCCAGCATCACCTCGCTCACGCCCCGGGGGAGCAATCTGCTGATTGAGGTGTCGGCCCCCCCGGGCCTTCGCAAGCTCACCCTGCAAACCCGTTCCAACGTAGGATCCGGTACTTGGGTGCCCCGGGCCGTCGTACGTCTCGACGGGACTGGGGGTTCCTCGAAATTCGAAATTCCAAACCGCCGCGACCTTGAAGTGATCCGTGTTCTCGCGGATGAAACCGAAGCGCTCCCTGCAAGCTTCTACGAGGGCACAAACTCCTTTCCAGGCATCGTCTCAGCATCCGGATCCGTCGGTCTTTATCCTCGCGCTGAGTTCACCTCGACCACAGACGGCTCCCCACCCGGGGCGAATCCCGGCGGAGGAGCGCCACGCACCGTTGCGGAGTCGGACATCTGGAAGGTCCAGGGCGATCGGGTTTATTTCTTCAATGCGCTCCGGGGCCTTCAAGTCATCGACATCCAACAACCGGACGCTCCGATGTTGCGAGGCACTCTCGCACTGCCGGCCGCTGGCGAGCAGATGTATCTCCTGGAGAACGAGGTGGTCGTCCTGCTGGTTCAGGCGGGCTGCTATCTGGGAGGCCAGAAGAGCCAGGTGATTCTGGTGTCTACCAAGGAACCCCAGCCTCGAGTCATCACCTCGCTGAGCGTCGAAGGCTACATTACCGAGAGCCGTCTCGTCGGAACTGCTCTGTATGTCGCGTCGCAAACCTACAATGAGAAAGTTGAGATCGGCGCTACCAGCTACACTCCCGGCATCGCGGTCAGCTCGTTTGATCTGGAAGATCCGCTCAAGGCGGTCGCGCGGAACACGCTTTGGTATCCCGGCTACAACAATGTGGTCTCTGCCACGGACACCCTGCTGTTCGTCGCCAGCCAGTCCCCGACCGACTGGAGCCGCTCGGTGATCCACACCATCGACATCACCTCTCCGGATGGACGGATGGCACCCTACGTCAGCATCCAACCTGCAGGAACGCTCCGCGATAAATTCAAAATCGACTACCAGGGCACACGCTTCACCTGCGTCTCCGAAGAGGTCAAGGACGTGCGCCGTGTTCGACTGGAGACGTTCTTTCTCGCCGACCCCCGCTCGGCCGGACCCGTTGCCTTGCGCAAAACAGGCGATCTCAAAATCGTGGACCGAGAAGCCGTCTTCGCCACGCGCTTCGATGGCGACAAGGCCTACATCGTCACCTTCCTAAGAATCGACCCACTGTTCGTCGTCGACCTGTCCGATCCATCGCGGCCGCACATCGTCGGCGAGCTTGAGGTTCCGGGGTGGTCCACCTACATCCACCCCATGGGCGACCGGCTGGTTTCTGTGGGAACGGAGAGCAATCGGGTGGCCGTCTCGCTCTTCGATGTGAGCAATCCAGCCAAGCCCGGGCTGCTGAGCCGGGTACTGCTGGGCAACAGCTATTCCTGGAGCGAGTCCTCCTACAATGAGAAGGCCGTAACGATTCTTGAGTCAGAGAATCTGATCCTACTTCCCTTCAGCGGCGATACCGCGTCGGGTTATGCCTCGCGCGTTCAGCTGATCGATCTGGGAAGGGACAAACTCGCGCTCAGAGGCGTGATCGAGCGTCCCATGGAGCCGCGTCGGGCGACTCTCCAGACCGGACGCATCTACACCATCTCCTCCAGAGAGCTACTCGCCGTAGACGCCGCAGATCGCGATAAGCCGGTTGTCAAAAGCACCCTCGACCTGAGCTGGAGCGTCGATCAGATTTTTCTGCAAGGAGACCACTTGATCGAGCTCAGCAGCCAGTCCCTCTGGTGGGGAAATCAGACACGCACCCAACTGCGAGTGGCCGCGACCGACGCAGCAGACCGCGCACTGGCAACCCTCTCCCTCACCAACCTTCCCATCGCCGGAGCCACACTTCGAGACGAACGCCTGTATCTGGTGCAAGCTACGGTGCAGAATTCCTATGGGTGGTGGCTCTTCCCGCCGATGAATCAGCTGAATCCTATCGATCCCAGCTCCACGGCTCTGCTGACCATTATTGACCTTCACGACCCGCTCCATCCGAAGCTCGAAGGGCAAACCATCCTCCCGCTCCCCGAAGGCGGCCTAGAGCGCAACTGGCAAGCCCTCTGGCCCAAGCCCGATCTGCTCGTGTGGTACGCCAAGGCCAGCCAAACTGGCTGGCCCTACTATGCCCTGGATGTCGTAGGTGGAGCCGTCATCGGCGATGTTGCTTTTCCCTTCCGCTGGTGGGGATGGAACAGCCAAAATCCGTCGCTGATCGCGGTGGGCGTGGGAGAGCCCGCCCGCCCCCTCGTGCAATCGAGGCTGACTCTAGGGCAACCCGAATGGTGGGGAGTCGGCGAGGCCTTCACTGCCAGAGGGCTGGTCTACTTTAGCCATCTTTACTCCGATTCAGTTGAGCAACCAAACCCGGGTGTCGACGGCACCGGCACCCCCCTCCCCCCGGTGCTAAGCTGGCGTCAGCGCGACTTCCTGGATGTCGTGGATTACGAGGATCCAAAATCGCCTATGCTTCGGGATCCAGTAAGCCTCCCCGGGGCCTTAAGGGGAATCACACATCAAGGTGAGTTGCTCTACACCCTGAACCAGATCTCGGATGCGACCGGATCCGGGACGAGTGGGGGCCAATTAACCGCGCTTGCCTACGACGGCGTGGCCGCTCATCGCGTGGATTCCGTCGTTCTCGATAAGACCTGGTTGCCGAGTATCCTGGTTTCGGAGGAGGCTTTGTTCGTCTCTCTCCCTGTCAACGATCCGAATGGTTCACCGACGCTGGGGGCCTTGGACAGCTGGAGGCTCTCCCATGCTGGCAAATTTGAGCGACTCTCCCGCTTCTCTCTGCCCAGCGCGCCCCGTGAGCTGGTCCGACGCGGCAGTCTCCTGACCCTTCTGGACAATGCGAACCGGGCGACCCTTATCGACGCCACGCTCCCTCACACACCGCAGCGAATCGGGGGCACGGCACCTGGCGGTTGCTTCTGGGGTGAGGCGTCGCGGGGAGATGGCTCCCTGGACAAAGGATTCTGGATACCCCTGGCTGACTACGGAGTGCTCGAAGTCCGCCGAGGACTGTAGTTTTCTACCAGCCCTAGCCCTGCGCTTGCCCGCACATTTCATAGCCCGCAACACGATTGAAGTTCGTCCGCAGCCATGCCTGGCAGCATTGGGACAGAGGACGCGTGGATGCGCCTCGTGGCATGGGACTATGAAAAATCCGGGCTAGGCACTCCTCGGGCGGAACGCTTTAATTCCGGCGTGGCGACGTTGCACATTAGGCCAATAGAAACCCTGGACGCACCAGAGCTTGCCTGGTATCTCACGCTCAAACGCGTGGAGGAACATGAGCGCGAAGGGATTCTCGTAGCCACGAACGCAAAGGTGGTCCAACGGCTTCTCTCAAGCCGCTTTCCAGTTCTTTCATTGCTCGTGACTCCCGCGTGGTTTCAGCAGCTGGAGCCGCTACTCGAAGCGCGTCAGGATGAGATCACCGTCTATCTGGCCGAGAAGCCGCTCCTGGAGAAGATCACAGGCTATCAAATGCATCAAGGCGCCCTCGCCGTGGCAAGGATTCCGCCGAAGCCGGACTTGGACACGCTGCTGGCGAGCGCACCCCGTCCGTGGCTGCTCGCCGCCGTAGAAGGCATCGCGAACGCTGAAAATCTGGGAGCTGTGGTAAGAAACTGCGCAGCGTTCGGAGTCCATGGCCTGATCGTAGGTGAGACCTGCGGCAGCCCATTCCAAAGGCGCGCCGTGTCTGGGTCCATGGGAACCCTTTTCGAGCAGCCTGTGGTGCAGGTGGGCAGCTTGGTTGACACCCTCAGATCCCTCAGAGCGCGCGGCGTCCGATGCCTCGCGGCACATCCTCGTCCAGAGGCGCTCAAGCTGCGCTCAGCCGATCTCCAAGGGGATTGTTGTGTGGTTTTTGGCGCGGAAGGACCCGGGTTGACAGACGCGGCGGTGGCAGCCTGTGACGACACCGTGGAGATCCCGATGCCCTCACATATGAACTCCCTGAATGTCGCCAGCGCCAGCGCCGTCTTCCTCTACGAAGCCACCCGCCAGCGGGACCAGAGTTGAGATTGCAGCTGCGCCCGAATCGGAAGCAGGTTGTCGAGGCGGTGGAAGCGGTGAAGGGAGAGATCCTCGGGCCGGCCAGTCCTGGCCAGTCTGTTCTACGCTCTGGTCAACGCGCACTCGAGGCGTTGTCTGTTCATTTGGAAGCCGCTGCTGGGAGATGCAATCGATCCACGGGCGAGAGTGTCTTGAGGGTGGATTGGCCGTTCTTTTCTAGGATGATCTCACGGATGGCCAGCAATGCGTTCGGGGGTTGATTGATCGTGGAACGGATTCGGACTGAGACGATTTTGCTGCGATCAAGCTTGGTTTCTGCAACGCCTTTCTTGAAGCGGGCGACCTCTTTCCACCGGCCGTAGCCCGTGGAGACCTCCAGAACGCCTTCGCGAAGGATGTGATCCCCATTGGCCATGCCTGTGATTGCTTTCACTCGATCGAAGGTGTCGGGCTTGTTCAGGACGACGGTAAAGGTGTCGACGTCCTTCCGAGGCCCCCAGCTCATGTGAAAGGTTTCCAGATCGCCGTCGAAGGCCTGGGCGGGAAGGATGGCGTCGTAGCCTTGGCCCCGGTCGATTCCGGTGAGGGTCCAGCGCCAATCCTCGTCATTTTGATTTTGAGACGCGGAATAAATCAGCGAGGGCATGGCGTTGCGGATCCGTCCGGGCAGGGCGGTTTGGATTGGATAGCCGTAGGCCGGGCCAGTCAGGATTCCCATTTGGGCGAGTCGCTCGACGTGTATCTTCAGTCGCTCCGTAAAATCTTCGAAGTCCGGCCGCTCCACGCCCCAACCCCGCTCCGCCAAAGCCACAATGCGGGGGAAGGCCTGGCTCTCGAGGTGATTCTCGGGAATCATTTCTCCCCACAAGCACGCTTCAAATCCCAGGATATGCCTCCGGGCCTCGGGCGACAGCGCTGCGCGTGCCGGGGCTGGATCGAAATCGTAGGCGGTCTTCAACGTGGTGCGCTCGATATTGTAGTTGAGGTAATGATGATTGCCGGTGGCCATCACGACATCCCAGCCACCTTTGGCTGCACCCCAACCCCCGCTCCCATCATTGTCCCAGCAGGTGAAAACCGCGCCCTTCGTCACACCGCTCCAACCCATGGCGCGTTTGCCCTTGGCGGCAAGCTTGTCCCGCACCTGGTCCATGAACCAATCGTGTAGATTCCCCACCTTCTTTTGGCGGGCCTGACATTTCGGGCATTCGCCCCAGTAGCGCATCTCCGCCTCGTCGCCTCCGATGTGAATGATCGGCCCGGGGAAAAGCGCCGCTACTTCCGAGAGCACACCGTCGATAAACTCAAGGACATGGTCGTTGCCCGGGCAAAACTCGGATCCGCAAAGCGGATCGACGGGGAATTGAGCGATCGACGTTCGAGTGCCAAAGCAATTCAGCTCGGGATAGGCCACTAGGGCGGCGCCCGCATGGGACGGCATCTCGATTTCCGGAATGAGCATCACAAAGCGCTCGTTCGCGTAGGCCACGATGTCTCGAATGTCCTTCTGGGTGTAGTAGCCTCCAATCTTAAGCCCACCGTCCAGCCTAGCCCAGGCACCGACCTGAGTGAGGCGTGGATACTTTTTGATCTCCAAGCGCCAGCCGTCGACGTCGGTGAGATGCAGGTGAAGCCGGTTGAGCTTGTGATAGGCCATCCAGTCGATGGCCTTGTAGAGCCCTTGCTTGCTGATGAATTGTCGCGCGGGATCCAGAAGCACACCGCGCCAGACAAACTGGGGGGTGTCCTCGATAGTGACCGCAGGGGCTGTCCATGCGGCGTGCGCCACGCGTGCGCTTGCTTCGATCGCGGGCGGGAAGAGTTGGCGCAACGTTTGACAGCCGTAGAAGAGCCCGGCAGGTTTTGCTGCGCGGAGGAGAATATGGTTGGAACGGACTTGTAGGAAGTAGCCTTCGTCCCCCGTTTGTGGGGGCGCATCCGAAAGACGAAGTTCGATCACGCTTTCCGGTGCTTTTGTAACGGACGAGGTGCCAGCGAAGGGTAAGGGAAATCCGGTGGCGGGTCTTAGATGTTTCGCCAGTGTCGCTCCGATGGACTCCGTGCCTGGGGCTAACTGAATGACCGTGTGAGGCGTCAGTGTGAAATGCCCTGCCTGCGCCTCGATATGGCTGGGTCGCGGGATGATCTGGATTCCTTTCTGACGCAAGGACGCCGCGTCCTCTTCGGCGGCGAAGCCGGTCAGCGTCAGGGCCAGGAGCAGTGCCAGTGTCCGAGGGGCTGTGTAGAGACTCAGACATCCTGACCTCGTGCGGGAGCACGGAGGCAGGAGAGGAACGAAAATGAGCCGAGATGAGGGTAGATTTCTGGCTTTCCAGCTACCCGTCTGTGGGCTTCAAATGGAGCCATG
>CAMAVD010000227.1 GCA_945861575.1 Akkermansia muciniphila
GTCGCGTTCTTCGCCCTCGTGCGGGTTCAATTCCTCGATCTCGCGGAGCTGAAACGTGAGAAATTCCTCGCGTTCCAAGCGGTGCTTCTCCGCTTCATGCACGCGCGCGCGCTCCGCAACCACGCCTGCCAAGGCATCGACGCGATTGGTGAGAACTACACGCTTCTCCGAGAGGCCACCGAAGGCATCGAGGTACTCCAAGTGGGTTGCGGGGTCCGTCAGGCGCACGCTCTCGTGCTGCGACGCGATGTCTGCGAGCTCGCCTCCGAGCTCCGCCAACTGCGCGGCGGTGACGAGGCGGCCGTTCAAATACGCGCGGCTTCGACCCCCTTGCGCAACCACGCGCCGCACCACCACTTCGCCCTCTTGCGGCACGCCCCACGTTTCGAGCAAACCCTCGGCACGCGAGCCTTTATCCACGTCAAATAGAGCTTCGACCTCCGCTTCTTTGGTTCCAGCGCGCACGAGTTCCGGGCTCGCGCGGCCACCGAGCACGAGGCTCAGGGCGTCGACCACCATCGATTTTCCAGCGCCGGTTTCGCCCGTAACGACGTTGAAACCAGAGCCCAGCTCGAGGTCGAGGCCTTCGATGAGAACAAGATTGCGGACCGAAAGCTGTCGAAGCATCGGCCACCGTTACCTTGCTCTTCGCCGAAAATCTGCTGCCCTCGCGTTCAGCAGGCACGGGGCACCATCGAGGATGTTTCAGAAAAGTTTAGGGGCGCGAATGCCGAGGAAATCTTCGACCGATCGCGCGAAAAAAGTAGCGAATCACCTCGGCAACACCGAGGATCGAGAGGCCGGCGCCGAGAAGCCCACGAGGCGTGCCGTGATCGATCCACGAGGTGATGCACAGGCGGTGCGGATGGCCATGCGCCGCGAGGGAGGCCGCGAGCATGTGCGCCTGCGCGACGTCGATGACCTCGTCGCTCGCCCCATGCATGACGGCGATGGGAAACCGAAGATGGGGCAGCGCGGGCGCAAGATCGAGCAACCCCCAGAGGTCCGGGGTCTTGGCCAACGCTCGCCCGAGAAGCGCCTTTCGGGCCGCCACGGACGTGAGCAATTCGAGGAGCAACGCGCCCTCGTTCGGCGCGAGGGAACGAAGATGATTGATGCGCGTTTGCTCGGGTCGCCCGGCCACGTTGTCTCCGCACATTTTGAGAATCGCCGAATCGACCGCCGGAGAGTTTTCGTCGGCAAATCGCAGGAAATTCATGATCGCAATCAGGCGTCCGTAGTCGTCCCGGGCCGTCGTTAAAAGCTGCTCCACGCATAGGCGCACATCGCAATAGGTGCCGAGAAGGAGCGCGCCGGAAACCCGATCCCGGAGCGACGCCCGGCTGCACGCAATGAGCGCCGCAGCCCCACTAAAAGACACGGCCGCCACTGCCACGCGGCCATCGAAAGACAGCGCGCGGTCGTCCGCTGCGGCCTCCACTACGGCCTCGATCTCGTCGATGGAACGGCCCCCAAAACGCAGCGCCGCGACCTCGTCGATGCGCGGCGCCAGCACGCGGTATCCCGCCGATGCGAGCGACTCACAAACCCTATCGGCACGCCCCCATGAACCTGCTGGAAGATCGAATTTCCAGCCGCGCCAAACGCGCTCCACGGGGTCGCCTCCACCAACGCGGCCACCTGATCACTCATCGCCTTGGCGTTTGCCTTACTCTGCTCGCCCGAAGCAACGATGTTCACCAGGGAATCGGAATAGGAAACCATCGCTTCCATCACGCGCAATCTAGTGGCCCAGGTGTTATTGAAACGCGCGGCCGGGTGATTCGTAGAGGAGCGCGCCACTCGGTTCCCATCAGAGTCCACAGCCTCGTAGGCGTCCAAGCGCGACGCAGTAACGGTGTAGGCCTGTCGGACAGCCGCATGCACATCGGCGGTCGCATCGCCAAAGGGTTTAACGTTCGGTGTCTGGCAGCCGGTAGCTCCCAGCCAGAGCAAAGGAAGGAGCAAGACGCACCGCCTCAGCGAGCTGAGAAAAGTCGCCGAGATGGGGATCAGCCGGGAGAACATAGCGCTTGGTATCATCAAATGGATAGGATGAGGGATTTGGAGGAGACTTCCCAGAACTGAGACATATCAGACCGGCCCCGAAGAGGAGAGATTCGTCTTCTCGCTCATATAGTATCGGAGCTGATCCCGGGAGCCACCCAGTTCGGTCGAATCGACGTTCCGGTTGGTGATCATCATGGCTGGAGGCATAAGAAAGAGAGTCTGCGGTGATGGAGTGTATCTGTTGTCCGGACCATAGGCAGCGAGGCACACCGGTCAAGCCAGAAGGCCGGACAGGGTGACATGTGTGCGCATCTCAGTGCAGCGCTGCCTTCGCAAGTTTCCCGCATTCAGGCTTGGCCTTCTCTCGGGGGGTTGCCACACTTCTGTCAAGACGCTACCTATTGATACAATGTCTTTTGCCGCACCGGATCCTGACGACGCCCGCCTTCACGGCAAACGCTCTATTTTCGCACGCCCCGACGACGCAAACGGCCGAGGAGGGTTGAGACAGATGCGAGCACTGCGCCCCCGCACCCTCATCGCATTGATCCTAATCCTCCTGGGCATCGCCCTTTCCCTGCAAGCGGCCGAAAGTCCGGTAGACTTCAACCGGGATGTGCGAAAGATCCTCTCCGAGAACTGCTTCAAGTGCCACGGCCCCGATGCCAAAACGAGCAGTAGCGGCAAGAAGGCCCTTCGGCTGGATCAAGCAGAAACCGCCACCGACGCCCGCAGGGGCCGGGCGGCCGTCGTTCCCGGACACCCCGCAAAGAGTGAAATGATCCGCAGGATTCGCAGCGCCGATCCCGAGGATCACATGCCCCCGGCCGATTCCGGAAAAAAACTCACACCCGCACAGATCGCCACTCTCGAAAAATGGATTCGGCAAGGGGCGCCTTACGCCAAGCACTGGGCCTACGAGCCTCCCATGCGCCCTCCCACTCCTACCCTGAAGGGCTCCGCCGCTACGTGGGCGAAAAACGGAATCGATCCGTTTATTGTCCAACGTCTCGCTCAGGATAAGTTGCGTCCGTCGCCGGAAGCCGATCGGGAGTCCCTCATCCGCCGCGCAACACTCGACCTCACCGGACTGCCTCCCACCCTCGAGGAGGTCGACCAATTCCTGACCGACCGAGCACCTGGAGCGTATGAACGTGTGGTGGATCGACTGCTCAACAAAGCCTCTTTCGGGGAGCACTGGGCTCGGTTATGGCTGGATCAAGCACGGTATGCAGACTCCAGTGGCTACGCCGATGATCCGCCCCGAACCATCTGGGCCTACCGCGACTACGTCATCCGCGCGCTCAACTCAAATAAAGGTTTCGACCGCTTCACCCTGGAGCAGATCGCTGGCGACCTGCTCCCTGAGGCAGGGGAGGAGGAACAAATTGCCACCGCCTTCCATCGAAACACGCTCACCAACAATGAGGGCGGCACCAACGACGAAGAGTATCGAAATGTATCGATCATTGATCGGGTGAACACAACCCTCGCTGTCTGGATGGGCACCACCATGGCCTGTGCCCAGTGCCACAATCACAAATACGATCCCATCAGCCAGGAGGACTACTTCCGCCTCTACGCAATTCTCAACAACACGGCCGACGCCGACCGGACCGATGAGAGCCCCGTGCTGACGCTCTTGTCGGCAGATCAGAAACGGCAGAAAGCCGAACTTCAAGCCGAGATCGCCCGACTCGAAAAACAGCTAACTACACCGACCGAGGCTCTCAAAAAGGAACAAGCCCTCTGGGAAGCCAGCCTCGCCACCCCGCTGCACTGGGAAACCCTGACAGTCTCTTCTGCCCTCTCCAAGGAAGGGAGCCTTGTACGGACTGCGGACGACGGCTCTATCTATTTCGCGAAAGGCGGCAAGACGGACGTCTACACGTTCACACTTCCCATTCGAAGACCCATGACTCTAGCCGGACTCGGGATCGAAGCGCTCCCGGATGAAACTCTTCCCTCCAAGGTCGTCGGCCACGGAGATGGAAATTTCGTTCTTTCACGAGTGATCGCAACGGTGGCCCCTCCAGCGGGAACACAGAGCTCAGCCCGCACGGTTCGAATCGAGCTGCCCGGCAAGGACAAATTCCTCTCGCTCGCCGAGGTTCAGATTTTTTCCGGCAGCAACAACATTGCCCTTCGCGGCGAAGCCCGCCAGAGCAGCACCGCGTTCGATGGCCCGGCAAAGCTTGCGATCGATGGCACGACGGACGGGAATTACGAGAAAGCAAAATCCACCACCCATACTGCGCAGTCCACCGATCCCTGGTGGGAAGTGGACCTGAAGTCCAGCCAGCAGATCGATCGTATCCTGATCTGGAATCGCACGGACGGCACCGGCGAACGGCTCTCCGACTTTCGGGTTATGCTGCTGGACGAGCAGCGGCGGACGACCTGGGAACAGCGCCTTGCAAATGCTCCATCCCCAAGCGTTGAACTGCGCCCCGACGGAACCCGGGCGCTATCCTTCTCGCGGGCCGCGGCCGACTTTTCGCAAAAGGACCTCGAGGCCGGGCAGATCCTGAACAACACCGACGTCAAAAACCGCGGATGGGCCATCTCGCCGCGCCACACTGAGCGACACATGCTGACGCTGACGCTCCAGGATCCCATTACCTTAGGCTCCGGCTCCAATCTGATCATACGGCTCGAGCAGCTCTCCCGATACAGCCACGCCACACTCACCCGAGTTCGCCTTCTGGGCACCACCGATCCTGGAGCGTCAGAGTTCGCTCAACTTCCTTCATCCGTCAGTGCCTCGCTGCAAATTCCGGCTGCCGAGCGAAACGAAAACCAACGGCTCGAGATCCGTCGCCAGTACTTGTCGGTAGCCCCAGGATTAAAAGCGGAGCGAGCCGCTCTTGCCTCAGCCCGCCAAACGCTGGAAAGCATCAAGCCCTACACCACAGTTCCTGTCATGCAAGAACTCGCCAAGGGACAGCGACGCACCACGCATATTCAGCGACGAGGGAATTGGCTAGATCTAGGCCCTGCGGTTACAGAGGGCCTCCCATCCACCTTCGCGGTGAGTGCATCTTATGGCGGACGCACTGACAGACAGACCTTGGGTAAATGGTTGGTAGATCGTTCCAACCCGCTCACCGCGCGGGTGGCGGTGAACCGCCTCTGGGAAACGTTGTTTGGGAACGGAATTGTGCGGACGAGTGAGGAGTTCGGCTCACAGGGCGAGCCCCCCTCCCATCCAGCACTGCTCGACTGGCTGGCAGTCGAACTGATGGACAGCGGCTGGGATGTCAAACATCTCATCCGCCTCATGGCAAGCTCCGCGGCCTATCGGCAGACCTCCAAAGTAACAGCCGAGATGTCCTCGATGGATCCTGACAATCGCCTGCTTGGCCGAGGCCCCCGATTCCGTCTGTCGGCGGAGATGGTGCGCGACCAGGCACTCTTCGTCAGCGGGCTACTAAGTTCGAAAATGTACGGTGCCCCCGTAAAGCCCTACCAGCCCAACATGGGCCTCGCGGCCGCCTTCGGCAGCGGAATCGACTGGGAAACCAGCAGCGGCGAAGATCGGTATCGAAGAGCGATTTATACCACGTGGCGGCGGTCAAATCCCTACCCATCCATGGCCAGTTTCGACGCCCCGAACCGCGAGGTATGCACGGTCCGCCGGGAACGCTCAAACACCCCACTTCAGGCATTGGTCACACTCAACGACCCTGTTTATTTGGAAGCGGCGCAGGCTCTGGGACGCAGAATGATCCAGGTTGGCCCCACGACGGCTGCGCGTATTCAGCATGGATTCCGTCTTTGCCTTGCCCGTTCCCCTTCGAATCTCGAGCTCTCCAAGGTGGTTAGACTATACGAAGCGGCCCTTCGGCGCTTCACCCAGCATCCGGAGAAGGCCTCGGAGTTCGTCGGAAAAATGATCAGCGAGGGAGCAGATCCGGCCACCGTTGCCGCCTGGACCGTCGTGGGCAATGTCCTGCTGAACCTAGATGAATTTCTGATGAAACGGTGATGTGTACGACCCTATGAATCTCCCACTCCAGTCACTGCTTCAATCCACCCGCCGACACTTCTTGGGTCAGGCTTCTGGAGGCCTTGGCTCCATCGCCCTCGCTTCGTTGCTGAGATCGAACGCCCAGGCCGTCTCCGCGCCACCCGAGCCGCTGCTTCCTCGTCAACCGCACCACAAGGCGAAAGCCAAACAGGTGATTTACCTGCATCTCACAGGCTCTCCTCCTCACCTTGACCTTTGGGACTACAAGCCCGAGCTAGTAAAACGCAATGGGCAGGACTGCCCGGACGCCTTCCTCAAGGGTAAGCGTTTTGCCTTCACCTCGGGTGTACCGAAGCTGCTGGGCACTCCACGCACCTTCACCCAGCATGGAAAAGGCGGTCTTTGGATGTCCGACGCCATCCCTCATCTGCAAAAAGTGGCCGACGAGCTCTGTGTGATCAAGTCAATGAACACGGATCAGTTCAACCATGCCCCTGCCGAGCTCTTAGTTTACACGGGCTCGCCCCGTTCCGGTCGTCCATCCATGGGCTCCTGGGTCACCTATGGCCTCGGCACGGAAAACCAGAACCTCCCTGGGTTCGTTGTCCTGATCTCCAGCGGGGTCCAGCCTAACGGGGGCAAAAACTCATTCGGGAGTGGTTTTCTACCTTCCGTCTTCCAGGGTGTACAGTGTCGCTCCAAAGGGGATCCCGTGCTCTATGCGTCCGACCCCAAAGGACTAGACCGCGACCTGCGCCGGATGAGCCTAGATGTCCTGAAGGAGTTGAATCAAATGCAGGGGAGCAAGCTGGGACATCCAGAGACCCAGACCCGTATCGCTCAATATGAACTGGCCTACCGCATGCAAGTATCGGTGCCGGAGGTGATGGACATTGGCCGCGAGAAAGCCTCCCTCCTGGAAGCCTATGGTGCGAAGCCAGGAGAATCGAGTTTCGCGAACAACTGCCTCCTTGCGCGTCGGTTGGTCGAACAAGGTGTTCGGTATGTGCAGCTGTTTGACTGGGGTTGGGATTTTCATGGCACCAGCCCCGGAGAAGACATTAGGGATGGGCTCACTAAGAAGTGTGCCACCATGGACCGCCCTGTGGCAGCCCTGCTGCAGGATCTTCGTCAACGGGGAATGCTGGACGATACCCTGGTGGTCCTGGGTGGTGAATTCGGACGCACGCCCTTCCGGGAAGGCCGCACCGCGAAGAGCGAAATCCTCGGTCGGGACCACTTTCCTGACTGCTACACGATGGTGGTGGCTGGTGGCGGTGTTAAAGGAGGTCACTCCTACGGGGAATCAGACGAACTAGGCTTCAGCGTGGCGTCCGACAAGGTGTCCGTGCACGATCTTCAGGCCACTCTCCTGCACCAACTGGGTTTCAACCACGAACGGTTGACCTATCGTTTCCAAGGCCGCGACTATCGTCTCACGGACGTCGAAGGAGCAGTGGTCAAAGGAATCCTAAGCTAATCCCCCCATCATAGCAGCCTCAATGCCCCCCTTCCCCCAAACGGAGGGACAGGTCATCTATAGTTATCCCCATTGGCAGTCCCAGGAGGCACCGGCTCACCCATCAATCCCATCGCGACTTTTTAACAAAACGCTTCGAGCAAATGTCCCACGCCCAAAAACATCCTAGCGCGACATACGAATACTGCCATCGGAGCTCACCACCACCTCACGCGCGTTCGCTGGGAGGGCCGAAACGGTGATTCGACCTCCTGGCCATTGAACTTGAAGCTCGCTGTGGGTGGAGAAGACCGCCATCACCGGCATCGAACTGTCCTGGGATAGGTAGCCCCCGCCCGCCCGAATTTCACGGACTGGCCCCCAGCGTCCCGCATGGCCGACCCTGAGCTTCGCGCCAAGGATCGACGGATCTTTTGGCTCCTTTCCTAGCCTGACGCGCAGCCCAGGCTTGCCAGTCGAGTTCATATACAG
>CAMAVD010000228.1 GCA_945861575.1 Akkermansia muciniphila
CCGGCAAATGAGTATGATTTTACCCCTCATGATTTTGTCGCAAGATCTTGGCCGGTAACTCGCGTTACTAAGTTCGGGTCTATGGCAGAGTCTGCGGGGAATATGAAGTTTCAAGGCAGAGTTAGCGAGAAAGACAACGGTGACGTGAGGATAAGAATCACAGTCTGGTTTACGCATCCCCATTTGGCATAGGGGGACTGAACCCATGCGGCTGGGCCTCACCTCTGCCAAAATGAGAACTGCTGGCCAGGTGATGAAAGTCAGGGCGGCCTGGTAAACTTCCAGCTTTTCGTGGTCGAGACGGCGGCTCATGTGACTCCGATTACGATTACGAGGGGGAGCGGATTGACGCGAGTGCAAAATATTGAGATGCACCCCAACCCCGGCCTACCCCGACAATACCGTTGCCAATCGGTGGAGGCTCCTTTTACATACTGCTTCCGCGAGCGACCCTGCTCCCGGCTTGCATGTCCGAATATACAGTCAAATTCGAGGTATTCGAAGGCCCGCTGGACCTCCTTCTCTATCTGATTAAGAAGGAGGAGGTGGACATCTATCAGGTCAATCTGACCCAGATCGCCACCCAATTCATCGAATACATCGAGGTGATGCGGATGATGGACCTGGAGATTGCCGGGGAGTTCCTGGTCATGGCGGCCACGCTCATGTATATCAAGAGCAAGGAGTTACTACCGGTAGATCAACGTCCAGTGGTCGAAGAGGAGGACGAAGGAGAGGACCCCCGCTGGGAACTGATCCGCCAGTTGGTAGAGTACAAGAAATTCAAGGATGCCGCCGCCCAACTGCAACAGATGGAGGTCCTCCAGGAGGACATCTACCCCCATGTCTCGGGGATCGTCAAGTTCGAGGCAGAGGAACCTCAGGCGACCCGCACCCCAGCCTCTCTCTTCGATCTGATCAACGCGGTCAACGCCGTCCTGAAACGCATCGACCGGAGGGATTCATCCCAGGAGATCTATGAGGAACGGTGGACGGTCAGTGAAAAGATCGAACTCCTCCTGACAGAGCTCAGCCAAAAGGTTTCCATGCGGTTCTCTGAGCTCTTTGATCGGGCTCAAAGCCGAACGGAAGTCGTTGTTACCTTTCTGGCGATGCTGGAACTCATTCGACTCCGCCAACTTTGCGCCGTCCAGAGCGATGCCTTTGGGGAAATCGAGATCTGCCGGGCGCCCGCTATCTCGCCTCCCCCCGCCGAGGACATCCCCGCCACCACGCCGACCACCACCGCTGCCGAATAGCCTATGGAATTGAAGTTCATTCTGGAATCGCTTCTCTTCGCCGCACAAAAGCCGCTGAGCGCCCACGAGCTGCGAACGGTGCTGGTTGCCACAGCGGATCTGAGCGAGAACGAGGCAGTGAAGGCGCTGAAGAAAACGCCCCAGGAAGATCTGGTCGTAGCGTTGGAAGCCCTGCGAACCGACCATGAAGCGGCCGCTCGCAGCTACCGACTGATCTGCGTCGCAGGCGCGTGGCAATTCGTTACCCAGCCGGAATTCTCACCCTGGCTACGCGCCCTGCTTGGAGTCAAGGCCCGCCCCACCCGGCTGTCACAGCCGGGCCTCGAAACCCTCGCCATCATCGCCTATCGCCAGCCGGTAACTCGCTCCGAGATCGAACAGGTGCGCGGAGTCGCGGTAGACGGAGTGATGCAAACATTGCTGGAGCGCGAGCTGGTCGTTCAATCCGGCCGGGCCGAAGTCGTCGGACGCCCCTCCCTCTACTCCACCACGCCTGCCTTCCTCGAATACTTTGGACTCCGAGGCTTGGAGGATTTGCCGGCTGCCGATGAGCTTCGCCGAATCGTGGTGCAGAAGCCCGAATCCCTCCTGACCGTGGATCCGGGCCTCGCCACAGCTCCGCCCGACGCCATCCGCGAAGTGGAAGCGACTGCGGAAACAACGGGCTCGACCTCCGCCCCTGCGGAGGTCGAGCCCGCTTTGGTGGGCCATGAAGCGACCGAATCCACTCCCAATCCCCCCACCGAAAACGCATGAGCTTGCCCGAGCATCGCAAGGCCATCGACCAGATCGATGCGGAGATCGTCCGACTCCTGAACGAGCGCACGCAGCACGTCCTGAAGATCGGCAGCATCAAGCTGAAGGCAGGAGAGGAGATCTATGCTCCGCATCGGGAACGCATCGTGTACCAGCGCGTGTGCAAGTTGAACAAGGGCCCGATCACGAACGACTCCCTCAAGTCCATCTACCGCGAGGTGATGTCCAGCGCCCTCTCTCTGGAGAAGACGATGACCATCGCCTATCTGGGACCGGAAGCCACTTACACGCATCAGGCCTCGATCACGCGCTTCGGTGCCAGCCTTCAGTATGTCGCCCAAAGAACCATTGGGGATGTTTTCTCAGAAGTGGCCAAGAACCGGGCGGACTACGGGGTGGTGCCTGTGGAGAACTCCACCGAAGGCGTCGTAACCCATACGCTGGACATGTTCGTGGACAGCGACCTGAAGATCGTCTCGCAGATCGTTCTCCCCATCCGGCACTGCCTCATCTCAAAGGTCGCCAGAACCCGGATCAAGCGCCTTTACGTCCATCCCCAAACGCTGGCCCAGTGCCGCGCGTGGCTGCATCGCTCCTTTCCGAGCGCCGAACTGATCGAGACTTCCTCCAACGGCCGCTCCGCAGAGTTGACCGCCAAGGATCGCACCTCCGGCGCTCTGGCGGGCGAACTGGCGGGAGTGCAATACGGGGTGCCCGTCCTCGAGCACAACATCCAGGACAACGCGACCAACGCCACACGCTTCCTGGTTCTCGGACGCCAATGCAGCCCGCCTACGGGTGCGGATCGAACCAGCATCATGTTCAGTATTCAGCACAAGGTCGGATCTCTCTACAAGGCGCTCTCGCCCTTCCGCCGCTACAAGCTCAACATGACCAAGATCGAGTCCCGCCCGAGCAAGCGGAAAGCGTGGGAGTACTTCTTCTTTGTCGATTGCGATGGGCATCAGGAGGACCGCAAGGTGGCCAAGGCCATCGCTGAACTCCGCGCGGAGTGCACTTTTGTCAAAGTGCTGGGGTCGTATCCCAACTCTGAATAGTCGACGTCACCTCCCCGCTTTCCCATTCATGCGCTCTGCCTGGCGGCCGATAAAGCCTCAGGCATATGAAGACCTCCGTCGGTGCTATTTCAATCGGGATCCTTACTCTGGCCTGCTGGGTCGGCCGGGCCGGGCAATCCCCCACCAGAACCGACTCGGCGCTGGACCTGGCTCACAGCCTCAACATGGCCTTCGCCCAGGCGGCCGACCATGCCAAGCTCTCGGTGGTTGTGATTCGCACCACCTCCCATGCCGCCCCGGCCTCGTCCAGCGACACCAGGGGCCCCTGGGACGTTGATCTCCAGGAATTGCCTCCAGAGCTGCGCCGATATTTCGAAAACCGCTCCTCCCTGCCAGATCTCAGCGAACCGCAAGCCTCCAGGGAAGGGTCCGACCCCCTATCATTCGAAGGTCAGGGCTCAGGGATTATTCTTCGGGAGGACGGGTATCTCCTCACCAACCGCCACGTGGTGGAGGGGGCGGATCGTATCGAAGTCAAGTTGCCCGACGGCCGCGAACTCCCGGCGAAGCTCTGCGGAGCGGACCAACGCTCGGATCTGGCGGTCCTGAAGATCGAAGCCAAGGGGCTCCAAGCAGCTCGTCTGGGCGATTCCGATCGCGTGCGCGTCGGCGAGTTCGCACTGGCCGTCGGCGCGCCGTTCGAACTGGAGTCCACGGTCACCTTCGGACATATCAGCGCCAAAGGGCGACAGAATGTGCTAGAGGACGTCGGACTGGACCAAGACTTTTTGCAAACCGACGCCCAGATCAATCCAGGGAATAGTGGCGGACCTCTGGTGAACATCGACGGCGAGGTGGTCGGGATCAACACGCTCATTCGAGGCATGCGGACGGGAATCGGCTTCGCCATCCCTATCAATCAGGTTCGCGAAGTATCCGATCAACTGATCCGCACGGGGAGATACCAACGTCCATGGTTGGGCATAAGCGTGCGCTCGCTACGGGAAAGTTCGGAGCTACGCAACGCTTTTCCCGAGGCCCACGATGGGCTTGTGGTTAAGCAGATCGAGACCGGGGGTCCGGCAGCGAGCTCTGATCTCAAGGCAGGTGATTTGATCCAACGGATCAACGGACAATCCGTAGCCACACTCGGCGATTTCAAGCGCCTGATACGCAGCCGCACGGTCGGGGAACCACTCAAGCTCGACGTCAACCGCAGCGGGCAGCTCCGCGTGATCCAACTGACAGCGGTTGGCAGCCCCAATCGCCCGGAGGAGAACCCAGGGATGGACCCCTCCACGAAGATTGAGGAGGAGCGCGAACTGGGGATGTTGCTCCGGCCGCTGCCCAGCGAAATGGCCACCCAGGAGGGCCTGGCCCGGGGTCAGGGGATCCTGGTCAGCGACGTGGCTGCAGGCAGTCTGGCCGAACGATCTGGGCTCAAGCCGGGCGCGATCCTCACCGACCTGAATCGACGTCCGATCGCCGGTCTTCGTCAGTTCCGGGACGCTCTCAAGTCGACCGATCCGCACCAAGCCATCCTGCTCAACTTCGTCATCGATGGATCCGCCCACTTCGAGGTTTTGAAACTCGACAGCCCACGCTGAGCTGCGCTCAACCGCTGAGAGTCGGCCGAAGAGTCTCTCGAGCCAGAAGGGGCTCCAAAATCCGTTGCCAAATCCGGTCCCAGGACCGTTTGGAGTTCAACGGCTCCGCAGTATGACGCAGCCCACTTAAAACTGACTCAACCTTGTTCTTACACGACTCTTCGCCCTTGTCAGGCGCCGATCAGTTCCCACTCCGCCTTCAGGCCGCGACGATCCACCCAAAGCGCAAGTTCTGAGTGATCGATCGCTTGCCCCGACATTGCCAACATCCCTCGGATGTCTCGCATGTGCTTCTCCGAACCGCCGTCTCGAAAATACTCCAGCTTCCGGAGTATTACATACTCAGGGGGCGCGAGCGAAACGTTAAGACCGCCCACAGAGTAATGCTTGATCCGACGGAACGCCCAAGCGTGGAGATCGTCTCGATTGGCGGTGTAGAAGTCGGCCTTTAGGCCCGATCCAGAGTGGATGATATTGAAATGGCCACGGCGCTCTCTGGCCACCTCGATCGCGATCACTTCTATCGGAGGGACGTAGAACTCCGGTGTGGGGTAAAGTTGCGGCAAGAGGACGAGATCGGCGGAACGAAGAAAAACCACGAAATCGATGTCGAGCGTTACCCGTGGCTCGCCGTAGAGCATAGCTGCTACGCTCCCGCTCACAAAGTAGCGAATGTTGCCCTGAGCCAGCGGCCGGGCGAATAACTCAATGAGATCAGGTTCCGCCATAGAGGAAGAGCCGACGGACCTGCTGATCCACCTCCTGATCGGTCAGTTCGGGATGAGTCGAACGGAGGAACGCTGTCTTGTGTCGGCGCATGGTCCAATAAAGACGGGAGGCAACACGCCAACGCTCTTCTGGGGTCATACGACCAAGAATCGCAGTTTGTTCAGCGGTTAACTGTTCGTCCGAGAGCATGGCTCCACGCTACGAGACCTTGTGCTATCTCAGCAAGCTCGCATCCCAAAAGCACGGAGGGATCCCAGGCCTCGGCGAGCGATGATCCGTATGGGGGACAGGAGTTCCCTGCCATCATGAGAACGGCTGACATCCGAATCGCCAGCATTGCCCCATGGGTCCCTTTGCCCCAAGCTGGACAGCTCAAATGCGATCGGGTTTTGAATATCAATTGGTTCAGCTTGCCAACGGGAGCTTCAGCGTGCGCTCGCTCGCGGAGGCGGAAACCTTCCATCCGGTCATAGGCCCGGTGGCAGAGGCCAAGGCGCTCTATGTGCATCAACTCGACCTCCCAAACCGCGTCGCCGCTCACCAAGGCGAGTTCATACTCTGGGATGTCGGGCTCGGGGCAGCGGCGAATGCACTCACGGTGCTGCGCTGCTGCCACGGGCTCGCCTGCCCTCTGAGAATTCTCAGTTTCGACCATACCCTCGAAGCACTCCGCTTCGCTCTGGAACATGCGAAAGCCCTCGGCTACTTCGAAGGCTATGAAACCGCTGTAACGGACCTATTGAGGGACGGCTCAGTGCGCTTCCGCCAAGGAAATCAGGAGATCCATTGGAGCTTCCACGGGGGAGATTTCCCCACCCTGCTGCGAAGCCCGGACGCCCCCCTGTGGCCCAAGCCACACGCGATTCTCTTCGACGCCTACTCCCCCGCGAAAAACCCGGAGATGTGGACCCAACCGCTCTTCCAGCGTATTTACCAGCTTCTGGATGCCGCTCATCCCTGCGCACTGCCCACCTATTCCCGAAGCACGCTCCTGCGCGTTTCCCTGCTGCTAGCTGGTTTCTACGTGGGAGCCGGGCATGCCACAGGTGAGAAGGAAGAAACGACCGTTGCCTCCAACTCTCTCAGCCTGCTTTCCGAGCCATTGGATCGGATGTGGCTGGCCCGAGCCCGGCGCAGTACCAGCGCCGAACCACTCTGGGAGCCGGTGTATCGCCAGTCCCCGCTCTCAGCCCCGTCTTGGGAGAAGCTCCAAAGTCACCCCCAATTCCAGTGATTCCAATGAGCGTCATCACCGGAGCGGGATGAAGGAAGGCAGAAGGGGATGGTTTTAAAGAGTCGGATGGAGGTTCCCGTCAGGCCCCGGAGAGCCGGGGCCTGACGGAACCTGACACCCTTGGCTTGATCAGCGCCGAGGCGGAGCCGTGCGCAGCTGCTTTAGAGGCTCAGGCGTCTTGTAGTGGCGCTTAAGTCCTACTTCTTGGAGCATCCCCGCAGGAGCCCGCGAGATGAACTCCGGGAAGCCCTTGTCCACTCGATCGCGTATCATCTTCTGCCCAGTCTTGGAGGCCCAAAACTCTTCCTCCACCTTATTCAGCTGAATGCCTGCTTCCTCAGGAGTCATGTTCTCCCGCTTTGCGAGGAGCCAGACCATTTCCTTGTCACCTGGAAGGCAGACAGGGAATGGAACGAACTTGGGGACGAACTCTGGATCTTCGTCGTCGGCTCCCTTTCCAGCGTTCGGGTTCACCTTCACCTCGCTGTGGAACGTCGTGCCATCCGGCATGGTGACCTCAACGGCCAAGGTTTTGTCTTCCTTGTTCGCCTTCAGGGTTAGATCCCCCTCACCAAAAGCGGCGGCAAGCTGAAGTTTAATGTCCTGAAGGGTCTTCGGCTCGAGGCTGGGAACCTCGAGCCGTTCACAGAACTTTTCGAAAGCCGCGGCCTTCGCCTTGGCCTTCAGTTCGCTTTCAACCGCTTGATAAATCTTTCCTGCAAGCTTCGGATCGTGCGTCGCCTTGGGCAGAATCTTCTTTAGGAGTTCCAGGAAGTCGGCCTCGGAGCGCTGGGCACCCGACTTCTTCGAAGGGGTTTTGGCTTCTTTTTTCATGTATGTAAAACGGCCAGTTCTTCTGCCAGAAGGCGAGCCTGAGCGCAACTGAAGGTTTGAAGAATGACGCTGCCGCTCTCCGTCTGTCGCTCTTCTGCCCTGCCTGTGCGAACGTTCTGACGCCCATCTGCAGCTCAAAGGTTCAGCCAAAGACCAGAGTCGTCTGACCCATCTCCTCGCTAGGGTTTCTGGTCCAGCCACAGACATCCTGACCTCGTGCGAGAGCACCTAGGCAAGAGTGGAACGAGGATGAGCCAAAGCTCAGGCCGTTTTCAGGCCTTCCCTGAGACTGGCGGGAGCGACCTCAACGAAGCTTTCTGCACGGGGCGGGGATTCGGGTCTCCTTCGAACCCCGAAGGTTGGATCTTGGGGTCGCCCTATTGCTTTCTGTGTGGCTTGCGCCACCGTAAAACGTGGCAAGCCTTTGCGTCGATGTCTGTGGCTGGGGGGGA
>CAMAVD010000229.1 GCA_945861575.1 Akkermansia muciniphila
CTATGTGCTCCAGAACCGTTCCCAACGCTGGCTTTCTCCCCCGAATCTCGGTGCTTCCCGGAGCAAGCGGCGCGCTGAAATGAAAGGGATTCACTTGGTCCAAGGACAGGCCACAGGCAGCCTCCTTCCAAAGTCTTACCGCATCTTCCCGGTTGCCGCTGCAAAAGGGCTTCAAGCCCGCGACAGACAGCCCCGACTGTTTGAGGAAGCGGATCAGACAAAGTGAGAATACCGTTTTTCCAACACCGGTGTCGGTGCCCGCCACGAATACGATCCGCTTTCTCTTCAATACTCTTTTCATGCGGCCCCTATTTGCCGTCCCGCCAGATGAAGCTCCGGATATCAGACCGCGCACCCCTCCCCTGAATGACGGCTTCGTAGGTTCGAAAGAGTTTTCCAGCGCGGACTTTTGTGATCACCCGAAAAGTCCCACTCCGGACATCTGCATACTGGGCGATGATGTCTCGCAAGGGGGGGGATAGTATGCCCTGCACTTGCTGAACACTTCTCAAAGGCTCATCGTCCGAGTCGCCATCGACTCGATTTGGGCCGGACCGCATCTCACGGATGCGCTCTGCCGACTGTTCGTCCATGAACGGGATCACCAGCATGGTTCTGACATCCGCCGTGTTCAAATTCAGCCGCCCCAGGGAGTTTGCCGTAAACAGTTGCTTCAGTCCTACCGGGTAGCCAAGCACCTCATCCGCGCCGCCCAACTCCGCCCTTCGCCTCATATTGGGCGGGGCATCTGGCCCCCAAAAAACGCCCGGGTCCTCTGTGATTCCCCGCACCAATAGCAGTTCGAAGATATCACTCAGAGGACCATTTTTAGCCCTGTAGGGCGAGTTGAGACCGCTATAATAGGATGTCTCCGCTCCTCCTACCTCGACCTGATCTCCGTTATCCCGCCAATCGATTATTGCCGCCACGATCGCTGGCCCCACCGCTGCATCCACTTTCACTAGGGACATGGCATGATCGAGTAGCATTCGGTCCGCGTGATTGATGCTCATTCGCCTCTCCTCGTCCTCAATTGTCACAATAATCGTGGCATCACTCACTGGCAGAAAGCTGAGTGGTTTTCCCAGTAGCTCAGCCACCAGATCGTTGGTTTCATGAGTTCCTCCCGCCCACGCTTGCCCCAGAGCGTCATAAGCCCCGCCCGCCTGACTCCTCTGCGCCAGGGCGAAACGGGCAATCTCAACGCCGGAGCGTCCGAGCCATTCAAACTCACTCTCCCAAGAAGCGTTCCGGGCCAATTTCGTCTCCACTTTCATCGAGTAGGCAAAGCCGCCCGCCAGCACCGCTAGCACCGTGACGACCATGAGGACCATGATCAAAGCGATCCCACGACGCTTGCTGCCCAAGGAAGGTAAATGATCGAGTTTCATCGTGTAGGGGGAAGATTACCGCCGGGAGGAAGTCCCCCTCCGGGCAGCGGGAACGCGCCGCGCGGCGGCCCCAATCCAGTCCGCTGACCGGGAGGCGAAACGACCGTCCCAGCAAGCGTGAAAGGTTGGTTTCCCTGCTCAGACACACCCATTCCAATCTGAATCTGAACCAGGGTTGGAATGGCATTAGATTGCCCCCACTCGGGACCAAACGCGCCCGTGACTTGGTCGAAGAACCCAACTCGAAACTCCGTCACGTCCGGGCTGAGCACCAACTCATACCAAGCGTCCTCCACATCGGGTGCGAGGAGTGGTTTTTGGCGAACCACGAGCTGATTCCGTCCGTCAGATCCTCCCGCGACAAAAAAGTTCACCTGCCTGAGAGGCGCGCTGCCATGCCGACGCACCCCCGGAAATGTCTCGGGCAAGCGCGCCGTAAAACTGAGATTGGCGAAGTCTCCTTCTGTTTTCGCCAAGAACCAATAATTGCTCGCACCGTCAGGATAACTCACAGCCGTCAGCAGGGCGTCCTGCAGTGTACGCAGTGCAATGCGAGACCGCTGAGCATGCGCTGCGGCTTTCAGGCCAGCCTGCGAGCCTCGCAGGATCGAGATCCACGTCGCGTAGATGGCAGCGACCACCATCATGAAAATACCCATCGAGATCATCACCTCGATGATGGTGAACGCGCGCCCCTCGCAATCTCTCCTCGGTAGCCTCATAGGCCGGGCCCCCCAAATCTGGGACTCTTCGACGATCCGGGACGATAGAAATAGGTACTCATTCGCGCTGGCTCGCCTGCTCCGGAAACAGGAGCCACCTCCAAGGTCACGCGAAACAAATCATTCGTGCTACCCTCCACCAAATAAGAAAACTGATATTCTCGGTACTCTTCACCCAGCGCAGAAAGATCCAAACTGTGGGGGCCCTCCTCGAGGAAACGGTTCGTGCTGACCAGAGCCGCTAGCATACCGGGGTCCAACCTGGGCTTACGAATAGCCTTCGCTGCCGCCAAGCTCCGAGTGGTTAATTCCAAGACCGAGAACGCGACCAGAAAGAAAACGAAACAGGCGATCATCACCTCCAGCAAAGTAAACGCCCTCACAAAGGTTCCCGTGGACCGACATAGCTTTGAATGAGTTTTAGTGTGCATCGAAGGTCGAAGTGTCTGGCTCCACTGTGGCCAAGCCGGTCACCGACTCCACCCAGAGATTCCTTCTCTCTCCACTATTGGAATAAAGATTCAGGCTGAATCCATCGCAGGTTCCGTTGGGGAGAAAAAGGATATGGGCAATGGGCTCTGACCAAACCTCATGGTTGATACGCAACTCCCCTAAATGTATGGCTTCGTTAAGTTTAACAGTCCTCAATATCCCACCATCGGTCGACGCACCCCCCGTCGCGCTCCCCTCTCCTTGTGGGAACCCGCCTCCCTCGTCACTCTCCATATCTGGAGGGGGTGGGGCCACCATTTGAATCTCCAAAACGCCTTCCGCCCTCCGAATTCGTAAAACGCTAGGCACCCCTTTCAAAATGGCAAAGGCCCTGGCGGTACTGCAGGCCTCCGCCAAGTCGGACACGGCCACTCGCATGGACTCCGGTGCCAAGCGCTGCACAAAGGCAGGCACAGCCACTGCGATCAGCAATGCCGCGATCCCAACAACCACCATGATCTCGATCAGAGTGAAGGCCTGCGCAAAAGCATCTTTCGGCAGCCCGGCAGGGCCTTCTCCCCCTTTCAAATGGCAGGCTTGAGTCATGAAAGATCAGAGGCTAGTCACCCTCGTGTCTGCCCTCGTCTGTGTTTTCATCGATTGATGCTCGAGGTGATCTTGAACATGGCCGACAAAACACTGAACAAGAGGAAACCAACCCCTATCGCCAGGATGATAATCATCGCCGGTTCGATCAAGGTGGTCATGACGCGAAGCTGGATCGTGAGTTCGTTTTCGTAGGTATCTGCGACGTTCTTCAGCGATCCGGGCACATCGCCGGTTTCTTCCCCAATCTTCAGCAGATCAATCATGAGTTGGGGAAACAACCGGCTCTTGGCGAGAGGCTGTGCCAGGGTCTTTCCGTCCGTCACCCCTTCGCGCGCCAGGGCAATCGCCTCCTTCAACACGATATTTGGGATGATTTGCTCGGTAATTTTCAATGCGGTGAGCACCGGCACTCCATTGACCAACAAGGTGGAAAGCGTCCGAGCAAATTGACCAAACAAGTTCAGCTTTACAACTTTACCAACCACTGGAGCATTCATTTTCCACTCATCAAGCTTCCGCCGTCCATAGGGGGAAGCCTTAAAACGAGCTCCGATAACCCAGGCGGAGACAGCCAAGAGCAGCATCAACCACCAATAGCCGGTGAACAATTTGCTAGCTTCCATGAGGAGCCGGGTGGAGAGCGGTAACTCGATATTCATGCCCTGAAAAATGGTCATGAAGGCCGGGAGCATAAAGGTCATGAAGAAGATCACGATGCCCACCCCGACGACGCAAACGATGGCGGGGTAGATCATGGCCGACTTGAACTTTTGCTGCACCTCGGCGAAACGCTCAAAATGCGTGGAAAGCCGTCGAAGCACGTCCGTGAGAGCGCCGCTCTGCTCCCCGGCCCTAACCATGTTCACATAGAGGTCTGAAAAGATCAGCGGCTGTTTGCTCATGGCGTCGGAGAGCCCTCGACCCTCCATCACTTCCTGCTTGAGAAAGCGGCTCACCTCGGCGGGAATGCCCTTGGATTCAAGATGCGTCATGCTGTTGAGCGCCACGGTCAGCGGCATGCCTGAGTTGAGCAAATTCGCCAACTGCTGGGTGAAGGTGGCCAACTCCTGCATCTTGGGCTTCCTTTTTCGATCCATGAAGCCACGCACGGACTGAGGCAGCACCGAACGGGAAGCCGACGGGCCCCCTCGGCCACCTGAAGCGCCGGACCCGGCAGCGCCAACCGCTCCCTTGGCGCTATCCACCACGACGGGAAATAAACCGAGACGCTCGATCTGTTGCAGGGCCACGGTCCGGTCCGCGACATCAAGGACGCCCTGAACAATTTCTCCCGAACGTTTCCGGGCCTTATAGGCAAACTGAGGCATAGTTCATACCGTTGTGCTACATAAACCGGGCCGGAGAAAAAGTTGCCACGGGACGCCGCCAGCATCACAGGCAAGACTCTCGGCAACAGCCCATTTATCGGCATTTTTGCGCAGTGCTGATCCCAAAAAATAGTGTCGGGGCACGGCTTATTTGCAGCGAAGCTGCCAGCTCCCACCCTGGATGTCGAGAGGCAGACAAAGGAGGGAGCCTGGGCCGTTAGTTCGTTAGGCCTCGAACGATCGGAATGCCTTACACAGGACGCGACACGAACCGTATCTCGTTGAGGCTCCCGCGACGATACCCCTCCAAGTCCAGCGTCACATGGGCATACCCCAGGGATCGAATAGCTGCCGCGATCCCCGGGAGCAGATCTCCCTGAGTTAGCCGTGCCAACTCATCCCGCCCTACCTCGATTCGCGCCAACGCCCCCTGACGCAGCTCGTGATGCCGCACCCTCACGTCATGAAAGCCACGGTCTCGAAGCACATACTCGGCAGCCTCGATCATGGCCAGCTTCTCGGGAGTCACGTTTTCACCGTAGGGAATCCGGGAACTCAGGCAGGCAAGCTGCGGCTTATCAGCGGTCGGAAGGCCTAGCTCTGCAGATAAATGACGGATCTCAGCTTTGGTGAGGCCAGCGTCTTTCAGTGGGGCCTTCACCTGAAATTCTGCGGCAGCCTGCGCACCAGGTCGATGATCGCCCACATCGCTGGCGTTCTCGCCGTAGGCGATTACCGAAAATCCCTCAGACCGGGCCAGGGGGGCCAATTCCGTGAAAAGCTCATGTTTGCAGAAATAGCAGCGATTGCTCGGATTCGCGAGATAACGTTCATTGCTGAACTCTGCGGTTTTCACAACACGAACAGGAAAAGCAAACTGCACCCCTAACTCCAAGGCTTCCGCCAACTCTCGACGGGGAAGGCTAGGACTGTCAGCAATGGCCGCCAAAGCCCGCTCTCCCAGAACATCATGGGCAACCTTGGCCAAGAAAACTGAATCCACCCCTCCCGAATAGGCAATGATACACGACCCATATCCGCGTAGGATCTCGCGGAGTTGGCTAAGCTTTGTAGAGGAGGCAGTCACACACAGAAAGTGGCACGAGTCGAGACGATCGGCAATCTCCCGATCGCCCACAGCCGGATAAACGCGCAATGACCGTGAACGGATAGCCGATCAACCGAGGCTCTAGAGGAGAACCTATCCGCTAAAGAGGCAGAAACTCGATCTCGAGGCTTTCCGCTTCGATCCGGAGCAAGGCCACAGACCGCTGCAACTGGAATCGGGGTCGCCCGGCATATCCTGGATTCAGAAAGAGGATCCCCCCCTGCCTCTCCTGGGATGGCCGATGGGTATGCCCGAAAATCACCACACGCGCTGCCGCACGCCGGACATGAGACAGCAAGGCTGTATCCAAGCTTCCCATCTCCACGATATGCCTCAAAAAAAACGAGCACCCGCCCAAAAGGACGGTCTCCACCTCCCGCAGACCTAGTTCATGGCCGTCTGTATTGCCAAGCACCGCAGTGACAGGAGCAATCTGCTCCAGCTGATGAATCAAGGAATAGGGGCCAACATCCCCGCCATGAAGGATATGCTCTACCCCGGCGAACAGCTGGAAAACCGCAGGGTCAAGATACCCGTGGGTATCGGAAATGACTCCGATTTTCACGCGGGAGACTCTTCGGGTTTAGGATGGGACTCCCCTGGTTTCGACTCCACATCCTCGGAGGCTGGAGTATTGGCAGCCTCCTTTTCGGCCGCCGACTCCACCAGATCGACGGCTTTCATAGCCCCCACGAACAGTCCGGTGAAAAGCCCGCCACTTAGCAGGGTGTTTCGCAGAAATTCCCAAGTGGGAGGATGTCCGGCCGTGCCTTGGGTTAACGCCAACCACCACCCCTGGAGAGTGCGGGTATACTCAGGGTTTCCAAAGGGGTTGATCAACCACGATGCCGTATTGGTGATCAGATAGAAGGCGAAAGCACCCACCAAGCCCCCGCCCACCAATCGAAACCAGGAATCCCTCCCCCTAAAGCACTTACCCAGAACAAGCAAACCCAGGTAGATCGGGTAGTTCAGGAGCAAAGACCAGTGCAGCGGAATATGATACTGCTTCCAATAGACAAAATAGTGAATCAGGCCATCGGCTAGGGCCATCGCCACCAGCGGGAGCCACCACGACACTCGCCCCCGGAAGTAGACCCCGGCGCAGAACAAGACCCCATAGGCTGCACTGAAACCGGGCGGCATCAACCCAGGCCAGCGGGTGGCGATAAACACGGCCAACAACAATACCGGCAAGGCCATAGTGAGTTTCGCGTTCAACGCATAGAATCATACCCAAACCCGCCAAGGTGACAAGCATCCGCCGCTCCAATAAGGCCGGGAACAGTTTACAGTCGACTCGATCGCATAGAAGTTTGACCGCCCGGGCGTCCTTCCCTACCTTTGGCCCCTTGTTCTATGCACATACTGATCTGTGATCCCATTTCGCCAAAGGGTATTGAACTCTTCAGGCAACGCTCTGAGTTCAAGGTTACCGTACTCGAGAAGCGCCTACCCGAGGCCGAACTTATCCCTCTCCTGGGGGATGTGGAGGCAATGGTTGTTCGATCGGAAACCAAGATTTCCAGAAAAGTGATCGAAAACGCCCCAAAATTGAGGGTTGTTGGACGTGCTGGCGTTGGGGTGGATAATGTGGATGTCGAGGCAGCCACCGAACGGGGCATCGTAGTGATGAACACCCCAGGTGGAAATACCATCTCCACCGCGGAGCTCACCTTTTCGATGCTCATGGCCCTTGCCCGGCATATTCCCCAGGCTCACGGCTCCATGAAAGCGGGCGAATGGAACCGTAAGTCATTTTCCGGCACAGAGTTATACAACAAAACACTCGGCATCCTCGGCATGGGGCGCATCGGAACCGAAGTGGCCAAGCGCGCACAGGCTTTCGGAATGACTGTGGTCGCCTACGATCCCTACCTCTCAGCGGCTCGGGCCAAAGTGCTGAACGTGGAGACGCTTTCCCTGGATGAACTCTACTCCAAAGCCGATTTCATCACCGTCCACATGCCCATGACCGACGAGACCAAGGGCATGATCAATGCAGTGACGCTCAAAAAGATGAAAAAGGGCGTCAGACTGCTCAACTGCGCGCGGGGCGGCATCATTGTTGAGGCGGACCTGATCGAAGCCATCAAGAGCGGCCAGGTCGCTGGCGCGGCCCTAGACGTCTATGAGTCGGAACCGCTCCTGAAAGATCATCCTCTCCGTTCGCTGCAGCAGGTCATCATGACGCCTCATCTGGGAGCGAGCACCGAGGAAGCCCAGGAGAACGTGGGCATCGAGGTCGCAGAGGCCATCACAGACTACCTGCTTCTCGGCGGC
>CAMAVD010000230.1 GCA_945861575.1 Akkermansia muciniphila
CGCTTTCGAGGTGACTCTCGGTAGCCTGCGATTCAATGAACTGTTGGTTCTCACTTCATCGGTGACCCATGCGAGTGGCAATCCTTCGGGCTGGGTGGAACTCGTGAACCCGGCGTCCACCGCGGTCGATATGAGTGGAGTCGGACTTAGCGATGATCCAGCGGTGCCGCTTCGATTTCGATTTCCGCCCGGCAGCGTTGCGGGGCCCAGGGCGAGCCTGATCGTCTGGTTCGATGGTGGGACGAAAGAGGCTCCCGGATTTCATGCGGACTACTCGCCCCCTGCCAACGGAGGGACGCTCTGGCTCCACGCCCCGGACGAGCAAGGCGCGCTACTGGAAGTCGATCGTTTGGCCTACGGATTGCAGATCCCCGACTACTCCGTAGGACGGATCCCTGACAGATCCGGGGCCTGGGTGCTGACCGATCCCACCCTGGGTGAGGCGAATCGAGCCGCAGTCCTTGGCAGTCGTGATTCCCTTCGGATTAACGAGTGGATGGCGGCCCCCAAGGCTGGACCCGACTGGTTTGAGCTGTTCAATCCGGAGCTTTTGCCCGTCGACATCGGTAAGGGGTACTTAACCGATGACGCGGGGAACCCCACCAACAGCGTGATTCCTGCTCTGTCATTTCTCGCTCCCTGGTCGTTTCGCCAGTTTTTTGCTGACTCACAAACCCTGAGTGGGGCAGATCATGTGGATTTCAAGCTGAGCGGAAGTGGGGAGTCTATCGAGTTGAGGGATGCGAATCTTAGGCTCATCGATTCTGTTGAATTCGGGCTTCAGCAGGAGTCGATCAGCCAGGGCCGACTCCCCGACGGTGGCGGGCAGATTGTCGCGCTTCCGAAGGGAGGGAGTCCGGCTTCAAGTAATCGGGGTGATGGAGAGAGGGACGGGCTGCCCGACGACTGGGAGTTGCTGAACGGCTTTGGCATTGGCACTCAGGACGCTGAAGGCGACCCGGATCAGGATGGTTTCGACAACCGCTCTGAATTTCTGGCTGGGACGAATCCTCACCATGCGGGAAGTGCTTTGAGGTTGACCGCGAGCTTCCAGGGTCCGGGGGCTACCGGAGGTCTCTCCCTTCGTTTTGATGCGGCACCGGGAAGAACTTACGAGTTGCAGTCTAGCGACAGTATCGCTCCCGCTGACTGGCGTTTTCTGCGAGCGGTGGGGCCGGAGACTATTCCGGGCCCCATGCTCTTCGAGTTCCTGCCCGGCGAGTTGGGCCTCCGTTTCTACCGGGTGGTGCTTCGGCGTTACTAGGCCTTTTTCGTGTGCGTGAAGCCGCGCACGAACCCAGCAACGATCCCCTCCAGGCTCATAACTCCTCACCTAGAGTGGAATCAGGCTGAGCCCAGCCTGAAACGTTCACCGCCTGAGTTTCGGCTCCTCTTCATTCCACTCCTGCCTACGTGCTCTCGCACGAGGTCAGGAGTTCTGAGCTTACAGGCCGGACTCACGTCCGGCTGGGTACAGGACCGACAGTTGGTGGTTGTGTTTTTTGAGCGAACAGCGCCACGCTGACTCCTCTGTTCTTCAAAAAGGCAGCGACACTCTTATGAATCTAATCAGCATCAAAGGGGAGGGGGCTAGAACCTTTGGAGGCCACCCTGGGTGGGTTACTGTCGGCATTTTTTCCGCGCTGTGTCTCCAGAGTTTTGTGGCCAACTGTCCCGCCGCCGATCTTACGAACCGGATGATCCAGTGGCCGAACTGGCGAGGCCCCCTGGCTGCGGGCGTCGCACCTTTCGCCAACCCACCGACGTCCTGGACCGAGAAAACGAATGTTCGTTGGAAGGTGGAAATTCCTGGAAAGGGACATTCTTCCCCTATTGTTCAGAACGACCGAGTCTTCCTCCTTGCTGCAAGTCCGACAGGACCTGTGCAGCCCGCTGTTCACGATTCAGCGCCAGGGGTTCACGACAGCGTGCCGGTGACCCATCGGCATCAATACCTGGCGATGGCGCTCTCTCGCACCAATGGGCGTGTGTTATGGAGCAAGGTAATTAAGGAAGAGTGGCCTCACGAGGGGGGGCATGTGACCGGCAGCCAGGCGTCGAACTCTCCGGTGACAGATGGGGAGCGGCTCTTTGCTTTTTTAGGTTCGAGGGGTCTCTACGCTCTGACTCTCGATGGTTCGCTTCTATGGCAGAAGGACCTAGGCAAGATGAAGACGCACCATGCCCATGGCGAAGGAAGCTCTCCCGTGATCTACGGTGAGTCCCTGATTGTGAATTGGGATCACGAAGGCGAATCTTCACTTCAAGCCTTTGATACGCGGACGGGCCGCCTGCTTTGGAAAACGCTCCGAGATGAGAGGACAACCTGGTCGACGCCCCTGATCATCGAGTTAGGGGGCAAGGCGCAAGTCGTCGTTTCTGCCACCAAGCGAGTGCGCGCCTACGATCCCGTGACAGGGAGGCAGATTTGGGAGTGCGCGGGTCTGACCGACAACGTGGTATCCTCACCCGTTTACTGGAATGGCTTGGTGATCGCCGGCAACAGCTATTATTCCCAGGCGATGTTGGCTATCCGGGTGGCGGGAGCTTCGGGCGACATCAGTGGAACGACCAATGTGGTTTGGAGAAGCCAGCGTTCACCGCCTTACGTCTCTTCTCCCCTTCTCTATGAGAACACGCTTTACTTTCTCCGCCACAATCAAAATGTCCTTTCCCGTGTGGACCCTGCCAGTGGCATACCTCTGGGAGATTCGCTCCGCCTTGAGGGGATTCGCGATTTCATCTTTGCCTCCCCTCTCGGTGCGGGCGGGCGCATTTACATCACGGGCCGGGATGGAGCGACCGTTGTTCTTCGGCACGACCCGCAAAACGCTGTGTTGGGAGTCAATGTTCTGGAGGACTCCTTCAGCGCTTCGCCTGCCGCAGCGGGGCGGGAGCTTTATCTGAGGGGTGAGCGGTTTCTTTATTGCATCGCCGAGCCCTAATTCACTCTCGAAACTCGGGCGTGACCAGTAACTCCTTTCCGCTCAGAGGAATGCTTTTTACCTTCCCTCCTGGCCGGATGATTTGCACCTCAATGGCGGTTCCGGCCATGCCGAGTAACTCCGTTCCGCTATCTTGTGATAGGTAGCCACCTCCACAGCGAACTTCGTTAGCAGGGCCTCGCCGTAAATCCGGATTCCTGACTCAGCTCCAGAAATGGGCTTCAGCTTTCCGTCTTGATGCTTTGCGTCGATATGCACAGCTCAACAGTCCTCCGGACGAGGCACTCGATGAGATTGCGACGCTCGCGGGACAAATCTTCGACGCGCCCATCGCCTTGATCACCCTCATAGAGGAGGACAGGCAATGGTGTAAAGCGAAGGTGGGCACCACGCTGAAGGACTCTGGGATTGGGATATTGTTACGGGACAGGTCCACTTTAGCCCCCAATGGGCTCGGCTTTTGGGATATGAGCCGGACGAGATTCCCCAGAGAGTGGAGTTCTTCTTCACCGTTCTTCATCCTGAGGACATCCAGCGGGTTCAAAATGTTTTGGAGGATCACCTCGCCGGACAACTGGTGGATCATCGCAAAGACGGTAAGCCTTTTTGGAGTGAACAGACCCTCACGCCTGTGCGGGACGAGCAGGGGAGGCTCAGCCATTTCATCTCCATCATTCGTGCAGGAGAGTTCTAAGCTCCTAAGAGCCACCGTCCCGGCTTCGGTTGAGTTGATCATCAGCCTGGATCCGGGCGCGCCTCTTGTTCTGGCTGATCCGACTCAGATGCACCAACTGCTGATGAACCTCGGCACAAACGCTTGGCATGCGTTAGAGGATCAACCTGGGAGAATAGAGATTCGACTGGAGTCCGTGATTCTTGACGCAGACAGTGCGGCACCTCTCTCGGGCCTTCGGCCTGGGGCGTTTTGCCGTCTCACGATTTCGGATACAGGAAAAGGGATGGACGCGGCCACGGTCGACCGCATCTTTGATCCGTTCTTCACTACGAAGGAGGCAGGCAAGGGTACAGGGCTTGGGCTTTCCGTGGTGCATGGGATCGTGATGTGCCATGAAGGAAGCATCGGCGTGCATAGCGATCCTGGGAAGGGGTCCCATTTCGAGGTTTATCTTCCTGCCGCCACAACCGCAGAGGAGTTGTCAGACCAAGCCCCTCGGAAGATGCATCCTGGGGAAGGACAGCGTGTGTTTTATCTCGATGATGAGACTGCGTTGGTCTCGCTGGCGACACGCATGCTTGAGCGTCTGGGCTACCGTGTTAGCGGGTTCACGGATCCAACGGAGGCCGTCGAGATTTTCAGTCGACGGTCAAATGATTTTGATGTGGTGATTACAGATCTGAACATGCCAGGGACGTCCGGCTTGCAGGTCGCCAAGAAGATGCTTAGCATACGTCCTCAGATCCCCATTATACTTTGTTCCGGCCGCCTGACGGAGGACTTGAAGCAAACCGCCAACGAGGTCGGGATCCGTCATGTGCTTCATAAACCCGCCAGTTTGGAGGAATTTGGGGAAATCCTCTACCGACTTACAGAGCCTCGTCACCCTTGAATGACGGGCGGACGTGGATGTGGAATTTGTTGCTCTCAATATCTCGATAGGCGTTGCTCAGCCCGGGGCCATCACTTCCTCAAAACCCTTATCCGATGGTTCTCACTGTCCCCGATATAGAGGGCACCATCCTTATCCACATACACCCCATGAGGTCGGGCAAGTAGACACTGTGAGGCATCCGCGTCATCCGGACCGTCCCCCTTGCTGCCGTTGCCAACAAGGACGTCGATCGTTCCCTTGATGGGATCGAATACCCTTATGGAATGGGACTCAGTATCCGCAAGATACACTTTTCCAACGTCATCCAGGGCTACGCATTTAGGTCCGGCTAGAGTGGCGGTGAGCGCCGACCCGCCGTTTCCTGTGAAACCAGAGCGACCATTCCCTGCTACGCGACGTAGGGTGTTTGATTTCACATCGAGCTGGAGTAGGGCGTTTCCCTCTCGAAGCGCCAGCCAAGCCTTGCCATCCTGTCCAAACGCTAGGGCCCTGGGTCCGTGTACCGAGGAACCCGTGATGGGCGCGCCGTCCGCGGCTGTCGTTCGCGCTCCGGTCCCGCACCAGGTGGATACCACTCCGGTCAGGCTTTCAATTCTCCTCACCCGATGGTTCAACACATCGCAGATATAGAGATCCCCTGCGGAGTCAAACGCCAGGCTATGGGGTTGATTGAAGCGAGCCTCGCGAGCCAGACTTTCGTCGCCTGCAAAGCCAGGCATGCCATGTCCCGCCATCGTGCTGATCCGGCCAGTCTTTGCCTCCACCCGGCGCACCAAATGGTTGAGCCTCTCTACGAAATAGAGGTTTCCCGCCTTGTCCCAGGAGAGTTCGTAAGGCTCGTTGAGCGCGGCGGAGGTTGCAGGCCCGCCGTCGCCGCTGTAACCGCGCGTGCCGTTTCCCGCGTAGGTGGAGAGGATCCCTCCAGGGCTGACCCTGCGAACGCGCTGGTTGTCGACATCGCAGAAGTAAATGAATCCGTCGGGTCCGCGTGAAACTGCGAAAGGATTATTAAGCTGCGCCGCCGCCGCCGGGCCACCGTCCCCCGAGAAACCCTTGCGGCCAGTGCCCGCAAAGGTCGTGACATTTGCTGCGGGGCAGGGGTAGGTCGCGAGCATCATCGCGCTTAAACCGACGGCCAGAGTGGAGTAAGAGTGCATACGGTGAGAATGCTAGTTTTAGACGGAGAGTAGAAGGGAGCATCTGTGATCGTTCTCCTGGGGAGTCTATTTTTCCCGCAGATCGATTTCTCCCACCCAATCCGATGCGGGAGGGGTGATCTGTAGCTGTCGTATCCGCTCCAGATAGAAGAGGCTTGGACCGTCGGACGGATGGAGGACGAGGGTGCGCTGAAACTCCGCTTGAGCCTCTTCGAACGACTTCCTTTGAAAGCGATTGAGAGCGGCTGAAAAAGACTGGCGCCACGGCTGAGATGTCGCCTCCGCCTGGTGCAGACTGATGATCTCATGCACCTCCACGACCTGGTCGAAGCCCTTGAATCTGAAGTGGCCGAGGACCCGGCTCGTCACGCGGTCTCCGACGAGCTTTTGAAGATCGCGGGTCGCGAGAATGTTCGTTCCGAGCTTTCGGTTGAGGCCTTCCAGCCGTGCGGCCATGTTCACGTTCTCTCCGATGGCCGTGTAGATAAAACGTTTGGAGCTTCCAATGTTGCCCACGCAAACGTTGCCCGTGTGCAGACCCACCGCAGTCTTGAGCGGGAGGCTCAGGCTTGAGGATTCGAACTGGATCAGAGCCTGTTGGAGCAGGAGGGCTGCCTGGCAGGCCCGCGCCTGATGGTCGGGCTGGTCCTGAGGCGCATTCCAGATGGCGAAGATGGCATCACCGATCAAGGTCATCACGGTTCCCCCGGTTTGATGGATGCATCCCAGCGCCGTTTCGTAGTAGCTGTTGAGCAGATGGACGAGATCCTCCTGATCAAGACGCTCTGAGATTTTGGAGAAGCCTGTAATATCACTAAAAAGAATGCTGACGTTCCGCTGTGTGGCGCCTGGCTTCAGGAGCTCTGGCTGTTTCAGGATCTGCTGCACCTGCTGAGGCGAGAGGTAGAGCTCCAGCGATTGTTGGAAGAGTCGGGTCTGGACGTAGGCGCTGAGAGAATTGAAGAGATAGGACCAGCCGAGCGCGACTGGCAGTTGGGCGACCACAAAGATCAACCATGCCCACCAGACCTGAATCATGTTCGCCATGAGGGTCCCGATGCCCATGACCACCAAGCCGGCTCCAGCTGCGGCAAGGGTGGCGGCCATCGGACGCAGGCAGCTCAGGCCGTAGCCTGCTCCCGCACCCAGCAGCAGGATGATTATCGTTTGTAGGAAAATGGGAACACGTGTCTGCCAGTCACCGCGTGCCAGATTGGAATATCCGATCGCATGCAATTCCACGGCGAGGGGGAAGCGGCCGTCCACCCAGGTCCACGGAGATCGAAACTGCTCTTTCTCCTGTCCGGTGAAGCCTACGACCTCCCCTGATCCGACGAATACTACCTTATCCTTGAGCGAAACGCCGGTCGGCAAGGGTTGACCCGTCACCAGCGTGCTATAGGAGACGCTGAGGAATGGAGACTGCGAGTAGTAGTTCAGCCACCGTTCGCGCAGTCGCTGGTCCGGATATTGAGTCAGCTCCAAGCGGTCTAGTTCGGCCGTCTTCCAGGCGAGCGACGGAAGTGCCGCTGTGCCCCCGAGCAATTGCCTTGAAGAGAAGTCGGTGTCACGCGCGACCCGAGCAAGCCCCCAGCCTGCAGCCGATTCCCTGAACAGGTCGATCGGAGCTCGAACATTACTCCCGAGATTGCGGTTCGGGTCGTCCTCGAAGTACTGGCCGGCCAGGATCACACGGCCTGATTCCTTCATTGCGGCAGCGAAATCCTGCTCCGCCTCCGTGATGGCGCGTGATGGGTCAATGAAAAGAATGTCGAAAACCACTCGACGTGCCCCCTCCTTCATCAGTCGGCGCACGAGTTTAGCGTGCAGTGCGCGATCGAAACGAGAGGGATCTTGTTTGAGATCCGCGTAAGACTGCTCGTCCAGGTAGACAATCGCGACATCCTTCAGCCGCGTTTCCGCTTTCGCTAGGAAGGGCAGATCAAAGCTCCAATCTCGCAACCCTTTGCCCAAGTTCACATGCAAGAGGAGGAGCCCCAGCAGCGCAGCGAGCGTTGCTCCGACCCCACCCCCGAACCAGGGTTGGTGCACTTGATGTTTGAGACGTGCGATCAAGGATTTGACGCTAGGCAATGGCCATGAAATAGGGAAGCAAAGTTCCGATCTAGCCGGCCGT
>CAMAVD010000231.1 GCA_945861575.1 Akkermansia muciniphila
CGCGGCTCACTGGGGCATCTGCCGTCCTCCGAACTCACGGTTCCGGAGGTTCTCAGGACAAGAGGCTATGCGACCGGCATGGTGGGGAAATGGCATCTTGGAGTTTGGGCGAATACTCCGGAGGGGCATCCTCGGAGACACGGATTTGACTTCTTTCTTGGGCTCCCGCATTCGAATGACATGGACCCATTGCCCGGCATTCCCAGCATGGCACTGGCGCTTGAGGCGCAGCGCGCCGATTGGTGGAACGCTCCGCTCTATCGCAATGAGACCTTGGTGGAGCAGTCGACCGACCAGACAACTCTCACTCGACGCTACACCGAGGAGGCTGAGCGCTTTATCCAAAACAATCGGCGGCGGCCCTTCTTTCTCTACGTTGCTCATACCTTTCCCCATACGCCGCTCTTTGCGTCTGATCGTTTCTCTGGGAAGAGCCGTCGTGGTGTGTATGGCGACGTGGTGGAGGAGTTGGATTGGAGCGTGGGCCGAATTCTCGAAACTCTGAAAAAAGAGAAGCTCGATCGCAAGACTCTGGTTTTCTTTAGCAGCGACAATGGGCCCTGGCTCATCATGAACCAGCAGGGTGGCTCCGCCGGTTTATTAAGAGACGGGAAGGGGAGCACCTGGGAGGGCGGGATGCGCGTCCCCGGCATCGCTTGGTGGCCAGGAAAGATTCCAGCGGGAACCGTTCAAGGCGGGATTGCCAGCACACTTGATATTTATGCCACCTCGCTGCAGGTGGCGGGAGCGGAACTGCCCCATGATCGCACTATGGACAGCGTGGATTTGTCTGGCCTGCTGCTGAAGGGGGCCTCAAGTCCGAGAGACGCGATGTTTTTCTATCGGGGCACCCGTCTGTTTGCTGTGCGTCAGGGTCGATGGAAGGCTCACCTGTTCACTCAAAAGGGTTACGGTCAGCCGAATCCAGAAGAACACACGATGCCACTGCTGTTTGATCTGGAGGTCGATCCTTCGGAAACGTTCAACGTCGCCGCCAATCACCCGCAGGTTGTGTCTGCTCTGCTCAAGTCCGTGGAGGCTCATCGGTCCACCGTGAGTCCGATCAAGTCTCAACTGGAGGAAGTGGTTCCATAAAGGTTGCCTGACCAGTCCCTGCCAACGTTTGCTGTAAGGAAACAGCTGCCATAGCGACTGCATGGAGCGCGGCTCATGACGAGTTGCGTTTTGTGAATGTTGGAGCCGCGGAACGGCGGGCGAAGCGCTGCACCCCCCTCGAGCTATTCCAGACCTGAATGTTTGCTCTGAGCGGAACGGTTTATTTCTTTGATACGCTTCCCCTCTGTGTGTCAGCATGCGCCCACACATGAATCTTCCATTTACGAGCTCACTACTCCTTCTCGTCACGCTAGCGATGAGCAGTCCTCTGGCACATTGCGCTGAGAGCGCTCCGTCTGGGGCCATCCGACATTCTTATCTGGTGATGGGAGGTAAGACGGCCATCATCAGCGAGGAAGGGCAGGCTGTGTGGGAAGGGCCGGGCGGCACGAGGGATGGTTTTGTACTTCCGAATGGGAACGTTTTGTTGGCGTTTTCGGATCGAGTGCAGGAGTTTACTCGCGAGAAGCAGGTGGTGTTCTCCTACAAAAAGAGCAAGGAAAACGGTGAGATCGGAACCACGCAGCGGCTCTACAATGGAAACACTCTCGTGACAGAGTTGGGAGCGCGTCCGCGTCTGCTCGAGGTGAATCCCCAGGGAGTCATCGCTCATGAGATCGTGCTTCAGCCGGAGACCGACAACGCCCATATGCAAACGCGCATGGCTCGCCAGCTTCGCAATGGAAACTTTCTGGCACCTCACCTTCTCGCTTTCGCCGTGAAGGAATACACTCCTGAAGGGAAGGTGGTCAGCGTTATCAAAACTGATCTGGAAGAACTCGGGGGGAGGAAGGGCGAGAACTGGCCGTTCACGGCCATCCGTTTGGACAATGGCAACACCGTGCTTTCCCTCACTCACGGAAACAAGGTCGTGGAAATGAACCTTAAAAATGAGGTCGTCTGGCGGGTTGACAACAGTCACGTCGGCGGTCTTTTCAAGGATCCATGCGGGTCGCAGCGGCTTGCAAACGGAAATACTGTGATCGGGAGTCATGCGGCGAATAAGGGGGTTTCGATGGTTGAAGTCACCCGGGAGAATAAAATCGTTTGGACGAGCGATCATCCCCTCGCTGCTGGCGTGCACCACTTCCAGATCCTCACCACGAATGGTAAGCAGGAGCCCGGGATGCCGTTGAAGTGATTCTCCCCACGGAAGGAGTCGCATCGGGCGTGATCCGGATCACTTGTGGTTTTCCAGAACGCGAGTGGGGGAACGCCTCCTTGCGTCGTCGCCTACAAGGGGACTTCGGCATTCGGATGTAGGGGACGACATAAGGAGGCCTCGGGCGAGAGGGGTGGTTCAAGCGTGGGGCTGGGGAACGCCTCCTTCTACGTCGTCGCCTACAGGGGACTTGGACCTTCAGATGCCACCCTTGCGGAAGAGCTCAAGCACCCATTCACGCGAGCACTTCACGGATCAGGTGACCTTCCACATTCGTGAGGCGGCGTTGCACGCCGTTGTGCTCAAAGGTCAGCCGCTCATGGTCCAAACCGAGGAGATGGAGGACGGTGGCGTTCAGATCGTAGAGCGGGTGAATGTCTTGCACCGCCCGCTGTCCCAGGTCATCCGTGACCCCATGGCTGACGCCCTTTTTCACACCTGCTCCGGTGAGCCAGCAGGTGAAACCATCGGGATTATGATCCCGTCCTTGCGCGCCCTTCTGAAAGAAAGGCATCCGACCAAACTCGGTACACCAGACCACCAGGGTTTCCTCCAGCAGGCCTCGCTCCTTTAAGTCCCGAATGAGTGCGGCTGCAGGTTGATCCAGAATTGCACCATGGCGGTCATACTGCTCCTTGATCTTACTGTGTCCGTCCCAGTTCAGCTCACCCCCGCTGGCGTAGGCACCGTTGAATAGTTGGACAAAGCGAACCCCTTTTTCAATGAGACGCCGCGCCAGGATGCAGTTTCGTGCAAAGCCCGCTTTGATCGGGTTGGTCGTGTCTGATGCTCCATAGCTGTCAAGAACATGGGCTGGCTCGGTCGAAAGATCGCTAATTCCAGGCACGCTCAGCTGCATGCGTGCCGCAAGTTCGTAGCTGGCGATGCGCGCCGCGAGCTTGCCGTCCCCAGGATGCTGCTCCAGATGACGTCGGTTCATTCGCTGCAACAGGGAGCGTGCGGCGCGATCCGACTCGGGTGAGACTCCTGGAGCCGCAAGATGCCGGATCGGATCTTTGGAGCTGAAGGTGGTGCCTTGGAAGGCTGCGGGGAGAAAACCGGGGCCCCAGTTGTTCGAGCCATTCTGCGGAACCCCCCTTGGATCCAGAATGGATACAAACGCTGGCAGATCCTGGTTCTCACTGCCCAGCGCGTAGCTGATCCAGGATCCCAGGCTCGGAAAGCCGTCCAGTACAAATCCGGTGGAGAGAAAGTTTTCCGCCGGTCCATGGGTGTTGCTCTTGCTGGTGAGCGAATGGATGAAGGCGATGTCGTCGGTCAGCTCGGCCAGATGAGGGATCAGGTCCGACACCATCTTGCCGGTCTGTCCCCGGGGCCGGAAGGGGTACTGGGGTCTGGCTAGGTTACCCGCGGGTCCCTGGAAAGTGACCGCCGGTCCGCCTGCCAGAGGTTTGCCGTCGTGCTTGGCGAGCTCTGGCTTGTAGTCCCAGGTTTCGAGCTGGCTCACCGCGCCTGCGCAGAAGATCACAATCACATTGCGTGCCTTGGCAGGGTGGTGTGAAGGCCTCGGTGCGTAGGGATGCGCAGGGTCGATGATCGGACCCCTCCCCGCTGCCAGGAGGCTGTCGCGTTCGAGAAGGCTGGTCAGCGCTATCGAACCCAGCCCCAGCGTGGCTCCAGAGAGAAACCCTCGACGGTTCAGGAGGCAGCGTCCCTGGATCGAAAGTTGTTCCGTCGGATGTGTCATGGAATGAAGAGGAATTCGCTGCTGTTGAAAATCGCCCGGCAAAGCGTGGGAAGCCCATGCTCCCGAACCACCGGGATGGCCTCCGCGAGTTCTTCAGGGAGCGGGTCGCGTCCCAGCGCAAGCAGGTAGATGCGGCGCAGCCGTGCGCTCTCATCCATGCCTGCTTCCGTCGACACCCGTTTGGCAAAGACCTCGCATTGATCCAGCGTAAAGGGGCTGTTGAAAAGATTGAGCGCCTGGATGGGCGTGGTCGATTCGCGCCGCCGGGCGGTGCTCTGTCCGGCATCCGGGCAATCAAAGGCCCCGAACACCACTTCTCGCTCTCGACGAACTTTGTGTGCGTAAATCATCCGGCGCAGCCCTTCCGCCTTGAAGAACTCTACGGGCTTGAAGCCGCTCAGCCCACCGCGATTGTCGAAGAGATCAAAGCCTCGGCCTCCCGTCTTCAAATTGAGATTTCCACTGACGGTCAGAATTGAATCTCGGATCGCCTCAGACTCGAGCCTCCGCGAGGGAAAACGCCAGAGCAGCCTTTGATCCGCATCCTTGGTCGCGGCGGCGGCGTCGTGTCGGGTCGATTGCCGGAAGGTGGATGAGAGCACAATGAGGCGATGCATCTCTTTGATCGACCAACCCGACCGGACGAACTCCGAGGCGAGCCAGTCGAGCAGCTCTCGATGGGAGGGAAGGGACCCGTTTTTTCCGAAATCGCTTGGAGTGTCCACCAACCCGGTGCCGAAGTGTCCCTGCCAGATTCGATTCACCATCACGCGGGCTGTCAGAGGGTTGGACGCGGAAGCAATCCACTCCGCGAGCGCGAGCCGCCGCTTCTGCTCCGCGGTCTCCTGGGGAAGAGCGAGATCTCCCAAGACTTTGAGAATAGCGGGGCCCACCGGGTCCTTGGGCTGCTCTGGGTCGCCTCGGTGCAAGAGGTGGATCTTGTCCGGGGCTCGGAAGATGCCGGCAAATGTCATGGGCCCTACCATGGCCCCGGCGATCTTGGTATCGAGATCCTTCTTCTCAGCCATCAGGGATTGGGCCGTCTTGAGCTCGCTAGCATTGAGTCCAAGCAAAGAGCCTCTGAATGGTGTCGGCTTGAGAGCCCCTGGCACGAAGGGACTGCGATCGCTGGAGCTCGCCACAACGCGCCACAGGCCGGGTGCGGTTTCGACCTCGATCAGGTAATCGGTGGCAAGACGGTCAGTGAACTCACCTTCTCGATCCCTCCCCCAAACCACTCGCTCGATGTGTCGCTCCTCCGAGAACTCGAAAAGCAACCAGCCTTTACCCTTCTCGTTCGACATCCAACTGTGGCCATTTCCATAGCGCCCGTCGTTCACTCGGCGAAGCTCGTGTCGATCGGCGACCACGGTGTTGCCGGAAGAGGTGACTGTGGTGCCCTGGCTCGCGAGAGCCACATTCCGTCCGCGTATGTCCATCACTTCGACTTCGTCGAGGCACGGCTCCAAGCTGTTCGTTTCACGAATAGTTAAGCGGAGTCGGCGCGTCTTCACCGGTTCGAATCGGTCGCTATTAACCTTGGCGTTGACCGCCGGGCGGTTAGGAGGGCGGACCTGCAGCAGCGTCAGGCTGTCGAGGGATTCGCCTGCTTCCAGGGTGTAGGCTGTGGGCGTGCGGTCGGTGAACTGCCCCTCCCGGTCACGTCCCCAGCGGATTTGGCGGATGCGGGTGGGCTCCGGTAGCTCAAAGAGCAGCCATCCCTGGCCGACTTCGTCCGACATCCAGCTGCGGCTGTTCCCATATCGGCCGTCCTGGATATGCTCCAATTTATGGCTCTCCGACTGGCGGCTGCCGGACGCACTCACTCGTGTCCCATGGCTTTTCAAGGCCACATTCCGAGGCTGGGCTTCGTCGGTGACGATTTCAAACTCATCAATACAAGGTTCGATCAGGCCGAGCGCAGGGTGAAGATTCGAGTCGTGGATGGTGAAGCGGACGTACCGCGCTGTGAGTGGGGCGAACGTGTCTTCGTTTAACTTAGAACTGATGGGTGTTGGTGTAGCGGGTTCGACCCGGGCGAGCGGCTCAAAACGGGAGAGCTCTTTCTCGATGTCCGACACTCGCTGCTTTAGTGTCTCCGCCTCCTTGCGTCGGGCGGTTGCCTCGGGGGTGCGAAGTTCACGGTCACCGTATTCCACGCCGGCAAAGAAGGACTGCATCGAGTAGTAGTCCCGTGCGGTGATGGGATCGAATTTGTGATCGTGGCAGCGGGCGCAGCCCACGCTGAGGCCCAGGAAAGTTTGCCCTGTATTAACAACGATCTCGTCCAGGGAGTCCTGTCGCGCAAGCCGTTTGGAAACATCGTCTGCTCCGATCTGGCCCGGGAGCAGGACCGAGGCGGTTACCAGGAATCCGGTGGCGGCATCCTGCTCGAGGGCGTCGCCGGCGAGCTGTTCCCGGATAAAGCGGTCGTAGGGTAGGTTGCGGTTGAAGGCTTCAATGACGTAGTCGCGATAGGGCCATGCGTTGGGCCGCTCCGTGTTGACCTCGAAGCCATGAGTGTCGGCGTAGCGTACGACATCCAGCCAGTGCTGCGCCCAGCGCTCCCCGTAGCGAGGGGAGGCGAGCAAGCTGTCTACGACCCGCTCATAGGCGTCGGGCCTGCGGTCGTCCACGAACGCACGGATCTGTTCCGGTGCCGGGGGAAGACCGGTGAGGTCCAGGGAGGCTCGACGCAGCCAGGTCAGCCGATCGGCTTCGGGGGAAGGGCGAAGGCCTTCCTGCTCCAGCCGTGCCAGAATGAAGCGGTCCACCTGGTTACGCGGCCAGCTTGCAAGGTGGACGGGGGGAGGGGGTGGGCGCGTGACAGGCTGGAAGGACCAGTGATCGTGGGCATCTGCCGCTCTGGATCCTGGAGGCTGCATCACGGCGAGGGACAGCAGCAGGAGGCGGAGACCTGCCGCCGCGACCTTGCCCCAGCCGTGGGCAAACGCGCCCGGCGGCAGGGAGCACCACGGGTGGAACCCGTTGAGCCCGCCGCTGGAGCAGAGCGGATGGTCGTAGGCAGTCGATCGCATGAGCTTTGTCACCGCGGCACTGTTGTGGTCTGAAAACTCACTTGAGCTATCGGAACGTTGCGCTGGAAGCCCAATGACATTGTTCCACTGGAGTCTTAGGATGTCCCGAGACATTGTAGATATGAGAGGACCAAAGGCAATGCTTTTACTCACGGCTCTTTCTCACGGCACACCCATCGCTTCTTTTGTATTCCCTCATTGAATACTCGACGGCACCATGCCGTCCGTATTCAATGCCTTCCATGAGACAGACAGGCAATCTATCGGCATTGCGGATGATCCTGCAGTGTGCCCTTGCCATTTGTGTTGCCCAAGCGGGCTTGTACGCGGCCAAGCCTGTGTCTGCGAGCGCTCAGCGAGTGCTGGATTTCAATCGAGACGTCCGCCCGATCCTTTCGGAGAACTGCTTTACCTGCCACGGGCCCGACAAGAACAAGCGCAAGGCGGGGCTCCGGCTGGACCTAAAGGAATCGGCCACTGCGACCTTGGAATCGGGTGATCGGGCCGTGGTGCCGGGTGACGTGGAGAAAAGCCGTTTGCTGAAGGTGATCGTGAGCACGGATGACGACGATCGCATGCCACCGAAGAAGACCGGGAAAACACTCAGTCGGGAGCAGGTCGATGTTCTTCGAGACTGGATCGCGCAAGGTGCAGAGTTCAAGCCGCACTGGGCCTATGTGCCTCCTGAGCGGCCGAGCCTACCGACGGTCAAGACCAAGGGGTGGGTTCGGAACGAGATCGACCGTTTCATTCTGGCGCGTCTGGAGAAGGAGGG
>CAMAVD010000232.1 GCA_945861575.1 Akkermansia muciniphila
GAGGCGACCCTCCTGATTGGTGTGAGCAAAGATCCCCGCGAGAACACCAGCCTTCCCATCCCGACCGAATTAGTGGTCACGGTTAAGGCAGGGGTAGATATCGACGCGCTGGCCAAGAAGTATCGGGGCAAAGTGACGGGGCGCTTGGAAGCGCTCAGGACCTATCGGCTCGAGTTCGAAACCGCCGAGGACGCTGCGAAGGCACTCAAAGAATTGGAGAAGGATCCAGACGTCGAGCAGGTGCAGCAGAACTACTACGTGGAGAAGCCCACCGACCTCAAGGATCTCGACGCAACCCCCCTGGCAGAACTCGGCCTCAAACCCTCCAACTCCACAGATCCGAACGACTGCGACAAAGTCATTATCGGCCTCATCGACACCACCACATTGAGGGACACCACAGGAGCCAAGGGAGGTTCCAAGGTAGATTCCTTTCTCCTGCCGCAAATCGATGTCGCCGGCCCGAGCGCAACAACCTACACAAGCCCGCCTCACGGCCGCTCGATGGCCGAAGCGATCCTGCGCTCGGCAGACTTCTCCTCGCAAGGAAAGGCAAAGCTTCAAATCCTGCCCGTGAACGTCTACGGAGCCAACACACAGGCCTCCACCTACGATGTCGCCAACGGGGTCTATCGGGCGATCAACGCGGGTGCCAAGATCATCAACATGAGCTTGGGCAGCGAGGCTCAAAGTCCCTTCCTCGCGCAGGTCATCCGGCAAGGCAAAGCGCAGGACGTTCTGTTCATCGCCGCGGCTGGAAACAAGCCCACCACCACCGCCACCTACCCCGCGGCCGACCCCTCCGTCTTGGCCGTCACGGCAAGCGACCGCACGGGAAATCTTGCGAACTATGCCAACCGTGGAAACTTCGTGGACGTGATCGCTCCCGGAAGTTCCGTATTCCAGTTTAACGGCCAGCATTACCTCTCCACGGGCACCTCCGTCGCCACGGCCTACGTCTCAGGCTTGGCCAGCGCCATGGCCGACCCTTGCAAAAAATCCTACTCCTCCATCGACTCCCAGATCCGCCAAAACCTGGCGATAAAGAAGTAGGCTCAGAACTCCCGACGTAGAGTGGAATCAGGCTGAGCCCACTTGGCGATAGCCGAGTCGTAGCCAGGGGGGTCATTTTTTGAGTTGGAGCGGATCAAGCTCCCTTCGGCACATACAGGAGACGAGGTAACGAGACCTCCCCTCCTTTAGGTTGTCATTGCAATGGGAGACATGTCAGTCGTTTGGCGAGGTCCCCTGCCTTGCGGGATTTCCGACCAGGCTTCCGCTCCCCCCTCCTTCTTGCTGGCGTCTTGGCGTCCTTCCCGCGCCTTTGCGTTACTTCCCCCCCAGTCACAGACATCGACCCATCAATCGCACGAAGCCAAAGCACCTCACAGAAGGATGTTCTACGCCCAAAGGCCTGCTAGAGGAGAAGTCCACGCTTGCCACGCCCAGCCACCTTGATACTCTGTCAACCATGCTTGATGGATCACTTGACAGCAATCCTCGCCACCGACTGAACGCCCTTGGGGAGCGCGTACTCGCCGGTGAGTTGATCTCGCGCGAGGAGGCAGCGTTCCTCTTTCAGATCGAGTCGCAGGCGGATATTTTCGACCTTCTGGCCTGGGCCAATCGGATTCGCGAGCATTTCAAAGGCAACAAGGTCCATCTCTGCTCCATCGTAAACGCCAAGGCGGGTGGTTGCTCCGAGAATTGCCGCTTCTGTTCCCAGTCTTCCTTCTACCAAACGGGTTCCCCCAAATACGGCTTCGTGGATCCAGAACCCGTGCTGGCGGCCTCCGAGGAGGCGCAGCGGAACGGGATCACAGCGGTAGGCTTGGTAGCCGCCTGGAAAGGGTTGAACGAGGGACCCATGCTGGATGAAGTCTGCGATCGCATCCGCGAGATGGCGCAAGCGGGCAAGACGCGTCCGGATGCTTCTCTAGGGCTGATCAAGAGCCCGAAAGTTGCGGAGCGGCTCAAGGAGGCAGGTCTCGAGTGCTACGGCCACAACCTGGAAAGCTCCAGGCGCTTCTTTGGAACTCACTGCACCACGCACTCCTTTGACGACCGCCTGGAAACCATCAAGCATCTTAAGAGCGCCGGCATCAAAATCTGTTCCGGAGGCATCATTGGGATGGGCGAGACCTGGGAAGATCGGCTGGACATGGCCTTCACTCTTCGCGAGATCGGGGCGAACGTCGTCCCCGTAAACATCCTCAATCCGATTCCAGGGACGCCTTTCGAAAATTTGCCACCGCTCCCTCCGATGGAGGTTTTGAAGACCTTGGCCTGCTTCCGATTCATTCTGCCGAGGCAGGAGATCATGGTGGCCGGCGGGAGAACCGTGAACCTCAGGGATCTCCAAAGTTTGGTCTTCATGGCCGGTGCCAGTGCCATGATGGTGGGCAATTACCTCACAACGCTGAATCAGCCCGTTGAGAAGGATCTGCAGATGCTGAAGGATCTCGGGCTGAGTCCGGACTGGGACAAGCACGATTTCGCAGACCAGGCGACACCCATCACCTTCAAGGCCCGGCAAAGCCCCGTGGCACAAACCGAACCCGCCCTCAGCTAAGACTGTTTCAGCCGTGAGCCCTTCCCAATTCTCCGACATCACAGCGCGTGCGCTGGCCCAGAGGCTCGGGCAGAACAGCGGAGGCTACCAGGGCGAACGCATGGATATCTGGAACATCCTGGCACAGATTGGCCAAGCGGCCTCCAGGCATGAATGGATACCCTTGCCCCTCAACACACCGCCCGACGCTTTCCTTCCGGCTTATTGCCGTTTGAATCCGGGCGCTACCCGGAACATTTATCTCTCCGCCGGAATCCATGGAGACGAGCCGGCCGGGCCCCATGCCCTGCTCCGCCTGATGGTGGAGAATCAATGGCGGCCTGAGTTCAACTACTGGCTAGTTCCCTGCCTCAACCCGGACGGTTTCGAACGAAATACTCGGGAGAACGAGAATGGCGTAGACCTCAACCGGGATTACAGCGCCCAGACTACGCCCCGAGTCCGCTCCCACGTTCGCTGGTTGGAGCAGCAACCCGCATTTGACCTGGCTCTGCTCCTCCATGAGGACTGGGAGTCGAACGGCTTCTACCTCTACGAACTAAACCCGGACGTGCAACCTTCGCTTGCGGAGGCGATGATCGACGGGGCCGCTCAGACGTGCCCGATCGATCATGCCCCGCAGATCGATGGGCGAGACGCTGAGCGAGGGACCATCCGCTTTGTGGGGGTCATCCCAGAGAGGCCGGAATGGCCCGAGGCTCTCTGGCTGATCCACAACAGGAGCCGACACAGCTACACCCTCGAGGCCCCTTCGGATTTCCTTTTGGAAGTGCGGGTCAGCGCGCTTGCCAAGGCGGTGCGTGCTGGCTTGGATCAATTCGCTCTCCGGGTCGAATAGTCTTTCGGACTGTCCCCGCCCTATTCTACTCACGTTTTCCCCTTTGAACGGCAGCTTCCCGTTGATACCCTCTCCCGCTCTTGGTGTGCTGCTATGGACTATAAGAATACAGTCAATCTTCCGCGTACGGACTTCTCAATGAAGGCCGACCTCGTCATCCGCGAACCCCAGCGTCTGGAGCAATGGACGAAGTCCGGCCTCTACGAGCGCATTCGGGCCGCTCGCGCCTCCAGTCCAAAGTTTGTGCTGCACGATGGTCCGCCTTTCGCCAACGGCGACGTCCACGTAGGCACCGCGCTGAACAAAATTCTCAAGGACATCATCATCAAGTATCAAACCACGCAGGGCCGCAACGCACCCTACGTGCCGGGCTGGGACTGCCATGGCCTCCCCATCGAGTTCAAGGTCAGCCAGGAGATGCGCAAGGAAGGGAATACGAGTGCCGATCCTGCGGCCATCCGCACGGCATGCGATACCTATGCGCGACGCTACATCGACATCCAACGAACCCAATTCAAGCGTCTCGGAATCCTCGGTGAATGGGAGAACCCCTACCTCACCCTTAGCCGCGACTACGAGGCGAGCGAGCTAGGCCTATTCGCCGACATCGTCGAGAAGGGCTTCGTCTACCGCGGAAAGAAGCCGGTCTATTGGAGCATCCCCTGCCGCACCGCCCTCGCTGAGGCAGAGGTCGAATATAACGACCATATCAGCCAGAGCGTGTATGTGAAGTTTCCTGTTGTGGGCCAGCGGGGAGTCTTCCTGCTCATCTGGACCACCACGCCCTGGACCCTGCCCGCAAACCTCGCAGTAGCGTTCAACTCCACCTTCCATTACTCGCTGATCCTCGCCAACGGAGAGACCTATCTGGTATCGAATGCGGTCCTCTCACAGGTCTCGGCCAAGGCGGGATGGGATGCCTACCAAATACTGAGAACCGTCTACGGAGATGAGCTCGCCACTTTGGAATACGAACATCCGTTCTGCAAAAGAACAGGCCGCCTGTTCGCTGGAGACAATTTCGTGGAGAATTCCACCGGGACAGGCTTCGTCCACATCGCCCCGGGACACGGACTGGAGGACTACGGACTTGGCACAAAGCACGGGCTCCCCGTCTACTCTCCTGTGAATGACGATGGCTGCCTCTGTCACACTTCGGATCTGCCAGCGGAACAACAGATGCCCGAGTCTCTCTTAGGCAAGTCCATCCTTGAAAAGGGCGGCAAGACCAGTGATGCCAACGAAGCCGTTCTCACCCTCCTGCGAGAAGGCCAGCGACTGCTGGTGCACGAGCCCTACCACCATCAATATCCTCATTGCTGGCGAAGCAAGACCCCGGTGGTCTTTCGCGCGATGGACCAATGGTTCATCCGGATCGACCACACTACCGACGGCGTGTCCTTCAGAAACCGTGCGCTCGAGGAAATCGACCGCGTCAGCTGGATCCCCGACTGGGGCATCAACCGAATCCGCAACGCCGTGGCATCACGCCCCGATTGGTGCATCTCCCGCCAGCGTTCATGGGGAGTGCCCATCCCGGCATTCTACGACGCGCAAGGAAACGCGATTCTCGATGCGCGTGTGGTGCGCCTTGCCGCACACCTCGTTGCACAGGAAGGAAGCAATGCCTGGTTCCAACGCCCTGCCGCCGAGCTGTGGAAGCTCTGTCGGCCTGCGGACTGGACCGGTGCCGAAGCTGTAGGCAAGTCAGCCGACACCCTCGACGTCTGGATCGACTCGGGATCCTCCTCGCGAGCCGTTCTCGCGATGCGTGCTGTCTTCCACGGAGCCCGCGCCGACGGCACCACGCCCCCTGCCTTCCAGGCAGATCTCTACCTAGAGGGCTCCGATCAGCATCGAGGTTGGTTTCAATCCTCGCTGCTGCTATCGCTGGCCGGAAACGGTGCCGCCCCTTACCGGAAAGTGCTCACCCACGGGTTCATGGTGGATGCCGACCGTGAGAAGATCTCCAAGAGCAAGCAAGGTCAAGGCGGCTATGAGAAGCCCCAGACCGCTGATCGGTATGTGAAGGACTTTGGAGCAGACGTGCTCCGTCTCTGGGTCGCGAGCCAGGACTTCCGCAACGACATCGTCGTCAGCGAAGAACGCATCAAAAAGGTCAGCGAAACCTATCGCCTGATCCGCAACGCCCTGCGATATCAAATCTCGAATCTCTACGACTTCAGCCCCACCAAGGACCGCGTCGAAGAAGACCGGCTGACCGGGCTCGATCGATGGATCCTAGGTGAGTTTGCGACTCTTGAGGCGGATGTTCACAATGCCTACGAGAGCTATGAATTTCATGTCGTTTACCAGCGAGTCTCCCAATTCATCGCCGTGGAACTGAGTGCGATCTACCATGACTTGGTGAAGGATCGACTCTACACAGATCCAGCCGGATCGCTCCGACGCCGTTCAACGCAAACCGCTTTGCACCGTGTGGTGACTGGCCTGTGCGGCCTGCTCTCGCCGATACTAGTCTTCACTGCGGACGAAGCCTGGGAGTTCATTCCCGAGCATGCAACCGCGAGCGTGCATGAAGCGGTATGGGTCCCCTCGCCCTTCAACCGAACGGAGGCGGAGCAGTCGGGCTGGCGGGTCTTATTTGGCGTGCGTGACCAAGCATTGCCGGCTCTAGAGCAGGCACGTCAGGCAAAATCGATTGGGAAAGCCCTTGAAGCGCGGCTCAACATCCAACTCCCACCCGATCAGGCTGCCGCTGTGCACCCCCTGCGAGAGGCGTTGAAAGAACTGCTAAATGTGTCACAGCTCAACCTGATCGAAGGTCCGGCAGGATCCGCAGTCACCGCCACGGTGGACAAGGCGGATGGAGCCAAGTGTGACCGCTGCTGGCATTGGGAGATCGAGGTCGGCTCGAGCCCCGCACATCCGACGCTCTGCCTCCGATGTGTGGAGGCCGTCTCAACACTGACCTAGAGAATAGTTCCCAATCCTATGTAATCCAGTGACATAACTCCTGACCTGGGCGAAGCCCTTCGCCCGCTGCTGGACGTTCTGCGCGATTGGAGAAGGGTTGGGAGAAGGAAATCAGGGTCATTCTTGCTCCGTTCGAAGAGCCGCCATGAAACTGAGAGCGATAGCAACTGCCGGATCGATCGCGCTGCTGAGCACTGGTTTTAAGGCGTTCGCCGCTGAGGCGGACGTCGCAGCGCGCCTCGTAAGCTACGACGAGGATATCAAGCCGGTGCTGGAGTTGCACTGCCTCAAGTGTCATGGGAGCGAGAAGCAGAAAGGCGGGCTCCGGCTCGACCACAAGGCGGATGCGTTCAAGGGTGGGGACTCCGGTGAACGCGCCATAGTGCCCGGACACTCCAGCCAGAGTCGCTTGTTCCAGTTGGTGGCGTCGAAAAAGGACGATGAGCGCATGCCACCGAAGGGCGAGGGGCTCAGTGCCCAAAAGATCGCCCTGCTGCAGCGCTGGATCGATACGGGTGCGCAATGGCCGGAGTCGGGCACGAACGCGACGAGGGCGGTCCGGTCGGACATGAAGGTATCAGACACCGACCGCCGGCACTGGTCGTTTCTTCCACTGCGGAAAGTGCTACCTCCGTCGGTGGACGACAAAGGATGGGCCCGCACGCCAGTCGACCTGTTCATCCTGCACGCGCAGGAGGCCAGGATGATTGTGCCGTCCGCATCGGCGGATGCCAGAACCCTGGTGCGGCGGATCTATCTGGACATCATCGGGCTGCCCCCGACACCCAACGAAATGGCGCGTTGGCGGGTGCGCATCGAGGAATCCAGCGAAGCGGCTCTTGAACTTGTGGATGAACTTCTCGCCCGTCCACACTACGGCGAACGCTGGGCGCGTCATTGGCTCGACGTGGCGCGCTACGCCGACAGCAATGGGATGGAGAGCGACAACGACCGGCCTAATGCCTATCGCTATCGCGACTTCGTCATCCGCGCGCTGAACGAGGATCTGCCCTACCACACATTCATTCGTTGGCAACTCGCGGGCGACGAGATCGAGCCGGAGAAGCCGGACGCCATTGCGGCGACCGGATTCATCGCTGCAGGAGTCACCGCCGCGCTTCCTGCGAACTTGATGGAGGAGGAGAAACGTCGCGAACGCGCCAACGAACTCGACGATATGATCGCCACCACCGGGCAGGCGATGCTGGGCCTTACGCTGGGTTGCGCGCGCTGCCACGATCACAAGTACGACCCGC
>CAMAVD010000233.1 GCA_945861575.1 Akkermansia muciniphila
CCTTCGGATCAGGTTATCTGCAACCGCGATGATGCGAGAAGCCATGCCCGTGACCGCCTCCCCACCCGCGATGATACCCAAAGCCGACATTGAAGCTGACCGCCGGGCGTGAATAGTAGTAAGGGGAAACATAGACCGGAGGCGCCGCCACGTAGACTGGCGCAGGTTGATAGTAGACCGGCTGTTGCACATAGACAGGCTGCTGGACGACATAGGAGGTCGTGGTGGTCACCGTGGCAGGGGCGGCCGGAGCCTGAGAAATCGTCGGCGCCGCAGGAGCGACAGGAGCGGCTGGGGCAACTGGGGCGGAGTAAACAGGTTCTGGGGGAGCATAGACGGTTTGAACCGCCGGAGCCGCTTGGACGGTCTGAACCGTCTGCACCACCACCGGCTGAGGCTGCACGTAGTAGACAGGCTGCTGCACAAAGACAGGGGCGGGAGCCACGTAGACGGGAGGGTTCAAGATCCGGCTCAGCGTATGAGCGGCAACCACCCCGGTGAGAACTTTACCTGCGGTAGCCCACTCGCGATCACCCGCGCGGGCTGGGGTCGAGACCAGTGAAGAAAACGGAGAAAGAGCGAGAGCCAAACCAAACAAAGTTAGTTTCATTTTCATAGTCGTTCTAGTGAACCGACACGCGAGTTCGACACTCCAGGATTTATCTTTATTCAAAGACCGTTTAGGGCTATGATGACGAACAAGTTACGCATGACAATACCCTCCCACGAGCCTAGTGGATCCTCAGGACGGAAGCGGCGCATTCCGCGGTCATTTAAAGAACTGACACCCAGTAACCACTTCAGCCCCAGGAGCTTCTTCCACGAGATGGTTTGGAAGGCGCTGCTGACACCACGCACGGGACAGCATAAGAAACCCAATTATCCGAAGTTGAAAGAAGGGAGTGTTGCGATTACATGGATCGGGCATGCGAGCTTTCTAATCCAATTCAGCGACCTGAACGTCCTGGTCGACCCGAACTTCGCAAACTGGCTCTTTTTCCTAAAACGCGTCCGCCGAGCCGGCCTGAAAATCCGCGACCTACCGCCGATCGACCTGGTCCTTCTGACCCACGCCCACTTCGATCATTTCCACAAGCCGTCGCTCAGAAAGTTGCCCGAGCCCAAGATCGGTGTGATGCCCTGGGGGGTAGGCGAGTTGGCTCGCGGGTTAGGCTTTGGGCGGGTGATCGAGCTTCAGACCTGGGAAAGCTTTTCGAGCGGCGGGTGGAAAGTAACACTGACGCCCGCCAAACACTGGGGTGCGCGCACCCTCCACGACGATCACCGAGGCTACGGAGGTTTCCTGCTGGAAAACCAAGGTCGCCGCATCTATCACGCGGGCGATAGCGCCTACTTCGACGGTTTCAAGGAGATTGGCAAAAGGTGTCAACCCGAGATCGCTCTGCTCCCCATCGGGGCCTACTACCCCGACTCATTCCGGCAGGTCCACATGGGACCGGACGAAGCCCTCAAGGTCTTCCGAGACCTCGGAGCAGACTGGTTCATCCCGATGCACTTCGGGGCCTTCAAGCTATCTTTCGAATCCCTGGACGCACCTCCACGCTGGCTCGCCGAACTTGCAAGCCAGCAGGGGCTGTCCGACAAGATTCGAATCCTGGAGGAAGGCATCCCTCATGTCTTCTAGCGAGACAGAGGCTTAAGCGGCCTGAGCAAGCTCACACTGCTTGTCCAACCGCGTAAAGATGAAGGTACGGTAAACGTTAGGGTTTCCAACGGTTGCGCGGACGTTCGATCCCCTCGCCTTGACGGCTTTGATCACGGAAACGATGAGATTCAATCCGGCGGAATCGATCATCTTTGCTCCCGTGAGGTCCAGTTTCAAGGTGGACCATGATCCCTGTTTCACACCGGGCTCTTCGAGCAAGCCAAAGAGCTCCTTTCTGAGTGTTTCCACATTTGAGCTCAGCACGTCGCCAGGGAAAGTTACGTTTAAGGTCCCGCTAGTTCCATCAAGAGTATGTTTCATATCAGTCCTAGAATCGAATCGGTTCAAGCGGCCTCGGCCTTTAGCTCCAATTTGACGGAGAAGTCCATCCGCACCCACGCCCCAGCCTGACGGGTTTCCCAGCTTTGGGCCATCTGATCAATCAGCATCAGCCCCCGATGCTCGTCAATCAGATCGATATCAGCTCTCTCGCAGTGCTCCCGCCAGTCGAAGGAATGCCCGGGCCCTGGATCGGACACCACCACGCGAAGAAGCCCCTCTACGGCGTTGAAAGAAACCATCAGCGTGGCGAACTGATCTTCCGCTCCCTTGCATCCATGTTTCAATGCATTGATGACCACCTCCCTCAGACAGAGCAGCACATCAAACAAGGTCTCCTCAGGCAGATTGGGAATCGCGAGTCCTAACGAACGAGTCCAGATGTCCTGATGGATATCCACCCGGCCATAATCAGACCCTGGGTACTTCACGAAGAGCAATGGGATAAACTCGCCACCATCGGGAGGCTGTCCACCCAGAAAAATGCTCGCGACAAGAATGTCGTCGTCGGCCTGTTCCATCCAGAGGGGAAGATCGCCCTCCTTCTTCGCCTCCAGAAGCTTGTAGGCGCAGGTGCATGGGGTGACCCCCAACTGAAGTGCGACATCCTCCAGTCCATCCGTCCAGAGCAGGAGCCTGGAGTTCGGCCGAACCGGCTCTTGCGTCGGGGAATCCACCGCCCCCGGAAACCAGCCCAAGGGCGAGCTCCACAAATCCCCAAGAGTGCCACCGCCTCCCTCGCCATCCGAGTGGAGCGGCATCGGAAATCCGCAGGAGATGGAGCTGAGTTGCCCCTGCGCGCGATCGAGAAGCAGAGCCACAACCGACACCGAGCTCGTCTGAGCCCCAGGGCCCTGCGCGGCGAGGGTGCGATCGGCTTCGCTCACCAGATAGCTGTTGAAACAAGCCAAGATCGTCTCGATCGGCGTGCTAGCTTCGATCATACCTCGCACGAAACCTTGAAAGTAAGCCGACATATAGGCCGCTTGAAGATCGTGCCCCGAGACATCCGTGGCCAGGATCAGAAAACGCTCAGCAGCCAAAGGGAATGCGATAAAGTAGTCTCCGCCTGCTTCATGGCTCGGATGGTAGCAGAGATCCACCGTCAACCCGCACCCATCCAGCGTGCTACCCACCATCTGAAGCTGCGCGCGCCCCACCGCCTTGACCTCGCTTTCAGCCCTTGCTTGGCTGCGTCGTTGACGTGTGAGCAGCACCGCCTTGCGAGTGGCCGCGAGGAGGGCTTTGAGATCGACGGGCTTGTCCAGGTAGTCACAAGCCCCTTGCCGCAAGGTGGCAGTGACCAACTCCTTCTCCCCCTCGGCTGTCACCAAGATCGCCGCAAGATTCGGATCGGATGTCTGAAGCCACTCGAGCAACCAGAGGCCATCCTTGTCGGGCATTCGGTAGTCGGTCACGAGACAGTCGAACTCCGCGAGTGGCCGCGTTTGAACCAGCTTCAGCAAGGCATCCACGCTGGAGCAGGCGATCACCTCGAGATTACAGCGCGATAGGAGGCTCTGAAGTAGCCGCCGCGAAAGGGAATCATCGTCCACGAGAAGCACCTTTCCCACAATACTCTGGGTGGCATTCGTGACCTGTGTCAAAATGGGCTTACCACTCTCAGTCGTCACGATTGGTTCCTCTGGTTAAAAGATGTGAAAATCAAGGGAAGTCTATATTAAGGGCTTACGACTGGCGAGGATTCTGGTCGAAGTGCTCGATGAACGGCCTCCAAGAGGTGTGGCGTGTCGTAGGGTTTCAAAAGGAAATCTACCGGGGGCGAGCCCTCAATCGGGCAGTAAGGATCCGCGACAGGCATTCCACTGGTGGCCATGAATCGAAGCTTTCTATCCACCTGCCGGAGGGCTCTGAGCGTCGCAGTCCCATCCATGCCGGGCATTGTCATATCGGTGATAGCCAGGGCGACGGTCCCGGGCCGCTCGGTCACGAGAGCCAGGGCTTCCAGCCCGGTGGCGGCCGTGAGCACTCGATAGTTAAATCTTTCCAGCATGCTGCGGGTGACGTCTCTGAAATTACTCTCATTGTCGATCACAAGAACAGTCTCTCCATTCCCGTGATTCATTTGCCGATCCACGACACGCTCTGTCCGATTGACCTCGGAGGGAAGCGCAGGAAAATAAAGTGTAAAGCGGGTACCCTTTCCTGGCTCGCTGTAAACGTTCAGGAAACCGCCGTGCCCGCGAACAATGCCCACAACCGTTGACAACCCGAGCCCCGTGCCCTTTCCAGCCTCTTTGGTGGTGAAGAACGGCTCAAAGACCCGCTCGATAAGGGAGGGCGGAATCCCAACACCCGTGTCTGAAACGGTGATAACGACGTAGGGACCCAAACGGGCGTCGAGATGGATCCGAGCATAAGCCGCATCCAGGGTCCTATTGGTGGCCTCAATGAGCAGGCGTCCTCCCTGCGGCATCGCATCACGCGCGTTGACACACAGGTTCAGCAGCACCTGATGGATCTGGGTGGCGTCCGCATTCACCATCCAAACGTCGGGGTCGGCACTCGTCTGTATCTCACAGCCCTTGGGGAAGGTGTCCCGCGCAAAATCGCTGACCAGGGTCACGATCTGCGGTAGATGCAACGGGGCTTTCTCTCCCTCGGCTCCGCGAGAAAAGGTGAGGATCTGCTTCACCATGGCAGCGCCGTGACGTGCGCTGCTCTGTATCGTCCTCAGCAATTTCCTGGAGCGTGCCTCCACCGCCGTTTCCATCAGAATGTCGGCCGCCATCAGGATCGGCGTGAGCACGTTGTTCAAATCATGCGCAATCCCATTGGCGAGCGCCCCAATGCTCTCCACCCGTTGGGTCCTAAGCAACTGCGACTCTAGAACCTTCTTGTCGGTGATGTCTCGGGCTGTCGCATAGATCATCGACTGTCGAGGCATAGACGAGGCCTTCCAATGCAGCCAGCGGATGCTCCCGTCCGACGCGGAACAGCGTGTCTCAAACTCTACCGCCGCCCCACCCCGCCCCAAGGTTACCAAGGCTTCCGCCAATCGAGAGCGATCCTCCGGCAGCACCCAGCGTGAGAGAGGGTGACGGACGATCTCTTCCAAATCGAAACCCAAGGTCCGATGCCAAGCCGGGTTGAGCTGCAGGATGAGACCCTGATCGTCAACGATACAAAGGAGGTCACCGGAGAGCATGAAGAAGCGATCGCGCTCTTCAGAAAGCCGCTTCTTCTCAGCGCGTTCAGATCGATCCTGAAGGAGCCTGCGGATGACATGGGGAAGCCGGTCCAGGCGGTGCTTGAGCACATAGTCAGCAATTCCCCGCCTCAGGGCTTCGGCAACGTTCTCCTCACCAATGGATCCCGTCACCAAGACGACCGGCACTTCTTTGCGCATCCGACGTAGCAAATCCACCACCTCGGTTCCTACCCACCCCTCGAGCTGGTAGTCGGTGAGAATGACATCATAATGACCCGCGCCCAGTCGGACGGCGAAGGCCTCGCGAGTCGAGACCACATCGACCACGGGATTCCAACCGATGCGAAGCAACTCGCGCCGGCAAAGCTCGGCATCGTCGGGGTCGTCCTCAACATGAAGAACCCTAAACGGGCCGCAGGAGACGGGATCACGGGCCGCTGGTGGCGCAAGTGGACCCGCATCGAATGAATGTGCTTCGGGCATAAACTGGGCCTCGGATTCTCACAGGACCCAGGCGTACATCGTCCGCCTGGGTCCCCACTTGAGACCGTCCCGATCCTGAGTTCAGTTAGGATGACGACGCGAGGAGGCTTCCATCAAAGGGAGGTGGGTAGTGGAAGCGCTGGGTAGGGCAGTTAGCAGCGCTTGACGGCGCCATCGGTCGTGGTCAGCGTTCGCTCATGTCTTCATCTTCCGATGCCGTGAGCCAAGGCCATTTGGGTCGCCGTCAGTTTTTGGGAGCAGCCGGTCTGGCCGTTCTCGCCACCTTGCCCACAGCCACCGTGAACGCGGCACCCCCTCTGCCCTCCCCCAAGGCACCCCGCGTCCGATTGGCTCTTTCCACCTACTCCTACTGGCATTTCAAGACGGCCAAGGTGCCCATTGAAACGGTGATCGACCACGCCGCCAACCTGGGGGTGCAAGGGGTCGACATCCTTCATCGTCAGATGGACAGCGAGGATCCGGCCTATCTTCAGAAGCTCAAGCGCCATGCCTTCATGAGTGGAGTGGATCTGATCTGCCTTTCCATCCATCAGGATTTTGTGGACCCCAATCCTATCGAAAGGAAGAAGGCGGTAGACCACACGCTCCGCTGCATCGAACTCGCTTACCAAATGGGCATACCCTGCATCCGGCTCAACTCCGGCCGCTGGAATACCATCGCCTCGTTTGACGATCTGATGAAAGCACGCGGTGTGGAACCTGTGCTCCCTGGCTACACCGAGGAGGACGGCTTTCGATGGTGTACCGAATGTATCGAGCAGTGCCTTGTCCGAGCCGAGCAGCGCGGAGTGATTCTTGCCCTGGAGAACCACTGGGGCCTCACCCGAACGCCCGAAGGACTGCTGAGAGCCCTCAACGCTATCAAGAGTCCCTGGCTGGGTGGACTCATGGATACGGGCAATTTCCTGGAAGATCCCTATCCCAAACTGGAGATGATCGCTCCCAAGACCGTCTTCGTTCAGGCAAAGACATACTTCGGCGGGGGGGAATGGTACACCCTGGATCTCGACTACAAAAGGATCGCAGGGATCCTCGGCAAAGTAGGCTATCAAGGCTATGTGTCCCTGGAGTTCGAGGGGAAGGAAGCACCCGAGACCGGCGTCCCTAAAAGCCTCGCCGTCCTACGCAAAGCGTTCGGGCTCGCGGCCAGGTAGAAGGACCGGGGAGGTAACGAGGCCTCCCCTCCTTTCGGTCTTCAGTGCAATAGGGGGACATGTCCCTGCATTGCGGTGTTCGCAACCAGGGTTCCGCTCCCGCCAGGCTCATGGAGAGCCAGAAAACGGCCTGCGCTTCGGTTCAGCTTCATTGTAGAACTCGCCCACAAGCGACTTGGACTCATCCTCAATTTCGGTGCTGACCTCATGAAAGAAGGCTTCAAGCGCATCTCCAACGGCATGGAAGACAACCCATGAGCCTCACGCCCGCTGCGCTCAAGACGCAAAGTATTTGGAGCAACCATGAAAAACCCTCTTTAGAAACGCGAGTTGAGCGGTATCGAGATGCGCAAAAGCTTGAGTGAGCATGACTTGAGTCGAAGCGCCCTGTCCGCCATAGCCTCGTGCGTCGGCGGAAGGCGTATCCGGAAGGTGATACGGCGAGGTTCGACGAAGGTCATGCTCGCCAAGATCTTGCGTCAGATCGGTGCCGGGCAACTCGCGTTTCTAGGTTTAATCCTCTTCCCACCTTTGCGTCTTTGCGTTACTCCCCACGACGCAGACCACCCCTCGCCAGGACAAGGACTTTATCGCAAAGGCGCGGGGCCTGCCGCAAAGGCTTGCCACGTTTTACGGTGGCGCAAGCCAGACAAACCCCATACTAATGAACCAAAGCCACGGGCCCG
>CAMAVD010000234.1 GCA_945861575.1 Akkermansia muciniphila
GCCTTGGGTAATTATCACAATTGTGGGGCCGATAACCGCATCCTTGAGGAGTACGTCTCCATGCCCGACGCTCAAGGCCTTGTCCGTCTCCTACTGGAAGTCAGCTCGAACTTTGGGGAGTTCGACTCGATCGTGGGTCGTTTCAACAAGACCCTCGACACCATGACCGAGGCGGCCAGAAAGCGCCTGAGCTAGGGAACCCGACGGGCCGTTTTTCTGCCCAAGACTGAAACATCTCCCCGCGCCAGACTCGCGATGGCAGCGGGATAGAGACTTCTCTCAGCCAACTGGATCCGCTCGTGCAATGCCTGAGGCGTATCCTGATCCAGCACCGGAACGGTTTCCTGGCCGATGATCGCGCCGCTGTCGATCCCCTGATCCACAAAATGGACCGTACATCCGGTGACTTTGACGCCATAGTCCAGCGCCTGCTTCCAGGCCTCAAGGCCAGGAAACGAAGGGAGCAAGGAGGGATGGATGTTCACGACACGATTCCGAAACGCATTGAGGAATTCGCCCTTCAGGATGCGCATAAAGCCGGCAAGAACGACCAGATCCACCTTCGCCTCAAGCAAACGCTGGATGTAAAGCGACTCAGCTGGCTCATCCAATTTGGTGCGGAATGAGCCTGGGGGCAGGTAAGCAGAGGGGATCGACCGGTCGCTGGCCTGACGCAGGATCCCCGCCTCCTGCACATCGCTCAAGACCACTGCGATCTGTGCAGGCACTCCACCAGCAGCGATCGCGTCCGCAATCGCCGCCAGATTCGAACCTTTGCCCGATCCCAGAACCCCGAGCCGAAAAGTGGAGGAATGCTGCACGGGGACCTCTATACCGCAATCCCCTGCCCGTCGGCAAGCGATGAGCCGTGTGGGGGACAGGAGTTCCCTGCCTGGCTTAGTGATCCGCAAGCGATGCGGGTTTGAGCACCACCTCCCGCAAATCCATCACCGCCACACCAGGCTTCGTCTTGGGTCGCACCTCCAAAGTAGTGCGACCGGCTGCAACACGGACCGTTCCTAAATTGCGGCGAACGAACTTCTGAAAATGACCCGTGTCTTCCACCGTGAACACAAGCCGCCCACCACCTACAGAGATCTCCACCTCGCTACCGCCACTGCCCTTGCCGCAGCCTTGGAGCACTTCAACAGAATAGAGTCCTGTGCGAGGAAGGGTGATATCCCAACTCACCCAATCGTCCCTACGAGTCCAGTAGCCAAGCGTGTTCTTATGCGCCGGTGGTTCATAGCGGACGTTCTGACCATGCGTGCTCGCCTCGTGCGCTGGAAGAACCAGGCTGCCGTCAGAAGCAGGACGCAGCGGAACGCTCACGTAGTTGCTATGCGTCGTTGGCATTTGGGCACCCACAGATTTCCTCCATTCCGCCAGGCGCTTAGCCATGGCATTCGCCACCTCAGCCCGTTCAAAACTGATGCTGTGGCCCTCTCCCGGATCGGCGGCAAGGTCGAAGAGCTCCAGATATCCGCTTTCATAATGTTCCAACAGTTTCAGATTCCCCTCCCGGATGACTCCTCCGGGTTTGCCACCCTGATTGCTGTAGTGTGGATAGTGCCAATACAAAGAGCGTGGAGCCAAACTGCCCGCCCCTGCCAACACTGGCTGAAGGCTCACACCGTCGAGCCCGCTCGCGTCCAACCCTGCAAGGGCCAGCGCGGTGCAGTGGAGATCCATGGTGATCACCGGATCGTGCGAGACACGCCCACCCACGATGCGACCCGGAGCCCAGGCGATGAGGGGAACACGGTGCCCGCCTTCGTAAAGATGTCCTTTGCCTGCGCGCAATGGCGCATTGGAGGTCGCCGGGGTATTGGGGCCTTCCTTCACACTCAACCCCCCGTTGTCGGAGGCGAAGAAAACCACGGTGTTCTGATCTAGTTTCAAGGCACGCAACTCGTCCAGAACCGCACCCACCCCAGCGTCCAAAGCCTCCAGCATCGCCGCGTAAACTGCATTTGTATGCTGGCTGCCCTCCTTCGCCAAACCACGGAACTGCGTCACTCGTTCCTCCCGACCATAGAGCGGGATATGCACGGCGACGTGGGGGAGGTACAACAAGAACGGCTGGTCCCGGTTCTCACGGATAAAACGCAGGGCCGTCCGGGTGATGGCTGACGTCAACTCCTCGCCCTCAGGCGCATCCGGCCATTGCGCCGTCGGTTTGCCCGCTTGGGTGAAAGGAGCGCGACGTGAGAGCCCGGCCACATCGGGCGTTGCCTCGTCAAATCCTTGTTGCTGGGGAAGGAACCCCAGCCCTCCCAAATGCCATTTTCCGAAGCAGGCGCTCCGATACCCTTTGGTTTTGAGCTTCTCAGCAAGGGTGAGTTCTTCAAGCGGGAGACGTTGATTAAAGTCGGGACGCCGCAGCTTCTGGTCAGGAAGCAGACTTCTTCCGGGGATGAAATCGGTCAGGTGCAAACGCGCCGGGGAGCGACCCGTCATCAGCGCTGCTCGAGTGGGAGAACAGACCGTGCACGCGGCGTAAGCATCGGTAAAACGAAGCCCCTCGCGTGCCATGCGATCCAGATTCGGAGTTTTGTGGAACGTGTTTCCGTAACAGCCCAGGTCGGCCCATCCCAAGTCGTCCGTCAGAATGATCACGATGTTGGGGGGACGCTCTGCCGCTCTCAGCGGACGAGCCGAGGCCACAGAAAGCAAAATCAGACAGCACAGAGCCCAGAGAAAGCGATGCATGGGGGAAAGTCTAACAGCAGACCCCCCAGACCACAATCGGAAGCTGCTAGCCGCAAACACTACCTACGCAAGAGCCCCTCTCGTTGTGGCTACAAGAGAAGTAGAGGGGGCCGCGACTCGCGACGCTCACTTGCTGATGATCTGGTCGAATTGGCCTGCCAGTGAGAAATCTTTTCTCGTCAGCCCCCCCGCATCATGCGTCGTCAGCGACAAGGTCACTCGATTCCAACGAATATCGATGTCCGGATGATGCCAGGCTGCCTCGGCCAACTTTGCCACCTTGGACACAAAGCGGATAGCGGCTGGGAAGTCCTTAAAGGTGAACGTCCGCGTGAGCAGGGAGCGCCGCAGACGCCATTCGGGCAGAACTTTGAGTTGTCGGTCGATCTGTGACGGGCTGAGAACTTTCATGGCCGAAGAGTCGAATGGCCAGCCACGCTTAGCCAACAAAAAACCCGCCCAGTTTCCTGGGCGGGGGGTGAAAGTATCACCGAGCGGGTTCGCAGTAACTCACTTTTTCTTCTTCTTACCAGACTTGTGACGTCCCTTGAAGGTGATCTCGGCGATGCCCGACTTATCGAGCTCGCCCAAGCCTTCCTTCACCATCCGCTCGTACTGCTTTTTAGTGGCGGTGGCGAGAGGAAGGGTCAACCCGGCATCGACGCCCAGCTTCAAAGCGATCCCACTGTCCTTGGCCGCATGCGAGGCGGAGAAGAAGCAGGAATGGTCGCGGTTCTGCATGTCCTCGCCATCGGTTTGAAGAACGCGCGAGTTTGCACCGGTCTGAGAGAACACCTCTCGCAGCAGGGCGAGGTCGAGCTTGAGGGCCTGCCCCAAAGCCAAGCCTTCAGCCAACCCGGCGGTGTTGATGTTCATCACCATGTTCACGAGGGCTTTCACCTTGGCCGCCTCACCCGCCTTGCCCACAAAACGCATGGAGGAGGAAAGCTTCTCGAGGATGGGCTTCACTTTGTTGAAAACCGCCTCGTTGCCACCCAGCATCAAGTAAAGTGTACCTTCACGCGCCTGGGTAATGCTGGAAGCCATGCAGGCTTCGAGTGACGCAGCTCCCACCTTCTTGGCGAGCTTCTCGACCTCGATATGTGTCTTCGGTGCGATGGTCGCGCAATTGATGAAAACGCGGCCTTTGGCACCTGATAGAAGGCTGTCGCCCTTGGGAGCGAAAATCCGGGACATGGCCTTGTCGTCGGTGACCACTGTAATCACGACGTTGGCCAGGGCGGTGACGCCAGCCAGGGTTTCGGGAGCTACCGCGCCCAATTCCTTGGCGAGAGCCTCGGCAAGCGGACGATGCGAGTCATAAACCGCCGTCACATCAAAACCGCTGTCCTTCAGACGCCGCGCCATGTTGGATCCCATACGCCCTACGCCGACCACTGCAATACGTTCTGCCATACTGTGCAATTCCTGTTGGTTAAGTTGAGGTTGATAACGATTGGAACTCCGGAAAAAAGGGATTGTGCCGCTTCTCCTCGCCAACGGTGGTCAGCGGGCCATGGCCTGGACAGAGCACACAGTCGTCAGGAAGGGTGAGAATCTGGCGTCGATTGGTCTCGAGGGCATCCGCGAAGGAGACCTTCCCCCCACCCATAGAGCCGGCAAAAAGCGCATCCCCAACGACGGCAACGGGGCGCGCTAGGCCAGAAATCACATAAGTGGTGCCCCCCGGGGAATGACCCGTGGTCGATCGGGTATCCACTCGCAGCCGTCCCGCCTCAAATACCCGACCTGCCGCAAACGACTTCGCCTGGGGATGGGGCTCCTTCTCGGAAACCCATACCTCTGCCTTGGTGTCGGAAAGGATCCGATCCACGTCCGCGACATGGTCGCCATGGGTGTGGGTCAGGAGGAGATATTTGAGCTGGAGGCTGTTCTTCCGAACGGTCGCCATGAGACCGAAAGCGTTCGCCCCGGTATCGAAAGCCACGGCCTCCCGGGACTGGAGATCCCACACGAGGTAGGAGTTCACCGTCATGTCCCCGAAGTGGGTATTGAACTGCGCCAAACCCTCGACCGCCTGAGCCATGGGACAATAGGCCTTCCTAGCCAACTGCACCAAAGCGACTCCGCCCAAGGACAGGCAGGCCGCCAAGCGCAGAAGGCAGGGTTCAAGAGGCTCCCCCGCACGAATGCGATGCAGATCCTCCAGCGTCACACCGGCTTTGATCGCAAGCTCGGCATCGCTCAAACGGGAGGCTTTTTGTGCCTTGTTGAGAACATCCACCACAGAATCTTCGAGAGGAATCAGGACCATGTTTCTACCGGGAGAATGAAACGACCCCGGCCGCGAAAGGAAGAAAAAATCGCGGGGTTGCCCTTGCCTGCCCGATCGGACCACCACAGTCTAGGTGAAGAGATCATGACAAATCAGGCCTCGACGTCACACCCCATCCTGGAAATCCGGAACCTGGTTCGAAGGTTCGGGACCACTCCGGTCCTGGACGATATCAGTCTGGTGGTAAACCCCGGAGAGTTCTTCACCCTCCTGGGCCCTTCAGGATGCGGAAAGACCACCCTGCTCCGCCTGATCGCCGGTCTGGATCAGGCCGACTCGGGCTGTCTGAAAATAGACGGCAAAGAAGCCTCCGGCACCCCGGCCCATTCTCGGCCCGTCCACACCGTGTTCCAGTCGTACGCGCTCTTTCCCCATCTCACCGTACGCGACAATGTCGCGTTTGGACTCCGAATGAAAAGAGTGCCCGCCGCAGAGATCTCGGCCCGGGTTGATCAAGCTCTGGATTGGGTTCAGGCGAGCGCCCTGGCGGATCGAAGGCCGGATCAGCTATCCGGGGGGCAGAAACAGCGGATTGCGCTCGCGAGGGCAGCTGTGAACGAGCCTCGGATCCTTCTGCTGGATGAACCGCTGGCAGCGCTCGACCTTAAACTCCGCCTCCAGCTTCAGGAAGAGCTCCGCCAGCTTCAAAAGCGGCTGGCGATGACCTTCATCTATGTCACCCATGACCAGGACGAGGCCTTCGCTCTCAGCGATCGAGTCGCCCTCCTGAACCACGGACGCTTGGCACAGGTCGGCACACCCCAGGAGCTCTACGAGCGTCCAGCCAGCGCGTTTGTCGCCCAGTTCTTCGGGGGCTGTAATCTCATTCCCGCCCGCCGGACCGGACCCAACACCGCCGCGACCTCTCTCGGGCCGTTACGGATTACTTCGGAGCCGGTGTTGGGGACGGCGGAGGGCGAGTTCCAACTCGGGATTCGTCCCGAGGAGATCCGGCTTCTCACACCCGGACTCGAGGAAGAGAACAGCGTGCTAGCCAGCGTTTTAGAGTGTCGCTTCCTGGGAGCCGAGACGCGCTGGCGCCTGGAGGCCGGGGGGCTGGAGTTGAAAGTTGTGACCCACGGACGCGCGTCGGATCACGAACGGCAGCCCGGCACCCAGGTTCGCGCCGAACTTCCCGCAAGCTCCCTGCGGTGCCTCTCGATTACGCTGCCTTCCGTCTACGCTGCTAGTTCACCAAAAAAAGAAATCTAACCGCGAATGGACGCGAATAGACGCGAATGCGAAAAGGGCTCCAGGGTTGTGACTTCTGGATTAACCTTCATTCGCGTTCATTCGCGGTTAACATACTGAAAACCCTGGAACCCATCGAAATCACGAATCAGGGCACCTTGCGGAAGAATGTTCTAAGTCGGACGACCTGCGACCGCGGGCGCATCTGCCAAATAGCTCCGCTCCTTAAACCTCAAGGCGTAGGGCACGTAGAAAAGAAGGGCGAATGCTAAACCTGCTGCGAACGCCAGATAATAGTTCGCCCCCGACAGCGCCTTCGCGACCTCAGCGCTACTCGCAATCCAACGGTTGACCCCCACCGTGATGGCATTGCCCAATCCGATGGACGCCAGCATCATCGACATGATGATCGACTTCATCGCAGGGGGAGCCTGGCGATAGGAAAACTCCAGGCAGGTTCCATAAGCCAGAACCTCGCCGGCCGTCAGCAAGGCGTAGCCGAGCAGTTGCCAGCCGATGCTCGGTGTTTCGCCGACGGCAATGCGTGACTCGATCCAGGCGGAGAGACAGAAAGCGATGACCGGCGTCACCAAGCCAACGCCTATCTTCCTGAGCGCCGTGAGCTCCACCCATCGTCCCAAGGCCGGATAGACGACGTACGAAAAGAGCGGGATGAATACCAGCACAAGAATCGGGTTCACCGCGCTGATCTGCGATGAAAGCCATTGAACTCCCAGAAAGGAGCGATCCATCTGCTCCGCCTGCAAAACCCAGGCCGAAAACGCCTGGTCGGACAGACACCAAAACAGTGCGACGAAGAAATAGATCCCAGCGAGACCCGCGATGACTCGCAATCCCTCAGGTCCAAACGCGACCTTCGCAAACCTCTTTCCAGCGGGCGGCAGATGCGCGAAACGACGTCGCCCCAGCCAGAACACCCAGGTTGCGATCAGCATGAGCATGCCTGGAAGACCGAAGGCCACGTGAGGTCCAAACCGATCCAGCAAGTAAGGGATGAGCAGCGTGGATAAGGTGGATCCGACGTTGATCGAGAAATAGAACCAATAGAAGACCCGCTCCAGCAAATGTCGATTGCCCTCGCCGAACTGATCCCCCACATGCGCAGACACGCAAGGCTTAATGCCTCCCGACCCAACCGCGATCAGGCTGAGGCCGAGGATCAGTCCGTTTTTGGTCCCATCCAAGGCGAGGGCCAGATGGCCGAGGCAATACACCATCGAGAGCCAGAGAATGGTCCGGTACTTTCCGAGGA
>CAMAVD010000235.1 GCA_945861575.1 Akkermansia muciniphila
AGGAGCCGATCCCGATTTCAGACCCGCAAGAAGCAGATCTCCGAGCCCATGCAATCTATGAAAACGACCCTGCAAATTCTCATGTGCCTCATAGCATCCTCCGTGTCAACCTTCGGTCAACCGGAGGAATCACGCTTCCCTGATCCCACCACAGGCACTTCCAAACGATGGTGGAATATTGGTCCTGCGCCCGCGTTCCTTGGGCCGGCCTTCGGTGAATCATCTCCCATTGCAACGAGCGGCCGAGTGGCTGACATCGCCGTGGATCCGGCGGATCCTGATCATTGGCTGATCGGAGCTGCAGGAGGAGGCATCTGGGACACGCGCGACGCAGGCATCACTTGGACGCCACGGACGGATGATCAGCCATCCCTCAACAGTGGGGCCATCGCGTTTGCGCCCAGCCAGCCCCAGATTGTCTACGCGGGAACCGGCGAGGCGGCGTTTCGGGCGGATGCGCTTGCTGGAGCCGGGTTGCTGAAATCGATCGATCGGGGCCTTACCTGGCACCTGATTGCCAGCGCCAGCTTCGCACAAGCCTCGTTCAGCGACATCAAAGTAGATCCCGGCACGCCCGAATCTCTGGTCGCCGCCACGACTCGCGGCATGGCGGGACGATGGTCCGAACGTTTGGAAAGAGAGAACATCATCACGACCGCACCCACTCGAGGCATACTCAAATCCATCGACGGGGGTACAAATTGGTCCTTGCGACTCGCGGGAGAAGCAACCGACCTGGAGATGGATGCCTCCAATTTTTTGCGGCAATACGCAGGCCTAGGCGATCCATTTGGCGATCCCACGAACGGAGTTTACCGATCCATCGATGGCGGTGACGCATGGGAGAGGATCGAAGGGCCATGGGGTGGGTCAGGCACGAAACTTGGGCGCATCGAGATGGCTATCGCACCATCCGACCCGAACATCCTGTTCGTGAGCGTCACAGACGTCGTGCTGCCAGACCTCTTTGGCGGGGACACCTTTCGTGGATATTGGAAAACAACGAACGCGTGGTCCTCCACTCCCACCTGGAGAGCCTTGCCAGTCCCGGCTCTTGAAGAAAATAGCTTTTGGTATCACAATGACCTTATCGTCGACGCAACGAACTCGAACGTTCTCTACTTCGGTTCATTCCGGCTTTATCGTCTCAGCGGCTCCACTTGGTCGACGATCGCGAGGACTTCCTACTTCAACTCAGAAGCCCCATCCCTTCCGGTCCTGCACGGAGACATCCACGCGTTTGCCTGGGCCGGAGATCGCCTGATCGTGGGAGACGATGGCGGGGTCTGGAGCAGCCTAAATCGATTCAAAACCGTATTAAATCATAACAGCACGCTATCCATCAGTCAGCTCTACTCCGGCTCGCTCCATCCGACGAATCCGGATTTCATCATGCTGGGGCCACAGGATCAAAGCCCAATGATCTGGCATGGAAATGAGGGGTGGGAGATCGTAGTTAACGACAACGATGGCATGGCGGTTTCCATATCGCATGATCGACCCAACACACATTGGGCCTACGCTGCGCCTTGGTTCACGCTTTATCGAACCCGGAACGGCGGAGTCAGTTTCGAAGAGACCTTGCAAGGGGTGGAGTTTCCCGCGTCATTGACACTCTTTGCTCCGGCGATGGAAAAGAGCCCATTCTCTGATGACACCTATGTTGCTGGAATGGATCGTCTGTGGAAATGCACCAATTTCTACAGCGCTGAGGTCCCGGTCTGGAAAGCCAACAGTCCAAGCTTAACCAAGACCCTGAGGGGAAAGGACTACCCCTCATGGATCTCAACGGCTGCCTTTGCTCGAAGCGACAACTCCGGCAAGACATATGCCTATGCGCATGAGACAGGCGAACTGCGCCTTACGAGCGATGGAGGGATCACCTGGCGCAACCCCGATCCCAGCAACGCTGTCCCGAACCGCTATGTAACCGAGCTTGCGTTCGATCCCATTGACAAAAACACGCTTTATACGGCTCTGTCGGGCTTTGATGAGGAAACTAAGAATCAAGCCGGCCACCTCTTCAAAACCACCAACGCCTTCGCGGCAACGCCGCAGTGGAAGAACATCAGCCCGCCAGCAAATCTTCCCAATGATTGCATCGCTATCGATCCATCGGATCCCAAAAGCATCTGGGTCGGGACGGACCGGGGCCTGTGGCAGAGCGCCGACGGCGGCATTTCGTGGGCCCATCATGGGCCGGAATTGGGCATGCCCAACGTCCCGGTATTTGATATTCAGATCAATCCTGAGACACAACGTCTCGTTGCTTTCACTCACGGACGCGGCGCATTTGCCTTCGTCGCGGCCATGACGGCAAATCTCACCACCACGCAGATCTCCGATCCTCCGATCGTCCCTCCTGGATGCGATCAGTCCTTCACCTTAAGCCTGATTGTACACAACAACGGTCCATTGACCGCTACCGCGGTCACCCTGTTAGATGACTTGCCAGTCGGGTTTGATATACTTTCGACTACCACAACTCAAGGCCAGTGCGCGCTATTGGAAAAGCGCGTCGTTTGCGATTTGGGGACGCTGCGTCCTTACGACAGCGCAATAGTAAAGCTCCGCGTGCGTCCAACCGCAGCAGGTTTGATCGCGAATGTCCTGACGGCTAGCGCTCGGGAAGCTGACGCGATTCCCGGGAACCGAGTCTCGACTGCGCAGATCGGGACGAGTTTCTTCGTTCAGTCTCCCCGGGATCGCGACGTGCCGCTGGGTGGAAAAATCACCCAAACGGTTGTTGGAACCGGGTGTCGTCCGTTGACCTACCAGTGGAATCTCAATCAAAACCCGCTCACTGGAGCAACCAACGCGAGCCTGGCCCTCACCAATGCTCAGATGGTGAACGAAGGGGATTACACCGTGACAGTCACGGATGGGCTCAGCACGATGACCAGCAACCCCGGCAGAATTTCCGTGCTTATCGCTCCGAAATTCGTCGTTCGGCCACTAAGCCAGACGATTACGTCGGGGGAGGAGGCGGTGTTCAACGTTGCTGTCTCAGGAAATCCGCCGCCGTTTCTGTTTCAGCTCAGGCGTGCAGGAGTCCCAGTCACGAACGTTTTCGTCCACAACACAAACTGCATTTTCGTGTTGTCGAACGTACGAACAAATCAAGCAGGAACCTATACTGTAGGTGTGAGCAACCGGGCCACTTCGTCTTTCATTTTCAGCTCCCCGGCGACGCTGAACGTTCTACCGTCGCCACCCACGCCACCTAAACTCTACGCAGCATTAGAATCCGGTGCGATCACCCTGTCGCTCCACGGTCAAATCGGAGTGCGATACCAGATCGAAGAGGCAACGGACCTGCTAGACTGGCGAAGCGCCAACTTGATCGTGTCGCCGACCACCGCAGATGGTGTGGTAAAGTTCCTGGCCCCAAGCCCGCCGAACAACTGGATCACTCGGTTCTATCGCGCAGTGACGCAATGAAACCGGTCATGGGCGTATCAAAAGGCTATGGAGCGTCGGACCGAACAGATTCCTTGTGAACGAGCAATCTAGGCGGCTGTGGGTGGCAAAAAGTCCATATGGCCTGGAAATGATTGATTGGCGGGGTTTTGTGATCAAGATGAAAGGGCTATGCTGGCCACGCTCTGGATCATTCTGACCTATCCGTTTTCGATCTTCCGACGTCGGCACGATCTCGCCCTCGAAGTCCTGGCACTGCGCCATCAACTCATGGTTCTAAAACGGCAGACTCGCCGCCCCAGGCTCCGCCGGTCCGACCGATATGTTTGGCTGGTGCTCATGAGGGTTTGGCCACACTGGAGAACTCCGCTGATGATCTTTCAGCCCGAAACACTCATCAGCTGGCAACGAGCTGGATTCAGGATGTTCTGGCGATGGAAATCTCGACGCCGACTTGGGCGACCTGAAAAGGACCAGGAACTGATCCAGCTCATCCGTCGGATGTGGAGTGCCAACCCGACTTGGGGTAGCCCACGCATCCGAGACGAACTAGCCAAACTGGGACTGGAAGCCTCGACGGCAACCATCCGGAAGTACCGTCCCAAGTCCAAGGGCAAGCCGTCGCAAGGTTGGAAGACTTTTCTCCAGAACCACGCGGACAGCATCGCTGCGATGGACTTCTTTGTCGTTCCCACGGTGACCTTCATGTTGGATTACCATCAGGTGCGTCCCCACCGTTCACTCTCTCACGACAGTCCGATCCCACGGCCAGTGGAGTCGCCGGATCGTGGGAGAGTAATTGAGATGCCGAAGGTCGGGGGCTTGCATCATCAGTATCTCCGGCAAGCCGCCTGAGTCAGCGCCAGCCACTCAACGAAGGTGAAGCGCCGACGGACGAGCCGCGTCCAGCTCTCACTCAAATCCTCCTCAATGCGCATTTACCTGAAGGAACCCACCGTTCCTCGGACTCTCTCGTCAGGCTGTCTCACTACCCCACGCGCTCAAGTGGCTGCTCTTTCGTCTCCGATGGACTTTTTACCACCCACAGGGCGCGTCGGAACCGATGGGTTCACGACGCGACCGGCGAGGGGGTTACTCGACGTTGAGCAGGTAGAAGGCTGCGTTGTCGGGCGAGCTGAACTGGAACTCGATCTGGCCCTGACCATTGATGCGAGTCTGCGGAGCGAGCATCGGGAACGGCGTGAAATTCGTCAGCTGGGTGGCCTTCTGCAGGCCCAGGGTGAGGCGGAAGACACCGGGGGAGACCGGCTGCAACAGGGTCTTGTCGACGGTCAGTGCGTGGATCTGACTTGGGCCGTAGAATCCGCCCAGGTTCAGGGCCTTCACCAGCGTTGGTTGCCGGACAAACGGGTCGAAACCCAGCGCACGGAGGCGAAACTCCGCGACGTCGTTCAACCCGTCGAAATCGGAGTCGGAGGATGAGACGAGGCGGATGCCCGTCAGGTTCAGGAGCCACGGGCTGCGATCCGGATCGGAGCTGGCCAGACGGAGCGTGGCCGACCTGGGGGTTGCGCCGGAGACGTCGACGAATTGCACGGCGAGGGTGGTGGATCCGCCGGGAGGCAGGGAGATGGCGGGCACGGCGCTGATCCGGAAACGCGCGGCATCGGGGCCGGAGAGGTTGGCGACGATGTTGGAGAGGCCCACGGTGCCGGTGTTGCGGAGGGTGAAGGTCAACTCATCCGCGATCCCGTCCTGGATGGCCATCGGCCGTTCCGCCGTGCCTTGGGCAAGGAGGTTGCCGGCAGCGTCCTCGACCTGCATGCGGGGTGCATCGGCGCTGAAGAGATTCAGCCCACCGCCAGCTTTGATGACTGCGGTTCCGCCGGAGAGGGTGACCAGCCCGGGCGGGATCCCCGGTCCTCCGAGCTGGGGGCCAATCAGGCTGGTTTGCCGAATCCACGAGGCGCCGCTGCGTTCGAAGACGAAAGTGGTGGAGGGGGTTGGGGATCCGGCGGTGTCGCCGACCAGGGCCCTGTCGCCGGAAAGTGCCACCGAGGCTCCGAATGCGGCGTTCTCCCGATCGGTGGCCTTCAGCATGGCCTGCTGGCTCCACTGTTCCTGGGAACGAACGAAGACGTAAGCGGCACCGGTGTTGTTGCCAAAATTGTTGTCGGAGCGTCCCAAGGTGTCTTCCTGGGGCGCACCAACGAGGGCGGTGTTGCCAGAGACCGCCACCTGCCATCCGAACCGGTCGCCCTGGTAAAACCATCCGGCGTTGCCCGGATCATTGTTGTCGGACTTGAGGTAGGCCTGCTGCAACCAGGCACCGGCCTTTCGGACGAAGACATAGGCAGCGCCCGTGCTCGCGTTGGTATTGGAGGTCTCGTCCCCGTTGATCTGGGTGGATGCCCCCGCTTCGAAGGGTGCTCCGACCACGATGGTCTCCTCGGAGATGCCGACGGAAAGTCCGAAACCGTCGCCGGGATCCCCGTTGGCTGGGGTCAGACGGGCCTCTTGCGTCCAGTTGGTTCCCTTCCGCGCGAAGGCATACGCGGCCCCCACGCCGTTGTTTGCGCTCGAAGGTTGGCTGGGGCTTGCTCCGCCCAAGACGTTACCCGCCTGCAATCCACCGACTCCCACCACGGCCGTGTCTCCGGAGAGGGCCACCGAACCACCGAAGCGGAGGCCCATGTGGTTGTCGGATGCCTTGAGATAGGCCTGTTGGGTCCAGTTGGTGCCGTTTCGGACGAAGACGTAAGCAGCGCCCGAATTCTCGCTGCTGTTGTCCCCGCCCTGGACGCTGTTGATGGTGTTGGCGACGCTAGACTCACCCGAGGCACCGACGATCACGGTGTCTCCGGAGATCGCCACGCTACGCCCGAAGAAGTCCTGGATCGATGTTTCCACATTGTGCGGTTCGAGCACGGCCTGCTGAACCCAGTTGGTTCCGCTTCGGACCATGACAGCGACCTTGTTCCAAGGTGAGCCTCCGGACACCAGAGTGTCGCCCGATACTGCAAACGAAAAGGCGGCGATCCCCGTATCGGCGATCTCCAGGAATGTCTGCTCGGTAAACTCGACGGAAGAGCCAAAGTCAACGGTGCTGTCGAAGGCCACGCCGCCCAGCGTGGCGGTGAGGTTCGCGCCCCCGGTTCCACGGACGACGAAGACGTCGCCAGCCTTTCCACCGGCGATCTCGAAGACGATCCAGTCCGGCGCGCGGTTGTTCAAGGGCGCGGTCGAGGTGGGCAGGGGGCCGGAGACGGCGCTCCCTCCCGCGGTCTGGACCAGGCTGAGGCCGGAGGCGTTGAATCCTGGAATGTCGAGGTTGTCGACCAGCAGGGCCACGCGGACGGTACGGCCCACGACCGTGAGTCCCAGCGTGAACCGGAACAGGTCCGCGCTGACCCCGGAACCAGGGGAGGGATTCAGCGTACCCGTCAGGAACAGCCCGGGCATCCCGGTCGGTTGGTCCAGCGATGCGTAGCCGGCATTGCCGGCAAAGGTTTCGGTCAGCACCTCGGTGGAGGTCAGGTACGACGGCCAGACCGGGGGGATGTTGATCAGATGATAGCCATCCGTACCGATGACCTCGTCGCCATCCGGGTCGAGCTGCTTGTGGGCCGTCGGGGATCGCCATCCGGAGCCGAGATCGGCATGGATCCCCACGAATTGGATGCTGGCCGCTTCGGCAAGCGGGGCGAGGGTGGCCATCAGGCCGAGCATCGCCACCAGCGGCAGACGTTTCAGCGGATTCGAGGCGATGTTTGCGGTGGCGGATGGGCGCGTTTCCGTCATGGGAGGAGCGGGTGTCTTCATGTTTTCCTACCTCTCTGTTACGGGGCCCGTCGGGAAAGTTCCGGGCGGGTTGGCAGAAATTTTCGGCATCATTGCCAGTCGTCGGCACGTCTGGTCTCCTGTGAGTGGCGAGATCATAGTCAAGCAGCCGCGGGCAGCTCAAATAGGCCATGGCAGTGGGCCTGCCAAGCGTAGTGGCTGAGGTGGATCGCCTGAGGAGGCGATCCGAGAAGCGGAGGTTCGGGGCACGTTGGCGCGCCCGGCGGA
>CAMAVD010000236.1 GCA_945861575.1 Akkermansia muciniphila
GATTCACCCGCGATTCACCCGCGATTCACCCGCGATTCACCCGCGATTCACCCGCGATTCACCCGCGATTCACCCGCGATTCACCCGCGATTCACCCTTGCAAATCCTGCTTTCCGTTTTTACCGTCGCCTAACGATGCAATTGCAAGAGTATTTCTCCGTTCTGCTCCTGGCGGTAGTCGCAGCGGCCTTCGCTGGTGGAACTCTGGTAATGTCGGTGGTCCTTGGACGCTGGGCCAATCGCCGCATCCAGGCCCGAACCACGAAGATCAAGAATATCCCTTACGAGTGCGGCATGCTCCCGGTGGGAGAGGCGAACACTCGTATGTCCGTGAAGTTCTATCTGGTGGCGATGCTGTTCATCCTGTTCGATATCGAAGTGGTTTTTCTGTATCCATGGGCGGTGGTTTATAAGGAAATGCTAGCAACCAACGCAGCCCTTATCTTCGGCAGCATGATCTCATTTCTCGGTGTGTTGTTCATTGGTTACGTCTACGCCCTCAAGAAAAACGCCCTCGACTGGAAAAGCTGACCCCGATGAGTACCCCAATTACTTTTGGCACCTCTGGATGGAGGGGGCTGATTGCACGCGATTTTACCTTCGACAATGTGTGCCTGGCGACCCAGGGCATTGCTGAATATCTCAAAGCCGAGCTTGCCAATACCGGCTCGCCCATCCACGGCCGCAAGCCTGTCGTTATCATCGGCCACGACACCCGTTTTCTGGGTCCCGAGTTTTCCCTCATGGTGGCAGAGGTTCTTGCCTCGAACGGTCTCTCCCCGATCCTCTGTGACCGAGACACACCCACGCCTGTGATCTCTCACACCATTCGCCATCGCAAGGCCATTGGTGGGATCAACATGACCGCCAGCCACAATCCGGCGGAGTATCAGGGTCTGAAATTCTCGACCTACAACGGTGCTCCTGCGACGACGGATGTCACCAAACCAGTGGAAGCCATCATCCGCCGATTGGCGGAATCGGGATGGACCTTCAAGGGATTACCTATCGGCACCTTCCGCTGCCCGACCCTCAATCCCCGACCTGACTACTTCAAACAGATCCATCGCCTGATCGACTTCAAAATCCTGAAGAAGGCGAAGTTGAAGATCGCAGTGGAGTTGATGTATGGCACGGGCCATGGATATTTGGACACGCTACTTGAAGAGGCGGGGGCCAAGATCACTCTTTTCCACAACGAGCTGAACCCGCTCTTCGGCGGGCATCATCCTGAGCCCAACGCTGAGGGTATGGCCGAGGTCAGCGCACTCATTCGCTCCGGCAAGGCGAAGCTTGGGCTTGGCCTGGATGGGGACGCGGACCGTTTTGGGATCGTGGACCAGGATGGGACCTGGCTGACCCCGAATCAGATCCTCGCTCTGGCCCTCTATCATCTGAAGAAGAATCGGGGTTGGACAGGTGCCGCTGTGCGCACCGTGCCCACGAGCCATCAAATCGACGGCGTGGCGGCGATGTTTGGAGTTAAACTTTACGAGACTCCCACAGGCTTTAAATACATCGGGGCGTTGATGGAAAGCGAAGACATCATCGTGGGAGGCGAGGAGTCCGGGGGGTTGAGCGTGAAGGGGCATGTCCCTGAGAAGGACGGCATCCTTGCCTGTCTCCTCATGGCTGAGTTGGTGGCAACCGAAGGCAAATCACTGGGTAAGATTCTCAAAGGGATTGAGAAGCAGACCGGGGAATTTCATACGGATCGAATCAATGTCCGCATCCCAGCCGACAAGAAAGAAGCCCTGCTCAAGACCCTCAGCCAAGGCCTGGATAAAGTAGGTCCGTTCAAGGTGGAGAAGTTCATCACCACGGATGGCTACAAGTTCCTTCTTCCCGATGGGGAATGGGTGGCGTTCCGGGCCAGCGGCACCGAGCCGCTCATCCGAGCCTATATCGAGGCTAAGTCGGTCTCCCAGCTGAAGAAGCTGAAGAGTGCCTGTCAGAAGCTCCTTGCGGTTTGAAGGGGTTCGCATGGCAAACAGTTCAGACCCGACGTGCCAGCCACACTGAACGTCTTCGGCCCTCTCGGCCTTGTTGATCCCGCTGCGATGCGTCAGACCGTTCCGCTAGCCCGCACATTTCATAGCCCGCAAAACGATTGAAGTTCGTCCGCAGCCATTCCTGTCACCGCAGGTCCTACCAGGTGGTTCGTAGCTCTTACTCAAGCCGCTTATCGTGCGTGCAATATTTTTTCTTCGAGCTATAGATGGGCCACATGAAAGCGCTCATCCTGGCTGCATCGATTGTTCTAACTCGCGCGTTGCCACTCTTGGCGGCTGCTGACGACGGATTCGTGCCCTTGTTCAACGGACGTGATTTGGCCGGTTGGGTCAACGCGAACTGTGCGCCGGAAACATGGAGCGTGGTGGACGGCGTCATCCACTGCACAGGACGCCCGACGGGCGCCCTACGCACGCCGCGACAGTACGAAAATTTCATTCTGGAAGTGGAGTGGCGACATCTCAGCAAAGGCGGAAACTCCGGGATCTTTATCTGGGGAACGCCGATCGCGGCCCCCGGAGTTCCCTTTCTTCGTGGTGTTGAAGTCCAGGTGCTCGATCATGGGTATGCCGAGCAATACGAGAAGGAAAACGGCAAGAAATCCGACTGGTTTACCACGCATGGCGATGTGTTTCCAATTCATGGAGCCAGCATGAAACCCTTCGGCCGTCATTCCGGTGATCGAAGCTTCCCGTCCGAGGATCGCAGCAAGGGAACGCCTGAGTGGAACCATTATCGAATCGTCTGCACGAATGGGGTTCTCCGCTTGAGCGTGAACGGCAAAGAGGTTTCTGGGGGCGAGGACTGCAATTATCGCAAGGGCTATCTCGCTCTGGAATCGGAAGGGGCTCCGGTGGAGTTTCGGAACATCCGCATCAAGGAGTTGCCTACGAGTAACCCCCCTGCAGCGATGATCGCTCCACTCGATTCTGGTCTGCGCACGCTCTACACCGGTCTAGACCTGAGGGGGTGGGCGACCAATGCGGCCACCGCGCAGCGCTGGTCGGGCCGTGGCGAACGTATCCGGCTAGCGGATGGCGTCGGGAATCCCGAAGCCACGCTCTGGACGACAACGCAGTACGGAAACGGTGAGTTCGTTTTCGATATCCGTCCTTCAAAACCCGCAGCCGGCATCGCCGCGACCGCACCGGTCGTGGTCGTTCGGGGTATGGATGTGAAGCTGGAGGACGCCGTGGCTGGGAATACCCAGCGCTATAGCATTACGGTGCAGGGCAAGGAGGTCGTGGTGAAACGAGGCGACAAGGAGTCGCAGCGCCTCAACCTGCCTGCCGACGCCAAGGCACGGGCCCCGTTCGGGCTGAGGGACTCTGGAAGAGGCTTGGAGTTGATGAATCTCTATGCACGTGGGGAATGAGTTTAAGGCACAGCTACCGTCTTTTGCCAGGCTTCCGGCCGCGTGCTGAAGGGTATTGCACTCCAACGCCTGCGTCGGCTCTCGGACGAGTGTCGGTGTCCGGGACTCCGGCGCGGCGCTTGAGCTCGCGGACCTGATCTCGCAGCAGGGCTGCCTTCTCGAACTCCAAGCTCTCTGCTGCGGCCAGCATCTCCGTCTCCGTCTCACGAATCGCCTCGGTGAGATCGAAGTCTCCACCGCTGTCATTGATGACGGAGGCTGCGGATCGCTGGATCCCGTCGCCCTTGTCCCCAAGCCCTTCCTCGATCGGACGGCTTACGCCCCTCGGTGTGATCCCATGTTCCAAATTGTAGGCGACCTGCTTCTCTCGACGATAGTTCGTGATGGCGAGAAACTTTTCGATACTGCGCGTGCGATTGTCCGCGTAGAGGAACACTTCTCCGTTGAGGTGCCGCGCCGCCCGACCTGCCGTCTGGATTAGGCTGGTGGCCGACCGCAGAAAGCCCTCTTTGTCGGCGTCAAGAATGGCCACAAGAGACACCTCTGGAAGGTCGAGGCCTTCGCGCAGAAGATTGATCCCGACGAGTACATCGAACTGGCCTTTGCGGAGTGAGCGTAGGATCTCTACCCGTTCGATGGCGTCGATGTCGCTGTGCAGATAGCGCACGTTGATCCCGATCTCACGTAGATAGTCCGTGAGTTCCTCGGCGGTGCGCTTGGTGAGACAGGTGACCAGGACACGCTCCTTCCGATCGACCCGAAGGCGTGCCTCATGGATGAGATCGTCAATCTGTCCCTTGAGCGGCTTGAGCGTGACCTTTGGATCGATGAGTCCCGTGGGACGGACCACCAACTCGGCCACGCGACCTTCGGACCACCCTAGCTCGCGGGTTTCTGGGGTCGCGCTCACATACACGCTCTGCCCTTGCAGTCCTTGAAATTCCTCGAAGGTCAGCGGGCGATTGTCCAAAGCGCTGGGAAGTCGGAAGCCGTGCTCCACCAGAACTGTTTTACGTGATCGATCCCCGGCATACATCCCGCCGATCTGCGGAACGGTGGCGTGGGATTCGTCCACAATGAGCATGTAATCCTTGGGGAGGAAGCCCATCAGGGTGTCGGGGCGTGAGCCGGGCGGACGGCCGCTGATGTGGCGTGAGTAGTTCTCGATGCCGGAGCAGAACCCCATCTCCTCGAGCATCTCCAGGTCGTATTCCGTCCGCATCTTGATGCGCTGAGCCTCCAAGAGCTTGCCTTGCTTCTCGAACTCCGCGATGCGCAGGCCCAGTTCCTCGCGGATCGCAAGGATCGCGCGTTTGGTCTTCTCTACGGGCGTGGCGTATTGTTTCGCGGGGTAGATGGAGATGGATGTCAGGACCTCGCCACGATGTCCTGTGAGTGGGTCGAATCGCGTGATCCTCTCCACGATCTCACCGAAGAATTCGATGCGCAGCGCGTCTTCGGTGTAGGCCGGGCAAAGCTCAACCGTGTCGCCTCGGACGCGAAAGTTCCCGCGGGTGAATTCGATGTCGTTGCGCGAGTATTGAAGATCCACCAGCCGGCTGAGCAGCTGCTCCCGGCTGAGTTCCTGATTGACCATGATAGGGATGACCATGGCTTCGTAGTCCTCGCGACTTCCAATGCCATAGATGCAGGACACGCTGGCGACCACGATCACATCGCGACGGGAAAAGAGGGCACTCATGGTGGAGAGGCGCATGCGCTCAATGGCCTCGTTCACGTTGGAGTCCTTCTCGATGAAGGTATCCGTCCGGGGGATATAGGCCTCGGGCTGATAGTAATCGAAGTAGCTGACGAAGTATTCGACTGCGTTGTGCGGGAAGAAGGACTTGAACTCCGAGTAAAGCTGGGCCGCGAGGGTTTTGTTATGGGAGAGGACCAGAACGGGGCGGCTGAGGTTGCGAATCACATTCGCCATGGTGAAGGTCTTCCCGGAGCCCGTCACCCCGAGGAGCGTCGCGTGCCGATGGCCGGCGCGCAGCCAGTCGGTCATCTTCGCGATGGCCGCGGGTTGGTCCCCGGCGGGCTCGTAGGGTGATTCAAGCTTGAACATGGCTGCCGGAAAGTAGAAGGCAACACGACTGTCGTCAACGGCCGCAGGCCATCTGACATCGAATGTTGTTTTGCAGGGTGCGCGTTCGGCCCATTCCCTCGGGTCCAGTGTTGTCTGGGCGTCGGTCGGCTCGAATCCCCCCCCGCTTCTTCCTGAACCTTAGGTTCCTGCCGGTGGGCGATTTGCTTCAGAACTCCTGACGTGGAGTGGAATCAGGCTGAGCCCACTTGTGGATAGCCGAGTCGTAGCCAGGGGGGACGTTTTGTGAGTTGTAGCGGATCAAGCTCCCTTCGGCACATACAGGAGACGAGGTAACGAGGCCTCTCCTTCTTTCGGTTGTCATTGCAATAGGAGCCATGTCAGTCGTTTGGCCAGGTCTCCTGCCTTGCGGTATTCCCGACCAGGGTTCCGCTCCCCCCTCCTTCTTGCTGGCGTCTTGGCGTCCTACCCGCGCCTTTGCGTTACTTCCCCCCCAGCCACAGACATCGACGCAAAGGCTTGCCACGTTTTACGGTGGCGCAAGCCACACAGAAAGCAATAGGGCGACCCCAAGATCCAACCTTCGGGGTTCGAAGAAGACCCTAATCCCCGACCCGTGCAGAAAGCTTCGTTGAGGTCGCTCTCGCCAGGCTCAGGAAAAGCCTGAAAACAGCCTGCGCTTTGGCTCATCCTCGTTCCACTCCTTCCTAGGTGCTCTCGCACGTGGTCAGGATGTCTGTGCTTAGGAAAGTCTGAGACGAACCAAAATCCTGTTGCGGGCTATGAACTGTGCGGGCTAGAGGCAAACGTTCGAGGTTGTTTCCTCGGCATATCTTGGGTAGAACAGCCTGTCTTTCAGTCCCATGGACCCTTTATCCGAGCTCAAACAGCTGTTGCCGCAGTGCCTGCTCTACGATCAGGTACGGCTGGGCTCGCGTTTAGCAGTGCTCCTCCGGGAGCGTGCCGACTCCGGGGTCCTCCTTCGCGAGGTGGATTCGCTACTCCGGAATGCGCGGCGTTCCTCCGAAGTGTGTGCGCTTCGCGCAGCGCGCAGGCCGGAGGTCACCTATCCGGAGGCCCTCCCCGTTGCCATGCGCCGGGAGGAGATCGTGGCGGCCATTCGCGATCATTCGGTCGTCGTCATCTCCGGGGAGACAGGTTCCGGCAAGACCACTCAGATTCCAAAAATGTGCCTCGAGGCCGGCTTGGGAGTGCGAGGGCGCATTGGCTGCACCCAGCCCCGGCGGATGGCGGCTCACTCGATCTCCCGTCGTGTGGCGGAGGAGTTGAAGGTTCCGTGGGGTCGGGAGGTGGGTTGCAAGATTCGTTTCTCAGATCAGACGTCCGACGCGACCCTCGTGAAGTTCATGACGGACGGCATCCTCTTGGCCGAGGTTCAGGGGGATCCGAATCTGACCGAGTACGAGATGATCGTGGTGGATGAGGCCCACGAACGTTCGCTGAATATTGACTTCCTTCTAGGCCATCTTAGGCAGTTGGTTGAGAGGCGTCCGGATCTGAAGCTGGTGATCACCTCAGCCACGATCGACACCGCCCGCTTTTCTGAGGCCTTTGGCAACGCTCCTATCATCGAGGTGTCCGGCCGGATCTATCCTGTGGAGGTTCGCTACCGTCCGATCGATGAGAGGGCAGAGGAGAGTGGTGATCAAACCTACGTCGACGCTGCTGCTACGGCCGTAGAGGATATTGTCACTGGACCAAGAGACGGCGACATTCTGGTCTTCCTGCCCGGGGAGCGAGACATCCGTGAGCTGCGGGATCTGCTCGAGAGCCGCGGGGTTGCGGATCTAGATATCGTGCCGCTCTTCGGACGCCTTTCCGGCAGCGATCAGCAGCGAGCCTTCTCCGAATCCTCGAGGAGAAAGGTGGTGTTGGCGACGAACATTGCGGAGACCTCGATCACCATTCCTGGGATTCGCTATGTGGTCGATGCGGGATTGGCCCGTCTGAGCCGCTA
>CAMAVD010000237.1 GCA_945861575.1 Akkermansia muciniphila
TAGCCGGTCGGTTGAGGACCTCCGGGACGACACCACCGGTTTTCTGTTTTAGTGGAAGGATCCTGGAGGGATCCCAGGCCTCGGCAAGCGATGTGCCGTATGGGGGACAGCAGTTCCCTGCCATAATGAGTTTCCTGTTCCGTTTGGACATGCTCACGGACCATGAACTCCAAGTTCATGGAAAGCGTAACGGGCTCCGCGGGCGCAGTCGCTGCCTGAGCCGACGAACGCCGTTTGTTGGGCGGTGGGCGGCTCGAATAGAAAACGGGGAGTGCCGGGTTGCGACACTCCCCGCTACGCTCGTTATCTCAGTAGGTCGCCAAACGGTAGTACACCGCTCCGACCTCAGGATTGATCGGTATGCTTGCTGCGTTCAAACCGCCGCCAACGTGATCGTAATAAGGGCCGAGAACGTTGTTGGTGCTGGATTGCAACTTGTAAATGGCCTCCCAGGAAAAGTTGAGAGTGTTGCCCGATTGCACCGCGTTGATCGTCGCCGGGGCAAAGCCCGTGACGGTGATGGTGCCGGTGCTGGTCGGATCAATGCCGACAGTTTCGGCGCCATAGGTGCCGACGGGCTGCTGAACGCCGTCGATCCACAACTGGCGGCAAGGGGCGTCACCGCTGTAGCTCAATTTCAGAACGCCAGGCCCAAAAGCGCCGGTCGTTTTGATACGGTAAGCGCTGTTCGGACTGATCCCACTCAGTCCTTGCACATCCAGGGTGCCACCTTCGATCGAGGTGTCGCCGCTGTAGGTAGCCACGCAATCATTCCGCAACCCTTGGACGCAGTTGGTAACGTAGTTGGTCGTTACAACCAGAGTGCTTATGTTGGATTGGACCAACTCGTAGGGTTGGGTATTGATTTTTCTCAAAGCAAGCACGCCGCCAACGCCTGGATTGTCCATCAACTGGTAAGGAGCATTCCGAATGAATTGTTCATTGCCGTAGCCAACCGTCAGAGTAGAAACCGTTCCGACAGCGCTGTTGTAGATTTTCCCACCGGGATGTCCGGCCGTCATAAGCGCAATGGTCTGATCACGCCCATTGAGATCCAGAGCGGAACCGTTCTGAATCCGCAAAGGACCAGTGAGACTTCCGGTGAGGGTGGGAATGCCCAGGCTGTGGTTGCCCGCGAGTTTCACAATAGTGCCAGCGTCGATGCGAGTGGATCCCGAGTAGGTGTTGTCACCGGCAAGTGTCCAGGTAGAGCCGGACGTTCCGCTGATACTGACGATGCCGATTTGGTAGCCTGGACCTTGCGGAGTGGCACCGGCAGCGAAGTTGTCACCATTAAGCGCGCCATTATTGCCGTCGGCTATCACACCGGAAAAGGTATGGTCTAGACCGTCCATAACCACATTGAGTCCCGCCTGAACGTTCGGTCCATTGTTGACGATCAAACCAAAACCATCCGGAACCCGGACCACTTCGTTTTTCGGGTCATTGTTGAGATCTAACGTGCCGCCGGTCATGATCATTCTTGTACCAGCGATACGAGCCCCGATTTGCTCACCGGGTGCGGATACCCATTGATTGGCGATCGGTGCGGAACCGTCGAAGGTCGTACCAAATTTTAGCGTCGCACCGGTGTCCAATGCTTCGATGCTCCCCAGGGCGTGGGAGCTTCCTGGAGCGGCGCTGTTGCCCGCACCGGCCGCCTGAAGGATCACGGTCCCGCTACGGATGTAGGTGCCGCCGGTGTAATGGTTGGCGTCAGGCACGGAAGCATCCCCGGCAAGCGTGATCGTCTTCGTGGAACCTCGGATTACCAGCCCTCTATCGCCCACAATGCTCGCTGCAATCGTCACGTCCTCTTTGGCAGTAAGGGTCGGGTTAGCACCCGTCAAGGTCAGCGGGTTGCCACTTCCCTGGAGGGTGTAACCCGCTGCGGTGAAGGTCAGATCCTGGGCGGTGATCGGGCTACCGAGGAAAACCGTCCCCGCGCCCGTGGGACCGAATTCCGCGCTCACTCCATCAACCCAAACGGCGGGCGAAGTCCAGTTCGCGCTGCTCAAGTCCCAGAGGGAATTGCCCTCGGCATTGTTCCATGTGTTCGGGGGGGGAACCGTGATCGTGCCTGTGCCCGTAATCGGAGCCGTGGTGTTGTCATACGTACCCGGAGCCAGTTCAACCCCGTTGATATAGAGTTTCCGAACGATGGCGTCGCCGTCGTAATTCAGTTCCAGAGTTCCCTGACTGGTGGAGAGGCGATAGGCGCTGTTGGGGCTGATGGCACCCGGCTTATCGATACGCAAGGTGCCGTTGTTGACCACGGTGTCACCATGGTAGTTGTTGGCGGCACCGTTCAGGTTTTGGAGAGCGACCCCTTCCTTGACTATAGCGATCAGGCCGGAGGTGACGAGGTCGTCCACGATACTGGAGATGATCCCGCTATTGGCCGGTGCGGTCAGGTTGGTGGTGTTGAAACACAAGGTGAGCGTCGAGAGCGTGCCGATGGCGCTGTTGGTGATCCGCGCGTTCGCGCTGGAGAAGAAGAAACCCGTTTTCTGGCTGGTGCCGTTGAGATCAATGACCCCGTTGTTTTGTATAATTTGTCGAGCCGGGCAGAATTCGCTACTGGGCGAACCCAGCGTCCCCGCGCCGCTCAATCGAATGGTGCAGTTGCCCGGACCGATGCGGACGAAGCCACTGAATGTATTTGACCCGGCCAGCACGAACGTGCCTGACCCATTTTGGAAATCCACCTCGGTGCGATGCGCGAGTTTACCCGTGATGGCGCTGTTGGTGACGGGACCGCCGTCCTTAATGACGCCGGAAAATGTCCGCTCGTCGCCATAGCCGGTTAACTTGAGCACGCCCCGGGACAACACCGAACTATTGAGGATCGTGCCCGTGCCGGAGGGCATGGGGACCTGGTTCAGATTGTCTTCGCCGTTGACATCGAATGTGCCCCCGGTCAGATGCAAATTGTGGGTAGTGACCACGCTGCCGCCGATCGGGATTTGGCCATTCACGGACCTGTCGTAATTGTAGATACCATCAATGATGACCGGCACCGTTCCGAACATCACAGTGGCTCCTTCATCCAGCGATTCGATGCTGTCCACGGCAAAATCCTTTCCACTGGTGTTCGCCTTCTGGTTTCTCAGCACCACCGTTCCGCTTTTGACATGGGTGCCGCCAGTGTAGTGATTGCCAGCGATGCCATCGTCGGTCAGCCAGAGGATGCCAGTGCCCTGAATGTTCAAGCCCTCCGTGCCCTCAATGGTTGTGGCGAGGGTGACCGTTGCATTGGCTGCAATGGTCGGGGCCGTCCCCGCCAGGGTCAGCGGATTGCCCGCGCCTTGGAGGACATATCCCTCGGCGTTGAACGTCAGGCTGTGGGCCAGGATGGAACTGCCGAGGATCACTGTGCCTGCCCCCGTCTCACCGAAGATCGCATCATCGCCATCGGTCCAGATCGTCGGCGAGGTCCAATTGGCGGTAGCCGTGTCCCAAAAGAAACTGGCCGAACTGTTATTCCATGCGTTCTCGGCGGCGCGGGTTTGCAATGGTGAGAGGGCGACTAGCATCAAGCTGACAGTTAGAACTCGAGTAGAAGGTTTCATAGCTACAAAAATACGGCTTTTCTGTTTGGGGATCGGATTGTGTTAAAAGTAACCAGAGTGACGACGGGGTGTCAATCCCGCCTTTTCCCCTGGCGTTGGACAAGGAGATTGCCCTTCGGCGAAAAAAGCGGGCGAGCTGGAAATCCACCCGCTCCTCGGCAACACCTCCTACCGCAAACTGGCTTCAACAGGTCCGTAAAAAATCACATCGAGGGATTGACGCCACCCCTCTCTGTTACTACGTTAAGGACTAATCGGACTATCTTAGTCCGGTATGATTAACACTCTTGCAAATCACGCGCGCAGTTGAATACGGGGCCATGGGGCTCATCTGTCTCGCCCGTCGGGGGCGGGGAGTGACTTTGATGCTGGAGGAGATCAGTCAGGAGGAGGAGATTCCTTCGAGCTTTCTCGGGAAGATTCTCCAAAGCCTCTGTAAGGCAGGCCTCGCCCGGTCGGTGCGCGGAAACGGGGGAGGGTTCACATTGGCTAAGGAGGCAGAGCAGATTTCTCTGCTGGATATTTTCGAGGCCATCGAGGGAAAGCTGGCGCTGCAGAGGTGCTTGCAGTCGCCAGATGCGTGCGAGCGCTCGGATGGCTGCGCGTTGTGTAGTGTCTTTGAACAGGCCCAAGATCAGGTCAAAGATGTTTTCGCTCGGACGACCGTCGCGGATCTCCTTGCAAAACACAAACCGCTGAACCCACCCGGCAAACGGTTGGCAGGCATGCCCGAGAATGTGCTTTAGGAGCCAGTTGGACTAGCTCCCTCCATTTAAAAACGTCAATTTAACTAAAAATATGAGCGATACCTACACGTTGTATAACGAGACAGTGATGGACCACTTCCTGAACCCGCGCAACATGGGGGACATCAAGGACGCGGACGGCGTGGGCGAGGTAGGCGCCGCCGCGTGCGGTGACATCATGAAGATCAGCCTGAAGATCAAGGAAGGCCGGATCGAGGACGCGCGCTTCAAAACCTTCGGCTGCGGCTCGGCCATCGCCAGCTCCAGCATGGCGACTGAACTGATCAAAGGTCGTACCATTCAGGAGGCGCTCTCCTTCACCAACCAAGAGGTCGTCGACGCCTTGGGCGGGCTGCCTCCGGTGAAGATCCACTGTTCAGTCCTGGCGGAAGAAGCTCTCAAAGCAGCGTTGGAGGATTTCATCAAAAAGAACCCGGAGAGCGCGACACCGGCCAGAGCGGGTGTGACGGCCTAAGACGTCATCCAGCTCACCTTTGCTCTGAGGACTTGAGTTCCTGACTCGGCAAGGTGAGCGTGGCCTGCAACCCCACCGCGCAACGTCGCCGTGGGGTTGACTTTTTCAAACGAAGACCGCAATTCAACGCCGCAGAAGATGAAAGTATTTCTGGATCATCAGTCCGCTACCCCCATGCTCCCAGAGGTGTTCGAGGAGATGAAGCCCTTCTTCCTGGAAGCCTACGGAAACCCAAGCTCTCTGCATCAGCACGGCCTCCGAGTGCGAGATGCCCTCAAGACGGCGCGGCAGCGCGTGGCCGCAATGATCCATGCTGAAAGCGAGGAAGAGATTTTCTTCACCTCAGACGGCACGGAATCGGCAAACCTGGCAATCAAAGGCGTCGCCTATGCCAACGAGCGCCGCGGCAAACATCTCGTCGTCTCCGCCATTGAGCATCCCTCCGTAATGCAGTCGGTCGAGTTCTTGGAAAAACAGGGATGGACCTGTTCCCGCATTCCGGTGGACCCGCAAGGCCGTGTAAATCCAGCGGACGTCCTCGCCGCTATCACGCCACAAACCACCTTGGTCGCGGTCCATCATGTCAACCACGACATCGGCACCATCGAACCGATCCAGGAAATCGGCAAGATCACGCAGGAGAAAGGGGTCCCCCTCTATGTGGATTGCGAGGCCAGCGCTGGCTGGCTGCCCATCGACGTGCAGGCCATGGGTGCCAATCTTGTCTCCTTCTCCCCTCACCGCTTCTATGGCCCGAAGGGTGTGGGAGTTCTCTACCGCAACCGGAAGGCGCGGCTCGTCAGCATCATCCACGGCGGAGTTCAAGAAGGGGGTCGGCGAGCCGGCACCGAGAATGTTCCTGCGATCGTGGGTGGGGGCTTGGCCTCAGAGATCGCTGCACGCGAACTCACGGTACGTGCTGCACATGCTGCACGCCTGCAAAAACGCCTCTGGGAGGGCCTCAAGTCTAAGATCCCCTATCTCCGCCTGAATGGACCCGAACCGGGCCCCGACCGAATCTCCACCAATATCAATTTGAGCGCCGAGTTCATCGAAGGTGAGGGCCAACTCCTAAGCCTGGATATTGTCGGCATCGCCGTCGCCAGCGGCTCGAGCTGTGTCAGCAAATCGCTGAAAATTTCCCATGTCCTGGGTGCCATAGGCCTGGACCATGCACTCGCACAGGGGAATATCATCATGACTCTCGGCAAAGACAATACCGAGGCCGAGATGGACTACGTGGTGGAGAGCTTCGCCAAGATCGTCACCAAGCTACGCGGAATGTCACCCATGTGGGATGAGTTCGAACGTGGAGTGATTGATTCAGTAATCCAGCCGACCGGCCGGGGCAAGTCTTTCTCCGAACATGCGGCTAGGGTTTCGGGCAAAGCAGCCCACTAAGACCCGCACGACTTAACGCCTGCTATCCATGCTATCTCAAGAATCCGTCACCGAAGCCCTCAAGAACGTAAAATACCCGGGCTACTCCCGCGATATCGTCTCCTTCGGACTCCTCAAAAATGTGGCCGCCAACAATGGCGCCGTCAGCGTCCTGCTGGCCATGACCAGCCCAAATCCGGAAATCGGACGGCAGCTCAAAGAGGAATGCGAGCGGGTGATCAAGGCCCTTCCAGGCGTGTCCATGGTACATGTCGAAGTGAAGGCTCCCGCAGGCGGACCTCAGCAGGCGGCCGCTCAGCCGGGCAGCGCAGGGAATCCTTGGTCCGGGCAAAGCAAAGTCAGCGGCATCAAGCGCATCATCGCGGTTGCGAGCGGCAAAGGAGGCGTAGGAAAATCGACCTGCTCAGCAAATCTCGCGGTCGCTCTCAAGCAACTGGGCGCCAGTGTGGGACTGCTGGACTGCGATATCTATGGGCCTAGCATCCCACTGATGATGGGAGTGAAACAGCGCCCCACCGTTAGCGATGACGAGAAACTTATCCCGCCCGTAGGACATGGCGTCAAGCTCATGAGCATGGGCTTTCTCTTGGACGGAGACGCACCGGTCATCTGGCGAGGCCCAATGATCGTCAAAACCATCCAACAGTTTATTTTCTCTGTCGATTGGGGCCAGTTGGACTATCTGCTGGTGGACCTGCCGCCGGGAACCGGAGATGCCCAACTGACACTCTGTCAGACCGTGCCGCTGGACGGCGGCGTCATCATCACGACGCCCCAGGAAGCCTCGCTCGGTGTGGTTCGCAAAGGCATCGCGATGTTCGAGAAGGTGCAGGTTCCGATATTGGGCTTGGTGGAGAACATGAGCTATTTTGTCACCCCACACGGCGAGCGGGTGGAAATCTTCGGGCATGGGGGCGGGAAGCAGGAAGCGATTCGGATGAACCTCCCCTTCTTGGGAGAGATCCCTTTATTTACGGAAATCCGCCAAGGTGGGGATCAAGGCATCCCTGTGGTTGCCTCCGCTCCAGGAGGAGCTCCGTCGCAAGCGTTCATGCGTATCGCGGAGACGCTCCGACAGCGCCTACCCTGATCGTTGCCCACGCCTCTCTCAGGGCTGAGGAACGCCGACGGGCCGACGGCGAAAGCGGTGCTGAAGCCAGAGCCGCCAAACCATCCACAATGCTT
>CAMAVD010000238.1 GCA_945861575.1 Akkermansia muciniphila
ACGATCCATCCGGGGGGCGTCCTCGGCTGCTGTTCGAGGATTGCGGCCCGTAGACGATGGCATCGATGACTCGGGTGCTATTGGAATTAACGAACATGATTTCGCCGCCAGCAGCCCGAAGGGCAAAGCCCAGCTCCGTTTCATCCCACGCAGCGAAGCTTTTCGGCTCCAGGACAGTGCCTTCTGGGATTCGGTATTTCTTGGTGGCAAGGCTGTCGCTGAGCCAGGCACCGGAAAGATTTACGGACTGGGTCCCTGGGTTATAAAGCTCAATGAAGTCTTTGAAGGGGGCATCTGAATTTGCCAGAAACTCGTTCAGCACCACGCCACGCAAGGGTTCGCTGCCGAATCCATCGCCCCGTCCGGGAGACCCGCCGATATGATCGCTTTGGGCCCAGGCCTGCGGATCCGCTTCGCCATAAGAAGGGCGTGAGAGAACCAGCGAATGTCCCGTTCCATTGGGGGCCACCGGCCAGGGCGCTTCAGCTCCGTAGGGCAGATCAAGAAGCACGGCGTCCAACTCGTTGCGCAGACGCACTACGCCTGCCTTCTTCAACCTACCAGCGTACGGGCCCGCGATGTTCGTGATACCGTGAACTGCGCGGAGATCCGATGGGTTCGCGGCTACCACGAGGAAGGCGCCTCCCTGCAGGATTGAATTGCTGGGGAAGCGATAGTCGATGTCTCCCGAGAGACGGTGGCCGCTTAGGTCTTCTGAGAAGGGGTTGGAATTGTAGAGTTCGATGAATTCCAGATTGGCCTCATCCGTGCGAACGGGCGGGTGGTACATGAGTTCGGAAAACACCAGCCCGGTTCGGCGGCTGCAGGCGGCCAGAGGCTCGAAGGGAAGTGGATCGAGGGGACCGAGGGCGCGGATGCCCGTAGGAGTCAGGTCTACGAAACTCGCCCGGGTGGTCGTGCGGTTGTTATGACTGGCGACTGCCATGCCGAAATAAAGCGTCGCGGGGAGGGACAGATTCACGGAGGCCAAGGTTGACCAATGCTCCCCATCCAGGCTGGCAAAGCCGGTGAAGCGATTGCCGCTGCGCTGCAGCCGAAGGAAGGTGTCGGGGAAGTTGACGGGGAAATTTCCGGCGGGCTGGGTGGGGGCTGCCTGGGTGGCGCGGGTGAGTAGAAACACCCCCCCCAGGCTGGGTGTGGCCAAAACGCTGACGAAGCGGCTTCCGGGCTCCACTGTTTCACGCGCCATGAGCCCGGCCTGTGCCCAGAGGTCTGAGGCATCCAGCGCATCCACTCGGACACGCATGTCGAAGTCACCGGTTTTTTGCTGAGCGTTGAAATGGAACTGGTCCGCGTTTCCGCCAATGCCGCGCCCCCCGGCGGTAATGAGATAGCTTTGCGTGTTCACGGCGATCGATGCGCCGGGGGAGGGATTTCCAATATCCTCCGGGTGATAGGCGGACGGGGTGAAGGCGAAGGAGGTGTCGGGTGCGATTTCGTTGCCCGCCGCGGATCGGTCCATAAGACCTTTCACCCTCAGGGTGTGACGGATGCCTATCGACATGGGCGTCGTGGTGAGAACGACCGTGGAGCCGTTTTCACGCAGGCTTGCGCCAGTCACGAGGACTCCATTGTCAAGATGGTAATTGAGAAGATTGACGGCGAGGGTGGACTCCAGCGGTTCAGAAAACGCCACAGTCAGGATGACCGACCCGTCGTTAAGCGCAGCAATAATCTGCGGTGCGAGGATGTCCGGTATCACGGTCAGCCGTGCATTTGCAGAGGCATTGGTGCTGATGGTATTGGTGATGACACAGCGGAAGTAGGAGCCGTCGTCCGATACCCTGGCAGCAGGAATTGACAGCAACGGCTCGTTTGCGCCAGCCAGGGTGTTACTATTCTTCTGCCATTGGTAGGCCACGGCATCCAGGTTCCCGACGTTCACGCGGAATGTGGCGGGGCTTCCCTCTGGCACCGTGATGCTGACCGGTTCGGAGGTGATCAAGATGGGCTCCGCGTTCGCGGCTGTGAACTGGATGCTTGCGCTCATCTCGGTGGACCCGGCCCCGTAACCGTTAGGCCCTGGGGCAACGCAGAAGTCCACGGTGGCGCCTGCGGCTACGTCGAGACTGGACTGCATGAAGCTCAGGCCCGCGCCCGGCAGTGCCAGACCGCTGAAGCGGATCGCTCCGTTGGTAAGAACGCGCGCTCCTTGTGGGCTTGCGTGGCGCTGGATCCAGTTTGCTTGAATCCGGATGTTGCCTGCCACCGGGGCCCTCCAGCGCACTGTCGGCACATCGTAGGTGTCGCTAAAATTGTTGCCGCCGGGAGAGCTGGGATGCAGGAGCAGCTTCAGGGACGTGATCGGGGTGATATCGCAGCAGGGGCTCCGGTCCTGCGCGGGGTCCGTGTTTACCAGCAGGGCGGGAGTCTGGTCTCCGGCCAGACTCCCATAGCCTTGGAAGGTTCCGCTGGGCGGCGGATTGGGGAGGCCAAGCGGCCAGTTCTCGACATGCTGCGACGGGGTGAAGCCTGTGAAGACCTTCAGGGAAGGGTTATATCCACCGTAGGTCCACACTCCATTGCGCCCGTTCCCCGAGCCCGGGCGGAGTTCGTCCGCGACCATGTCTGCGGCGGCGTCGTAGATGAGTCCGCTGAACGCCGTCAATGAGGCGGCTCCGCTGGAGAGTTCGCCCGCGTTCTCTCCCACACGATCCTCCAGATCTCCATCGGCGGTCCACCAGGACAGGGTGCCAGGGGACGGGAAGAAGTCAGCGGCTAGTGATTTCCCTGTGTGGAGCAGGAGGGCGATGGATACGATCATCCAAAACAACAAAGGGAGGGGCCAGGCCCTGGGCGTAACGCTTCCTAGCATCATCCTCTCACTCTAACAGTTCTGAGAGCCGTCTCAATGCTGAATATTAGTGGCGCAATGGCGAGCCAGATGAAGTCGAGGTGGAATGGCAGTTGTTGCAGGTCGATTTCAATTCAGCGAATGGAGGTGCCAATGGGGAGCTTGTCGGCGCACCCGAACCGTTGGAGCATGGCGACGAGATCATCACTCGCCGGTACGAGTTTTATAAATATGTCGGCCCGCTGGATGCCGAAACCGGCGAAGCCATGGGCGATCGCGTTGCGTCAAAAAGACGGTTGTATGAGAAGGGTAGCCCGATTGTGGTTAATGAAAACGTTGTAGAAAAAGTCACTCTTCCGTGGTGGGAAAAATGACACCACTGGGTCAGAGTGGGTCGGACCGCAACCTGCAATCGGCCACGGGCTGCCTTGGATTCCGAGGCGCAGCCGCCCTACGTGCGATGGCGGACGCGGTCCCATGAAACGGCGAACACTGAGGAAGCATTGGGCCGAAGGCACGGCGACGCATCACCATAGCGTCTACGTCGTGCTGCTGGATTCTGCTGTCGCTCGCTATCGCAAGGTGAAGGCAACCAATCCCACCCGGCTTCCTGGCAGACCGTGTGTTTACGTGGGCATGACCGGGCTCACACCTGAAGAGCGCTTCGCCAATCACAAGGATGGCGTCAAGGACGCCTGGGTTGTAAAACGGTATGGAATTCAGCTGATGCCTGAGCTCTTTGCTCACCTTAACCCCATGCCTTTTGATGCGGCCGTGCAGATGGAAAAGGATCTGGCCGAGGATCTGCGCCGACTCGGTTACACGGTCACTGGAGGCCACTAGGAGGTCCTTTGACCTGGAGCCTCAGTGTGCTCACATTTTCCTGCGGAAAAAGGAACCGATCTGCTGATAGATTGCTTGAAGATGGAGCGGGGAGGGGGGGCGACCGAACACGGGGAGGCCTGGTTACCGCGTCTCCAATGTCGAAGGGAACTTGCTCAGCTACAACTCAAACATAGTTCCCACCGGGGGACAGGAGTTCCCTGCCAAAATGAACTGCTGTGCTGACGTTGACTTTCGATCCCGGGAGCGGCTTGATTCGTTGATGATTTTGAGGGCAAACTGGCCTGGAAGCGCCCGCTCCCAACCCCTGCCGTGGAGTTCGGCACCTCCGCATCGCCCATCCTTGCCGGTGATTTGGTGATCCTTGTTTGCGACCAGGATGAAGGGTCCTACCTCCTCGCCGTTCACAAACGAACGGGGGAGCCCGCTTGGCGAGTGGAGCGCCCGCTGTTCCGTCGCAGTTTCTCCACCCCTATGCTTTGGCAGCACGATGGAGTCGAGGAATTGGTCGTCCCTGGGTCCATCTGGCTGAAGGGATATCGTCCGAAGGACGGGTAGGAGTGGTCGGCGACTACTACTCTTCAGCCGTGGCGGTCGGGGACAAGATCTACATCGGATCTCAAAGCGGTTCCGTGGTCGTGATTCGAACGAGCGACACCTTGGAAGTGCTGGCAAGAAATGAAATTGGAGAAGCGATCATGGCCACCCCAGCGATAGTCAACGGCGTGCTCTACCTCCGCGCCGGCGAGACGCTCTTCGCGTTCGGATCGCGTTAGGAGCCCGCAGGAAACCTTCGCTGCGTTCCTTCGACATTAGTCAAGCAAGGGGCCAGGAAAGGGGCGAGTGCAAGTGGTGTCACGTGGGATGTTGGTCGGCCATCGCGTTACTCCCCCCCCAAGCACCCACACTAGGCCGGTCGACCTTAGCTAGACTCAGAAATTTAGCGCAAAAGCCCGCGACTTCCATTCGGGCACTAAAAAACCTCGTTTCGATCAGAAAGAAGATGGTGCGCATAGCAGGACTTGAACCTGCACGGGTTTCCCCACTACCACCTCAAAGTAGCGTGTCTGCCAATTCCACCATATGCGCCCTTAAGGAGCGGACAGAAGACCAAGATGCAGGGAGGGAATCAAGCGGATTTTTACTTGGATGAACAATTTTCACTTCGCGTGCCTTGCCAGAATCTTGCTTTTGCCAGTGAGACCGTAAGACTATCTGCACTTAAGCTGCAGATTGACTCCACGTACGTCCAAATACATGAACGGTAAGAACAGGATTCCTACGAATGGTGGGCAACCATTGACCCAGTCCCCGTTCGACAAACTGGAGAGTGTCGGACTGCCTCCAGGCCCGCCGAGCGAAGCCGCGTCCACCGCTGCGGGAGCGGTCACTTCGTCGCGGAAGGTAGCTAACAAGAATCGTGGCAGGGTGGACATCACCCGACAAACGGCCCATCGCGGAGGTAAGACGGTCACGGTCGTGGGCGGATTTGTGGGAATAGGCCTACCCGAAAAGGAATCGCTCGCCAAGGCGATGCAACGTGCCTGCGGCACGGGTGGTACGGTGAAGGATGGGCAGATTGAGATCCAGGGGGACAAGCGTGCAGAGGTGGCAAAGATCCTCACTGAAGCGGGCTTCCGTCCGGTCTTTGCTGGGGGATAGGTGATTGAACACAACACGCTCTGCATGACCGCACCGATCGAATTCCCTTCGGACGTGGTTCTGACACCCAGCGGTCTACTGCGTCTCGAGCCTGGACCATTCCCCTCACCGTGGGAAAGGGTGGCCATGGCTCATCGACTGGAGCAGCGCTTGGCATTGTCTCCGGGGCAGGGACTGCTTCACTTGGCCACGGACGAGCTCGAAGCGGCTATCCCTCAGTCTGCCAGCTGGTGGCGGGAGCTCGCACGGGCCTATCTCACAGCTCTGTGTCATACGTCGGATCTTGAACAAACACAGGAGATCCCTCCGATCCCAGCTCCGCAAGAATCGGAGCTGGCCCAACGGGTGCAAGGAGCCCCGCCCATGCGTGGCGGAGAATACCTGTCCGTGGAGGTCCTCGTCTCGTTGTGGACAAGTCTGGATACCTGTGTTCGCGGGGAAATTGCGCGGCATCCCCAGGGCGCGGCCTCGTGGCTGCGCGAAGCCCATCCGCTCTGGCGCTCCGTGGGTCGGGTGACTTTCCATTTGGCTGACAATAAGAAGAACCCGGAATTCCCCTTTGCCTTCATGGCCAGCTACGGCTCGCGGATGACAGGGCAGGGGCGTGTTCAGCATCTGCCCCTGGGAAAGGCGCTGCACGAATACTCGGGCGCGCAGAACAAGGATGCACTCATCAATCTCCTGTCACCGGTCCAACGCGCCTCGGAGAAAAGTGCCGTGATTCGCGAGTTGGTGTCATCGGGTCGGGTCTTCCATCCCCTTCTGTGGAGGCCTGCGGATGCGTATCGTTTCCTGAAGGACGTTGCGCTGTTTGAGGAGGCAGGAGTTCTCGTGAGACTGCCTGACTGGTGGAAGGGGGGAAAGCCGCCTCGTCCTCAGGTGAGCGTGCAGGTGGGGAGCCAGCGAAAGTCCGCCTTGGGAACCGACACCCTGATGGACTTCTCGGTGGCCAAGACTCTCGACGGTGAGGTGCTGACGGATGTTGAGTGGGCCGAATTGCTCAACGCGACTGACGGCTTGGCTCTGGTTCGAGGCAAGTGGGTCGAGGTGGATGCCCAGAAGCTCAAGCAAGCCCTGGCCCATTGGGAGAAGGTGGAGACTTTGGTGCGGGAGGAGGGGGTGGGTTTTGTAGATGGCATGAGGATGATCTCAGGTTTTCGCCCGGGCGACACTCGTGGCGAGAACGATGTCTCGCCTGAGGTCGATCGCGCGTGGTCTGGGGTCCAGGCAGGACCATGGCTCGAATCTGTTCTGAAGGAGTTGCGTGATCCTTCGCTTGCTCCGGTTCCGGAAGGGATCCCAGGGCTGAAGGCTCAGCTGCGTCCCTACCAGGCTGTCGGCGTCAACTGGCTATGGTTTCTGTCGCGGCTTGGATTGGGGGGGTGTCTGGCGGACGACATGGGCCTCGGGAAGACGGTTCAGCTCCTGGCCCTTCTTTTGCGACGCAAGGCGAGTCCGCCTCCCCGCCATCTTCCGAGTCTGCTGGTGGTGCCCGCGTCGCTCTTGTCGAACTGGAGGGCCGAGATTGGCCGCTTCGCTCCGTCGCTCACCTTTCTCATCGTTCATTCGTCGGAACCCGACAGCCTGCTGGGCGGCGCAGCCTCGCCTGCCTGCCGCAAGGTGGATCTGGTGATCACCACCTATGGCATGCTCGTGAGATTGGAGGATCTCAGAAAGTGGGAGTGGGACCTAAGCATTCTAGATGAGGCTCAGGCGATCAAGAACTCGGGGGCGCGGCAGACCCAAGCCGTGAAGGAGTTGAAGTCAAAGGGCCGTTTCGCACTCACGGGCACTCCGGTAGAAAACCGGGCTTCCGACCTCTGGTCTCTTTTCGATTTTCTAAACCCGGGCCTGCTCGGTTCGGCCCGGGCGTTCACCCAGTTTGTCCGCGCGCGCGACAAGTCGCCGAATCCCGACTATGGACCTCTGAGGACCCTCACTCGGCCCTATGTATTGCGTCGCTTGAAAACCGACCGACGCGTCATCTCGGACCTTCCGGACAAGACCGAAATGCGTGCCTGGTGCTCCCTGACCAAGGTACAGGCCGCCCTC
>CAMAVD010000239.1 GCA_945861575.1 Akkermansia muciniphila
GGCGCTTCCGGGACGAATGCCTCAACCGGGAGCAACTTTGGACTCTCACGGAGGCCAGGGTCGTCATCGAGGACTTCCGCATCCAATACAACACCCAGCGGCCCCACAGTAAACTCGGCTATCGAAGCCCCGCGAAATACGCCGCCCAATTCTCCCGATCCCCGGCTCCGGTCGGCCTGCGGCCTCCCTCCACCGGAGATCGACAAACCACAACCCAAACCACACACTCAGCCCATCGCTCGGACTAACTCGTCGGGTGGCTCGAAAAAGTGTATCCCGTCACCCGCCAGTTTTTAACCCGTTTAACCTTAATGGTTAACGGGTTTTTTATTGGTTAAGAAGTGCCTAACTGACAACGCCACTGACAACACGTGCGCGATTGTTCGCGGCTTCAGCTCCGCGGCCAGCTGACCGCGTCCGTCTGGAAAAGCGCGATGTTGGAATTAATCACCTCGCGGATCTCATCGAGGATCACCCCTCCCTCGACGTTGACCTCGGCTGCATTCTTCCCGATCACGCGTTGCCCGAGTTCGACTTCGAGCTTGAGCCTCAGGAGTAGGTCGAGCTTCTGTGCGAGGGTGACGAGCATGTCGTCAACGACCTCCGCCGCGATGACCTCCCCGGCCTCGCGCTGGTTCTTCGCGCGGGCGAGCCGGATCTGCTCGCGCATGAGTTCGGCTTTGAGTTCGGCCAGAGGCTTCGTCGCGACGTCCTTCCCGATCAGATTCTTCTCGCGGAACTCCTGCCACGCCGCAAGGTTCTCGCGCTTGCCGTCCGCGTGTCTTGCCGGTGCATCCGTGAAGCGGGAGCGCGCGTCGTAAACCGCCTGACGCGACAGACCCAGCTCCCGCGCAAGCGTGGACGTGTCTTTTACCCAGCCGTCATCGTCGCTCGCCTTTGTCATTTGTAAATATTTGTAAAAAAGTGAAACGCGTTTTTTTGCTCTAGGTCGCTTAACCCGTGTCGCTCCCTCGACCTAAAAGATTCCTTACCCAACCCACAGGGGGGGGCTAGGTAGGCCCATCAAGGGACGAAAGGGACAGAACTTCGATCTATTGCCGCAATAGACCGCCGCACTCAGGCAGCAGGTTTCTCCGATCCGCTCTGCTCAACTTTCGGGGCCACCTCAGTCCTACAAGCTCGTTTCATATTGAAACCTCCGATAGGAATCACACCACACTTCAACCTTGCGCCAAAACCGCTTGTTAAGCAGAATCCTATTTCCCGCAGGACGAATACCCCACATTCACATTCTCATGGACAGCCCAGCGCCAAATCAAGTAAGCCCCACGATCAATATCATTCACAACGGCGAAGTCTTCGCGATGATTCTACCCGGAGACTTTCGGCGGCCAGGAATATCGTTTTTCACGCCTCCCCATTTTTCCCAGCAACTCGCATATATCCAGCATCCAGACGGGTACGTGATACAGCCGCACATTCACCAACCGATTGACCGGCAGGTGACCTTCACGAATGAGGTATTGCTTCTGCGCAAAGGGCGGATGCGGGTTGATTTTTATGACGAGGACCGAAACTACCTCATTAGCCATGTGCTTTCTGCAGGTGACGTAATCCTGCTGGTTCGCGGGGGCCACGGATTCGAAGTACTCGAGGCAGCCGAAATGATCGAGGTGAAGCAGGGTCCATATGCGGCGGAGCGGGACAAAGCCAGGTTTTCGAATCAGCTTGTCACTCTAAAATATTGCCAACAACGATGAAGCGGTCCGTGCCGGTCAATGAGCCTCTTCTGGACGGAAACGAGCAGCGCTACATCTCGGAGTGTATAGAGACCGGATGGATTTCCTCGGAAGGTCCTTTCGTCGAGCGCTTCGAGCAGGCAATGGCCGCACGGCTGACCCGGCGTCATGGGATCGCGATCTGTAACGGCTCGGCCGCGCTTGAAGTTGCCGTGCGCGCACTTCAGCTGGAGCCGGCTTCGGAAGTCATTATGCCGACTTTCACCATCATATCGTGCGCCGGGGCGATCGTAAGGGCCGGCCTCGTCCCGGTCGCGGTGGACTGCGATCCCCTCACGTGGAACATGGATGTCTCCCAGCTCGCAGCCGCCATTGGTCCCCGCACCAGCGCAATCATGGTGGTGCACATCTATGGCCTCCCCTGCGACCTGGATCCGATCCTGCGCCTGGCGAAGGATCATGGTCTACGCGTGATCGAGGATGCAGCCGAGATGATCGGCCAGACTTATCGTGATCGTCCGTGCGGAAGCTTCGGCGACGTCAGCGTGCTAAGCTTCTATCCCAACAAGCTGGTCACCACGGGCGAAGGAGGTATGGTTCTGGCAGACGACGACATGCTAGCGGAGCGCTGCCGCTCCCTGCGCAACCTTTGCTTCAAGCCGGAGCGCCGTTTCGTCCACGACGAACTGAGCTCAAATTACAGGATGGGAAATCTGCAGGCCGCGCTCGGATTAGCCCAAGTGGAGCGGCTGGATACCTTCATTGAACGCAAACGAGCAATCGGCCGCAGGTATCAGGAATTGCTATCGGATCTCCCCAGTCTTCAGCTCCCGGTGGCCCGAACCGATTTCGCTGAATCGATCTACTGGGTCTTTGGCGTGGTGCTCGATGATGCTACACCGTTCAACGCGGTCGAAGCCCAAAAGCGGCTGGCGGAGCGCGGGATCGGAACCCGGCCCTTTTTCTGGCCCATGCACGAGCAACCCGTACTCCTTGAAATGGGATTTTTCGCCGGAACCAAGTGCCCCCACGCAGAACGAATCGCGCGGCGCGGATTCTATGTTCCATCCGGACTGGCCCTGACCGAGGAACAGCAAGAGCTGGTATCGGCAGCCATGCATGGTCTGTTCTAATCCGCGACTGGAAAGAGTGGGCGCATCGAGGCATACCGCTCTGCGCCCGGATCTTCAGCGCAGCCGAATCTGACTTTTCGTCAACGTCCCGTGCCAATCGAATTCTCACAATTGACCGTAGTTATCCCGACACTCAATGAACAGGGAAACATCAAGCCGCTGATCGCAGAGATCTTCCGCCATGCACCCGGCTGCAAAATCGTGGTAGTAGACGACAGTTCCGATGACGGCACCCAGCATGCCGTGCATGCGGTTCAGAGTTCTCATCCAGACCTCAGCTTGATCGCACGCGACGGCCCGCGGGGTTTGACCGATTCGATCAACGACGGCCTCCGTGCGGCCAACACCCCTTTCGTCGCCTGGATGGATGCCGATCTTTCTCACCCGCCTTCTCTCCTGCCGGAAATGCTGGCCCAAGCCGGCGAGCATGGTTGCTGCGTGGCCTCCCGCTTCCTTCGCAAGAATCAATTGTCGGAAATCGGCGACAGCTTCGGCCAGGCCGCGCTCTCGCTTTTCCTCAACTGGTCGATTCATCACGTACTCGGCCTGCGAACGACAGACTACACCAGCGGCTACATCGCGCTAAAGCGCGAGCTCCTCGCGGATCATCCGCTGGAAGGCGATTACGGGGAGTATTTCATCGAGTTGCTCTATTTCCTGGAGCGTGGAGGCCTGGCGGTGAAGGAAATTTCCTACGAATCACCGCCGCGCACCTGGGGTGAATCGAAAACCGGCACTACGATATTCAAACTGGCGCGACGTGGCGTAAAATACGTGGTCGTCGTCTTCGGACTTCTCACCAGAAGCACCTCCAGTCCGAAGAAACGTGGCTAGCAATCGCGGCTATGGCGGATCTTCCCAGTTTGCTCGCGTCATGCCACCTCCAGTGCCTGCCCCACACGCCGTCCGCGCAGGCCGGGGCAAAGGCGCTCGCAGCGCTGTATCAAACACTCCTGAAATCGTCCGTTTCGAAGGTGGTATATCGTCTGGTCGATCAGGATCGCCGCTGCATCGGGTTCGCAAGCGGTACGCTGGACCGGTATACAACCCAGAGGGGCGTTCTCCGGCAGCTGCCACCAGGGCTACTGCTTAGCCTCTTGCTCAGGAATCTCCTCCAACCGACTCACCTCCTTGCGCAATGGCGTTGGCGCCACTGCATTCCTCAGGCGGGCAGTGGCTACATCCTGACCATAGGCACGGACCCAACGTTCATCGGGGACAAAAAAATAGCAGGCAGGATGCTTCTCGCGGAATTGGAGGCGTTCTTTCGGGAACGTGACTGTCAGCAGGTTTGGGTCGACACCGAATCGAGTAATCGCCGGGCGATAGATTTTTATCTTAAGAACCTCTACACAATCGTCCGCGAAGATCATGGTCATGCTCTCTTGAGTAAAATACTAGTCTAGACCACAGCCCTGCTGACACACTATTTTTATGAACAAAATCACCCCGCTCAGCCCAAAACCGGCCGGATCATGGGTCGTAAAACTGAGGTGCCTCGCCCTTGGCGCGATCACGCTCTTTTTTATCACCTTGGGAATCCGCTACGTCCGGGTCTACGCCACGGACTTCGCGTGGTTCGACGACATGACCTTCATCGCTTCCCCGTTACATTATCTCGACGGTACGCTCAGCTTCGAACAGCTCTTTTCCCAATTCAACGAGCATCGGGTGCTTTTCCATCGCATCATCATGATGACGATGCTGCTCGTTTTCGACGGGAGCTTCATCTCCCTCGTCTATCTTACGCAGGCCTTCCTCCTCTTCGGCCTGCTGATCTTCGGTTTTCAGCTGCGGGATCAGTTCGGAGGCTGGAAGCAGCTTCCATTCTGGACAGCGATCTTTCCGCTTTTTCTCTACAACACCGCACAGAGCGAGAACTTCATCTGGGCCTGCCAAGTGGTGTACACCAATTCGATGGTGCTGCCGATCCTGTCCTTCTACCTGCTCAACCGACAACTGGGAAAGACCGGCACTGTCAGTTTCGAGGTCCGCGATTGGCCACTCTGGTCAGGCATCCTTTTACTGAACACCATCTCTTCCTACATGTCATCCATGGGGCTGCTGGTCTGGCCTGCGATGATTTTTCAGCTGCTCCTTGGGGTAAACCACAACCGCAAGGATAAACCCCTGCTTTGGCTGCTGGCCGCCGCGGTGGGGATGATGGGCATTCAATGGTTCTTCTACTTTCACGGCCTCGTGCGGCTCGCAGACCATAAGGCCGAAGGGTTCATTTTTGAAGAACCTCTCTACTTCATGGAGTTTTTCATTTCCACGATGGGGAAAGGGCTCTTCCGAACGGGCTTCTATGCGTGGCTGACCGGCTTGGTACTGCTTTCCCTTTTCATCCTCGCCACGGTCGGTGCAATTTTCAACCGGCGCTACGCCAGGAACACCGCCTTCTGGCTGACGGTTGCAGGCTTCATGCTCCTCCAAGGGCTCGCCTTCTCGGTGGGCCGCGCCGAATTTCGCTATTTCCTGGACTATGATCGGTACAGTCACTTTTCGCTCTGGCTGATCCCTGCGATCACGGTCTGTCTGTATTTCTCGAAAGACCTCTTACGATCAACCGGTGACTATACGCGATTTTTCTCGTGGGGAGTGCTCGGACTGCATGTGGCACTGCTCCCGTTCGATCTCGACAGCTACCAGCATGGCGAGATCAAGGGCCGACTGGAGCGATACAGTCGGCGCCACTACTATCAGGTCTACCGGATGCAGAATTACTACGGACCCGAAAAGATCACAGAACGCGTCGGTGGGGTCGAATTCTCTAATCAGGCCGCAGCCCTCTTCCGCCTGGGATTCATGCCTCTTCGGCATGCCATCGATCGTACGCAACTCGTGTCGAAACCCAAGTCCATCGAGTCCAGCGGCAACGGATGGGACATCTCCGAAGAGGGCGGGCAAAGTGTGTTCTCCACGCGCCGCGCGGCCGCAACCGGAGCGCCCAACGGCTTGTTGACTTTCCGAAAGATAGACGTGGTGAGCAAAAGCTTCATCACCATCGATGTCAAATACGGCATCACGAGCGACAATTTCGCCGCTTCGATCGCCGCACAGCAAACCGCGGTGGGGCTCGATTTCGACCATGATGGCAGGATCGACGAGGAACTCATGCCTTACGCTATTGATGCGCAGCGTTCCGGTCCGGCAAATACCCCAATGCAAGTGTTCCCGGACACCTGGGTTACCCTCGTCTATTTCCTAGCAGAGGCAAAATCCGCCGATCTCACAATTACAGTCAAAGAAGACATGGCTGGAGACACCGGCTGGATGGAAGCAAGACTTCCTGTAGTATACGGTTCCCGTGAATTGGGATCCGACAAGCTTCTCTCGGAACTCGTCGCTCAACCCCGGCCATAGCCACATCTCTTGTCCTGCCATGCTAAAGCTTAGAGGGGTATCCTTCGCGACGATCGCTGGTCCGACTGAGGCTTGGCCACATGTTCAGCGTATGGCGGAGAGGGAGGAATTGGTGCCGCATGCGCGGCAGTGCTTCGCACTCCCCGACTGCGTCAGGGCCCCATCCAATGGCGTCCCACTTTGTGAGAGGAGCATTCTTACAAGAGGCTGATTTTCAGCGATTCCGGCAGCAAACGTGCTGCTCACGATTTGAACGAAAAGCCGGGTTTTGCGGGTCTGACCGGTGATGAACACTGGCCAGACGGTTTTACTCAAGTGACCGCTCGTGACGTGATGCCTCGAAATCGAGCCGGCTGAACGGAATCCGGCAGTAGCTGTCTCCGATCCGTCCTATTCAACTTTCGGGGTCCACCTCAGGGTTCATGGTTCAGGTGCCTTTAGCAGTACCCCATGCCGGCGCACCCACGGACCGGCAGGATCTGTCCGGTATAGGTCAAGCCTCCCGGGCCATTCGGTTGCTCCAGCTTTGCGGTATCGTTTGCCCTCTGCGAAGGGTAGGTCGAGCGGGACAAAGGCGGAGGGTGCGGAGGGTGCAACTCCTGAGTCCTCAGCTATCCATACATCTAGCGTATGGTGGCCAGTTAGTGTTTTGAATGACATTAGACTCGGACTTTCCACCCTCCGCACCCTCCGCAAATGCGGAATCCGTGGAATTTCCGGTCCTGCGGTTCGGAAGAGATCGGCAAAGGTCACGGGGAGGAACTCCTTTTGATGCACCAGCACGCCTGAGGGCGGTTGCGTTGGCGTCCGCCATGCCTGCGGGTCGTTTTGCTAAGTCGACCGATCCAATTGCTGCTGGTCGCAAGTTTGGCGAGTTGATGGCCGAGGTGGTTTGGCGCTGTGCTGATCCGCAGCTGGGAGAGCTTGCCGTCGTTGTCTTCGTCGAGCGCCTGATACAGGGCGACGGTGGACAATTCGCGCTCGGTATCTTCTTGCGGCCAACTATCGATCCAAGTTTCGAGAACCTCTGCAATCGGTTTGGACGGGTCGCCCTCGTTCAGGAGGTTTAGCACGGCGGGGTGGTGCCACTCAGT
>CAMAVD010000240.1 GCA_945861575.1 Akkermansia muciniphila
CGAAGAAGCTCCGAACCCTGGAGTGTTGCGGTAGTAACTCACGCCGGTCAACCCCATCTGAACCAGATCCGCCAGACCGTCTCCATCCATGTCCGCCAGATGCGAGCCTTCTGATCCCAAGTTGGCTGACCAGGCCAGTCCATCGTCCCCGGGAAAAGCTTGCTCAGCGGGGCCCCATTTAATCCCTCCGGGATTGGAACCTCGCTGACCTTGGTTCAAATAGGCAATATGGCCACCGCCACCGATTTGGGTCCTCAAGAGGTCGGGCAATCCATCTCCGTTGAGGTCCACAAGATCGAGGTAGGGATTCTCAAAAGTGGAGGAAGGTTCGTTGATCGAATCGACCATGCGACCTACGGCAGACACGCTGCGCGCTGAACTGGAAGAGGTGTAACTGTAAATGGCGGGAGGGAACGAGGACACGCCATCCGCTCCTACCATGGTCACGGAGGTCAATACCGTCCGGTAAGAGGTCGGGTCATAACCCAATAGGTAACGGCGGTTAAGGTTATCGGTCAGACCGTCTTGATTGAAATCACCTTGAGCATGCTCGGCCAGGATCGGGCCCTGCGTTCCCATATCCACTCGCACTAGACGCTTCCCAATGCGCATGACAAACCCGGCTCGACAGTCCTCAAACCAATCCAGCCGATCCTCGTAATGCAGCCGGACAAAATGGAAATTCGCCCACGGCCCAGGTCCCGGGCCATAGCGCGCCTCCACTAGAAATTTCTCATTGCGATTCCCCTCACCGGCGAAGGAAGCGTAGCGGTATTCAACCGTGTTGCCGTGGCGGTCGATTTCTTTCTCCAAAAGCCATTGGAAGATCTGGGATGGATTCTCCGGGTTTACGACTCGAGCGGATTCGGACTGGCCGTAGATAGTTTTCCCACCTGAGGGCGAGCTGGCCTCCCAATATTCTCCCACACGACGATATCGTACGAAGCTTCCCTCGATTCTGCAAAAGTAGTTAGTGAGACTGCCCGCCAAAATGGGGATGAGGTCCTCGCCGGAAGGATCGATGAACACATCCACCTCGGCAGGCTCGTCCACCTCACCATCCAAATCATCATCGATGCCGTTGGGTCCGTCGATATACCGCGGTATACCCTTGTCTGTCTTGCGTTGAATGGAGCCTGGTGCGAAGGACCAACCAAGGCCCAACAAACCATTCCCGCCGCCTCCCTCGTAATTCAGGGAGAGATGCGGTGCGACGCCCCCGGTTCCCACAGTTGAAGCCAGAGCTATGCGATGGGTAGCCATCCCCGTGCTCATGGACGGCTGAAAGGACTCGCCCAGGCCACCCTGGCTGCCCGGCCCGCCCGGGAGGGAAACTGCGCCGCCCCCTGCCCCTCCGTTTTGCGCGCGAAGCTCTAAGCCGCCCGCCAGCAATGCCCCGAGAGCCAAAATCCAGGTCCGAGCCGTCCCACGCCAATTCCGCCCCGCGTCGTTATCAATCACACACATCACAGTGGAACGTTTGTCGTTTCATCCTTCCAGGCCAGGAAGTCATGCCTAAAAGGCATGAGCTCCACCCGCCGGATCTTCTGCCGATCACCGGCCCTGATAGGAATAGGTTTGGAAGAGCATCAAGATATCCTTGATGCCGTTCCCATCTCGAACACCATTCACGAGCGAACCGTTGATGAGCCGCTGCAGTGCCTCGGTGCGGTCGTTCGAGAGGAACCCTGCGGGAATGACCAGCCACCATTCGGTGTTCCACACCGATCGACCCACCAGTCGGCTGTCATAGGTGACTTGGCTGCGATTGTAGCCAGCATCGTGATAGGCGCGGAACGGCGCATATTGCCGTATGTCGATGAATCCTTCAGAGAGAGTGTCGTTAATGGGAGTCCAACTGAGGCTGGAAGGCACCGTGCCACCCAGAAGGGAGGGCAACGGAATGCTTTGCTCGAGGAGTTTCCACTCGCGGGTCTTGGAAAGATTGCCGGCCGGGGATCGCATGACATCGCTTCCCACCGGGATCAGGAACACTCGGGGAGTATCGGAGAGCGACAGGTTGTTGAAATTGTTAAACCAAACGCCGGCGGATCGGATTTTGGTTGCGAAATGGCTGGCATCATAGGCGTGGTCGCCGCCACCCAAGGGTCGTCCAAAGAAGTTCAGACCAAGATCGATCGTGGTGCTGAAGCGAATGACCAGTCCGGGTTCCACCGGACGCGCCGACACAAAGCGAGCGAAGCGCTTAAACTCAGGAACACTGTAGAGATTCGGAACGATCATTCGCTCCAAAGTCGCACGCCAGAGCGCGTCGTTGGTAATTCCAGCAGAGGGGATTCGGAAGAACTCTCTGCGCAGGGAGAATTGCATTTCCTCACGCGAAGGGTTGTTGAATCCCAACTGGCCCTGAAGGACCGCCCAGCTCGCGGAAAGGCGGGCCATGGCATCGGTCAACCCCGGATCCCCCGTCGCACCGCCGGTTTGGGGTTGGCCGTCCTGGATAAGTCCAATGGCGCGGCTGCGAATGATGCGACTCATCAGCCCCCGGGGAGAACGAGAGTCGTCCGGATCAAAGTTGGTCTCGTAATCAAAGGCGCGGGCCGCCATGTAAACATAGGTGGCGGCCAGATCGAACTGGGCCTGATACTTCTGGAGCGCATCGTTTCGGAAAATCCGGAAGGCCATGTCCTTGTAGCGGGAGGTCTGCACCTTGGAAGCCGTTTCCTTCTGGAACCTCTGGAAGTCCTGCAGGAGGCGGAATCCGCGCGAAAGGGAGGAGCTGTAGCGCGCGATCGACTGCTGAAGAGCCTCCTGGATGGACTGAACCTCCACCCGCTGTGGCGCCTCCTGCCGAACCATCTCTCGGAGCCGCCCCAGGGCCGTCAGCTTGTCAAAACCGCCACGGGCGGTGGTGATTTCGATGTTGCTCTGGCTGTCCAGATGCTCCTTGGCCTGCTGATCGCTCAGTACTTCGAGCTGTTCCTGGTCGGCCTCGTACTGGAGACCTTCCGAAACCGCCGAACCGGCGAGTCGGATTGCGCCGCGGATGACGGACGTCAAATCCCCGCCCGACGATGTGCCCGCAACGAAGTTTTGCGGCAACGCCTCAGCCACGGCAGAGGCCACCGAATCAGCAATCCGAGCCCCGCGACGCCAGTTCATCTCGCGTTCGGTAGCATTCCTGATCTCGGTATCGAGGCTCTTTCGATTGCTTGAAGCTCCAGTCAAAATGAGGATCTCCTTGGCCTGTACCTTGTAGAGTGCTTCCAAATTTCCCGCCTCCTGCGAGATGCCAGTCATCAGGTTATCATAAGATGCCAGGGCCTGCTTGAATCGGAAGATGGCCTGGAGTAAGTCGGACCGGGACATCTGAATCTCGCCCGAAGCCGCGCGCCGCCCAATCCACCCTGCCGGCTTCACCAGTCCATAGCCCTGCTTGGAAATATTCAGGCTGAAGGGAATCGGCTCAAAAACGACGCTCCCATCCTCACCCACCACAATGTTCTGAAGACTGCTTGTCAATGATTCGGAGGTGCCTGCCGGAACACCAACCAGGGACGAGGGATCCACATAGTCAAAGTGCTGGGTGTCAGGACCATCATAGCCTGCCGGGTAGGTCTGCCCCCCATTCCCCATATCCTCAGGATAAGGCGTCCCGAAGATTTCAATCAGCCGATTCTTGAAGTCCGCGGTCCGCTCCGCTGCGATTCGATTGAACTCGGTGGCGTCGTCCGCCTGTCGGCGCAGCTGCTGCGTGGCGCTGTTGGCGTAGTTGAAGACGGTCAAGGCGTTGTTCAGCGTGTTCACGGCCCGGCTGTAGACCTGCTCGAAATGGGTCTTCCCGCCTCCTTCGCTGATCTGGCTGCTGTCGATGTCAAAAGGCATCACGCCTTTGGCGAGGCCCAACGGATTCAGCCCGGTGTCGGCCTTGTCGATCTCGCTCTGGATGGTGTCCAGAGCCGCTGCCACCTGCGCCAGCTCAATGACCGTGGTACGATCGACCTTCTGGACCTGGAAGTCATGCGTCTCGGTGTCGACATCCGGGAGAAGTGCGTTGCCGAGAACCCAATCAAACAGTGCTCCCTGCCCAGCGCGTGTACCCCAATCTGCCAATCCCCAGGCTCGCGGTTCCTTGGTGGCAATCTTGGTGCTCTTGGCCGTGCTCAGCGCGTCCTTATAGCCCTTCCATTGGTTGTCAGCATTCTCGTCGTAATATTGCCGATAGGTCAGATTGACAATCTCCGCTCCCGCTTTGGCCTTGGCAGCGGCTGAACGGGCAAACTTACGCTCATTGGCGTAGTTCACCGTGACAGGAACTCCGCCTACAATAGTGGCCTCGGACTGGGGCACCCAGTCGAAGTTCGGGCTGCGTAGGAGTCGATAGAAATACTTGGTCGAGGTCAGATAGTGTCCCCAGGCATCGCCATGTCCCTGCGGATAAATGATCGCTGCATCCTTCTCGTCGATAAAGCCATCACTGTTCCCCAACTCGTCCGTGACCTGATGCTTCAGGACATAGGCTGTCTCGCCGAAATCGCCCGTAAAGTTCCAGACGAAGCGATTGTAAAAGGGCGGCAGGGAAACCCCAGGCGCCTTCTGATTGTCCCGACCGCGGAGCAAACCCAGCTGTTCATCCAGAAGGTTGGGGACTTGATCCATAAACGCATGGATCGAGGGGGACGCTGCCACGTAGGCCAGATCTGGCGAGGCTCCCACGCTGATCGTCGGATTCGATGCATCGGCGAACGCTTCATTCCCCAACAGCATGTAAAGATCGGAAATCCGACCTGCCACCAGCACCAGCTGATCATTCACATTCCCGTACGTTTGAGGCGGGTTGGCGTCAATGCTCAGCTTCAAAGCCTGCTTGAGCACGGTCTCATAGAGTTCAATCAGTCCGTAGCTGTCCGTCTTCGCGGGATCCAGCGGAATGCCCCCTTCCCAACGCTTGCCGGCCTGGGAGATCATGCTCACGGTGGTATTCACCGTGCGCGTCGGGCTGCCCAGATCCTTGAAGCGCTGCTCGAAGGGATTCAGCCCCTTCACCACCCGCTTGATCCAGCCTTCCTGAAGTTGAGGGGCCGACCAGTTGGACCAGGCATTGGTGCCGCATGGATTCAAGGGATCGGTGGAGCGATAGCGGCAGACCACCCAATTGTCGCTGAGAGTGAGCGGACCCGCTCCTCCAATGGTGATGTCCAGAGCTCCCAGACCCGAGACAGGCGTGGCCTGGAACGCGGTCCAAGGCATGTCCACAGAGGGAGGCTCTGGAATGAGGCCACCTTGATCAGGCAGGTAGCGCCATTCGAAAAGATACTTGTCCGAGGCTCCACCAAACTCGCCGTCGAAGCGCATGGAGAGTTTGTCTTCAAAGGGTGAGCCCGGCTCAATGATCTGTAATCCTCCACTGTAGAGAGGGCACTCCACCTTGATGATTTCAAGGACGACTGCCGGCACGTTGAGACAGCGATTGGTGCTACTGCCCATGGCCAGGGTCACATAGCCACTCCCCGTCGCGCCCCCGCTCGTGAGAGCTGTCGAGTCCGCTTGAGGATCGTTCGGTGCGGAAGGCAAGGGTGCCGCAGCCAGTGCGGTGAGGCTGTTGATCGCTGTGGCAAACTTGGCATCCGCTCCGCGGAAAGCAGGATCGGTCAGGGTCTGCTTCTCACGCGCGGTGATGATGTTAGGCAGGAGATACGACCCCGTCAGTGTGGCCACATTGGTTCCACGGAAGACGAGCTTCAAATTGACTGGATCGTAGTAGAGCCTGGAGCGGAGGGAGAGTGGCAGGTTCTTGAAATAGATATTTGCGCCAATCCGCTCGGTGGGCACGTCGGTGGGGAGTGACGCCAGAGCGACGCTTCGTGCACGAGTAGGATCGATCAAAGAGACGCTGCTGCCAGTAGCCAGGGCCTGGGACTGCTGGTAAAGGACCTCAACACTGCATTGACCGCCAATATCAGGTAAACCGGCTTTGGCATCCACCAGAGTCTCTCCCACTTTGAGGCGGGGAACGGTCCCACCGTTGAGGATCTGAGCCAGCGGCTGGGGAATCGCGTCCGGCCAATAGATAGTGTGCGTGACCGGAACAGAAACTCCAGGGGTAGCGGCGTAGAGGTCCAGCCAGGGAACGCACACTCCAGCACGGCTAGACGGACCGGTTGGGAAGTAGAAGGTATCGAGGGCTTTGTAATACCATTGCATGACCAAAGCGGCCCCTTGTCCGTCGTCGCCGGCCGCTTTGGCCCAGAACACCTGGTTGCGATCCTGCCAGAACGGACCACTCACCCCACGATTCTGTCCGCAACTGGCGAGAAGCGAAATTGGGAAGGGAGGAAGCACCTGCTGTCCCGCAACCCCTGGATATTGGAATCGATAGGTGCTGTCTTCCGCAACGACGCTCCACAGCTTGAAGGCACGCCTTTCGGAACCGCCCGGCAAGGAGTAGCTCATCAGCACATAGGGCAGCGACGTCCCCGCACCACCGAGATCGCTGCGCATCGCAAAAATGGCCGAAGCCTGGCCCAGTGCATCCACCACGGCATGCTCGTCGTTCGGATTGAAACCAGGCTGGGCGGAGTCGTTTTGGAAGTAGAGCGAAAGATTGGGGAAAGCTTGGGGATCAATCGGGCCCGTTCCTTGTCGGCTCGCGATGACAATCCCCGGCGTGGCCGAAGGCCAGACAGCATTGTAGCGCCTGACCAGCGAAGGCCACTGCACGCCATCGGAGTCCACATTCATCCACCAAACCTCCAACTTACCCAGATTCACCGGGAAAATTTGACCGCTACTGCTGTAGATCCCGGGAGCGAAACGGTTCTCCAGCGGGGCGATGTCGCTGGCGACATGCACATACCCAGGCTGGGATGCCGTCGGTTCGGAAGTGGCCTGATGGTAGGCGTCGGTGATCTCGATTCCGATCGGCCAATCGACGGTAGGGCGAGGCAGGCTGGTATGAGGAGTCGAGCGCACCACCCTGAATCCGACGGTGCTTCCCACGGGAAGACCGGACGAATACTTCAGCAGGATGAGTCCATCACCGGCGGAGTCGAGTCGGTTGCCACCTTCGAGCTTGGCAACGTTCGCAGGCTCCTGATACTTAATCTCAGCGTTGAGTCGACTCGGAATCTCGACCGGAACACCCAGGGCATTCGGCGTATGCCCACGGACAAAGAGCTGCGGATTTTCCGGCCATTCAGCGCCATAGCGATGCATTTCGTAAGGCCAAGCGATCCCCTGCACACCCTTGCGCATCCAGAAGACCTCAATGTCGCTGGTGGCGGCAGGGCGAACCGGATAGATCAGGCCCTTCAT
>CAMAVD010000241.1 GCA_945861575.1 Akkermansia muciniphila
TGCTCTGGCGATTGAGCATCAAAAAAGTGCCAGGCAGGGCACACGCCAAGCAGGTGAGCACTCCGGTGATCACGATCCAGGTATCCAACTCGGTCCAGTTCATGCGAGAGTTCCTCCTGGATTGCGCCCAGACTGCTCAGGATCGGCCGGGACCAGAGCAGCCCCTTCTCTCCCTGCCAGCAACTCCTCCAGTTCATTGACCACATTCGGCTCGATCACATGCTCGATCTGGTCAGCGTTGTGATGGATATGCTGCGGGGCCACGTCCGCGTAGTGGAGAAGATAGGTCTCCCACAGACGATGATTCCGCGTGACGCGACGGGCCTCCAACTTGCCATGCGCGGAGAGCTGGCAGCGAGCGTTGAGGCGGTCCCATGAAATCAGGCCCTCGGCCACGCCCAGCTTCAACAAGCGTGCGACCCGCTTCGAGCTCCAGTCGTTTAAGGCACACAACTCGGCAATCTGCACTGAACCGTCGAGCAACAGCGTCGGATCGCGGTCCAGCGAACGGCCACGGTGCTCGCTCCACTCATAAACGGCACGCAGGAGATGCTGCCGGGCGACCTGCGCAGCCACATGTCGCTGTTCCAGCCACCTCACCAGCAAGCCGCGTTGGGTGCCAAACACAAAACTCACTGCAAAACAGATCACCGCAGCCAACACGATCACCGCACCCGCTGGAAGCTTCGGAAACAAGGCGCTGGCCACCACACCTCCCAAGCCGCTCAGCGCCCCCACGCCCGTGGCCACAACGAGTGTCACACCCAGCTGATGGCTCCAAAACCTAGCGGCGGCCGCGGGGATGATGAGCATGGCCACAACGAGCAGCAACCCCACGGCCTGTAGTCCAATGACCGTGACGGCCACGACGAGCGCCATGAGGGTAAGATCGAGCGCGAAGGTAGGCCAGCCCTGGGTGCGCGCAAAATCCGAGTCGAAGCAGAGAAGCTTAAACTCTTTGAACAAAGCCGCGCAAATCAACGACAAGCCCAGGCTGGAGTAGAGGATGAGCCGGGCATCGCCAGCCGTCATCGCTGCGGCCTTGCCATAGATATAGTGGGATAATCCGGCGGCATTGCCCGTCGGGAGTTGCTGGATCACGACCAGCAGCGCAATGCCAAGCCCAAAAAACACACTCAGAACGATCGCTAGAGCGGCATCGTCCTTGACCCGAGTGTTGGCCCGAATGGCTGCCACCGCAATCATTCCCAGCACCCCGCTCACGGCAGCCCCCCCCAAGAGGAGAGGCAGCGATCGACCTGAATTCCCAAACGCCTCGGCCACCAGAAAGGCAATGGCAATCCCGGGGAGGGTGCAATGGCTGACAGTGTCGCTGAGCAGGCTGCGCTTCCGCAGGAGAAGGAAGGTACCCACCAATCCCCCGGCAGCACCCAAGGCGGTCACGCCAGAGAAAACAATCCGCGTGTTGTAATCCTGCAAAGTGAAGGTGCGCCAGACCTTCTCCCTTGAGGGCCACTCGATACCTGTGTCAGTGATGGACTTCCCTCCCCGACCTGGCCTACCGGATTCCCAGGTCGGCGCAGCAGCAATCACGGGTACGTCTCGGGTCGCTGCGAGGACGACACATCTGTCCAACGCCAAGAGAAATAGCCCCACCAAAACGATCCACCTGCTGCATAGGAGCGTCATAGGCGATGTTGCGCCGAAACCCGCGCGCGCTCCACAGCCTGAGCCGCCTCCTCCAGCAAAGTGAGACGCGCTCCGTAGGTCTTGCGAAGATTCTCGGGAGTGAACACGGTCGAAACAGGGCCTTGCGCCACGACCCTCATATTGAGCAGGGCGACATGATCGAAGTATTCGGGCACCGTGGCCAAGTCGTGATGCACGCAGACCACGGACTTTCCCTGAGCACGCAGTTCGCGGAGAACCTCCACAATCGCCCGCTCGGTCGCAGCATCCACACTGGCAAACGGCTCATCCATCAGGTACAAGTCCGCTTCCTGCGCCAGTGCGCGGGCCAGAAAAACACGCTGTTGCTGTCCGCCCGAGAGCTGACTAATCTGTCGGTCCGCATAGTCACCCAGCCCCACTTGCGAAAGGGCAGCCCGCGCTCGTTCCTTATGCCTCTGGCGAACCGGCATGCACCACCCTAACCTGCGATACAACCCCATGGCCACGACGTCTGCGGCGCTGACTGGAAAATCCCAATCCACGCTTTCCCGCTGCGGCACGTAGGCCACTCGATGACGTGTCTTGGCATAAGGAAGCCCAAAAAATCGAATGCTCCCAGAAGCGATCGGGATCAGTCCAAGCGCCGCCTTGAGCAGGGTGCTCTTTCCGGCGCCATTCGGACCTACAATCGCCACCAGCTTTCCGGGCGGAGCGTCGAAGTCTGCATCCCAGACCACCACCTTCGTCTGATAGGCAACGTTGAGATCGCGCACCGCCAGCGGCAGGGGAGCAGGAGCAAGGTCGATAGCCGGCATTGATATCGTCGTCACTTGGGTTTGGCGGCGTTGAGTTTCCCATTGAGCCCGGCAGCCGGGGCCTCGCCACCCAAAGCCCGCACAATGGTCGTCACATTATGGTCGATCATCCCGATATACGTCCCCTCGTAGGTCCCCGCCTGCCCCATCGCATCCGAGAAGATCTGTCCTCCGATCCGCACCGGGTGCTTCCGCGACTGGCTTCCTTCGATCAAGGCCTTGATATTCTTATCCGAAACACTGGACTCAACAAAGATCGCTGGAATCTTGCTCGCCACAATGAAGTCGACCAGCTTGTTGATGTCCGCCACACCCGCCTCTGACTCCGTGCTGATGCCCTGAATTCCACGAACTTCCATCCCGTAGGCGCGGCCGAAGTAATTAAATGCATCGTGGGCTGTGATGAGAACTCTGCGTTCCTTGGGGATACGGGCCAGGGTAGTTCGGGCATACTCATCGAGCTTAGCCAGCCGGGCCGAATAGTTCGTAGCGTTCGCCCTATAGATCGCTGCATGAATGGGATCCACTTCGCCGAGGGAACGAGCCACCACCTTCACCGCTTCCATCCACGCGCGCACATCCATCCAGACATGCGGATCTGTATGCCCCTGAAACTCAGCGGGCTCGAGCAGGAACTTTTCGTCCAGGAGCTCGGTCACCGCAAAAACAGGCGTCCCCTTCCGCGCGACCTTGAGAAAGGTGTCGATCATTCGCCCCTCCAGCATCAGGCCGGAGTAGAAAACGACGTCAGCCTGAAGAAGTCGGGCGACATCGTCCCGGTTCGGTTTGTAGAGATGCGGATCCACTCCCTCTCCCATCAAGCCCACCACCCTCGCCTTGTTCCCAGCCACTTCGCGGACGATGTCCGTCACCATCCCGCAGGTCGTGATGATGCTGAAATTGGCAGGCAGCGGGCGAGACGCTGCCGAGGCGTCGCAATGCCCCAGCGCCAGAGCGACACACCCGGTGAGGGCAGCAAGAAAACCCAGAATGGTGGAGCGTTGAAATTTCATGATTTTGTTAACTTCCACGTAAAACAAGTCCATTAAAGTAAGATTCTTGGAACGGCGCTTCACCCCTAGAAGCGAAAGGTCATGCCGGTAAAGGGTTGGAAATCGGCGGCAGGGTCGGTCACACCAAAATTGCAACCGAGATCAAGTTGAACGTCCTTCCCGAGGGCATAGGTCCAGCCGACGCCCATTCCGCCCTGCCAGCGAAACCCAGGGGCTGAGCCTGTGAGCGCAGTCCATTCAACATACATGCCGAGCTTAGAAGTCAGATTCCGTCCGACGGTGAGGGTATTGAGCCACTCGGTATCATGCCCTCCGCCACCATCCGCCACGAAATCCACCTCTGTCATAATACCCAACGACCACGAATGCCCCAGATCCACGGCCAGTGGCACGACAAGCCCCCCCTCCGTCTTTCCATTTCTCAAGCCCGAACTGGAGAGCGGCCACTTGACGAAAGGCATGATCCCAAGGGAGGTCCGACCGGAGTCGTTGCCCCATAGATTCACCTTAAGCCGAGTCTGCACGTCTCCAAATCCGCTCGCCTTATCGAGGGTCGACGTCAGCCGATCCTCGCGACGCGAACGAATCTGAGGCTCCAGCACCGTCTGGAGATCAACCCGATTCAGCAACCCAACCTTTAGATTGATCGACCCAAACTCCCAGACCGAGGATCTCAGGTCACCGCCGGCAGACTGATCGCGATCGAAGGTCGCCCTGAGGAAATCCATCTCCACCTGAAAATGCCCGGCGTCCACCGTGTAGGGTGACTCCGTGATGTCTGGCCTGTCAGCCGCGAGATCCCGCATAAGGTCACGAGGCGTCGGACGAAAAAGGGAGTATCCAGCCTTGTCCACCTTCGCCTCCTGCTGGGACAAAGCAGTCAAAGTGCCCGCAGGGACAAAGAGAGCAAAGCCAAACCAAATCAAGTTAGTCTTACCTAATTTCAACAGACTCAATAAACCTTATCCGATAGTGGCGGTCAAATCATATCTTTGATTTGCTAACTTACTTAGCAGGACCTAAGTTCCACTCACAAAATGAAGCCTGAGAGTGCCCCCAGCACATCCACCGAAGATTATCTCGAGCGGATACATGAATTGATTGAGCAGAAGGGCTATGCCCGGGCGGTGGACATTGCGATGGCGCTGGGGATTAGCCAGCCGTCGGTCACCGCCATGGTGCAGCGCTTGGCACAGGGCGGGTATTTGAACTATGAGAAGTATCGTGGGCTGACCTTGACGGAGAAAGGCAAGTCGGTGGCGGGGGCGATTCGAGAGCGCCACAAGACGCTGGAGCGTTTCTTCACGCTTCTGAATCTGCCGACAGAGACACAGGAGCAGGACATCGAAGGACTCGAGCACTGTCTGAGCCCGGCCACGGTAAGCGCGCTGGCTCGTTTGACGGAGTTTTTCGAGACAAACCCGCCGGTGCTGCGCCAGTTTTCCGCCTTCGCGCGGAAGACCTCGAACCTCCCACCGCGCTAGCAAGCCGTCGGACTTGGAGCGCCCTTCTGCGACGAACCCGCCTGGTTACTATCGGTTTCTTCCAGGGTTCTTTGGGCGTCGGCCTGGTATCGCAGCCTCGCCTGAGGGCAATAGGGGGACAGGTCAATGGTTAGGCGGTGTGGATCACACGTCTGCTACCCAGCCAAGAAGGCTCGGGACTTGGTGATCTTCGTGTCTTTGTGCGAGGCATTCGGACTTGGGGGCCGTTACTGGTTTTCCTACCACCGAACCTCGGAACCCCCGATTTCCTCGCACAAAGGCACTAGGCTCACAAAGCTTTCGGAAGGGCCTGAAACGAAAGGGACCACCCCCTTGATGTTGCGCCTATTCGAGAGTGGTCAACCACTCCTCGATACGGCGGCGTTCCGCCTGGTATCGCAGCCTCGCTTGCGTCCAATCGAAGTCGTCTTGCACCAATTCCTCCGCGTGGCGACTCTCGGTAACCGCATCTACCAACCGCTGCCAGATCCAGACGGGACCTGCCTCTTCGGATGAACACTTCTCGATCCGTTCCCGCAATCCATCGTCAAGGAAAGCCCGAACGAGATAGGCGAAGGGTTCATCGTAAAAGAAATCAAAAACACATACCTCTACAGTGCTCGTTTCCATGAGATCTCTAAGCTCCTCGATGTAAGCATCTACTCGCGGCTCGGACCATTCCAATACGTGGATCAGAACACGCCTCCACACTAAGCTGTAAATCAACCACATCTCGGTCTTTTCCTTTTCATCCATAGTAGCGCCCCATCACCAAGCCAAAGCTCTGTTGAACGCGTCGAAGACAGGTACAACAGCAGCAGGCTTGAGTTTACTAACGTCCTCCCATTTCCACTGGCTTGGCAAATCGGATCTCTCCTTGGGAGTCGCCCCAGGGCGCAATCCTCGCCCTTGCACGGATACAGGTCCGATCACGATGGACCGTCCGCTGGAGCCTTGGCCCCGGCTTTTCAGAAAGCCACTCACCGTGGATCTCCACAGAGCTGAATTCCCGCGAAGATCCAGCGCATCTCTCATCGTGCCGCCCAAATCATCCTGTTTGATCTTTACGACCAAGATAAACGGCACTCCACCGCGGTTAACGCTTGTCTTGGTCGCACGCCCTCCCGAAGCAAATAGTCCCTCAATATCAGCTTTGAACGTATAAAACCCAGTACCAAAATCACCCCCACCGCTGGGGAGTATCGAGGAACCTGTCCACCCTCCCGTCGAAGTTCCATGCGCGAAGTATTCTGAGCCTTCTTCCCGCTTCCTTGCGGAACTACTCCAGTCCACGCCATTCTGCAGGTCATGAAGGTAGGCGGCTGGCTCTACTTCAACACCGAGATCTTGTGCGACCTTTCTGATCTGGTAGTTATTGTTTATCCCGGTCGCACCTGAGTAAACAGCGTGTGTCAGATAGGCGCTTACGACAGCCGAAACCCCGATGGTTTGCAGCGTGGTACCGATCGAGGTTGCAGCTCCTACCTCCGATGTCGAAGCGAGATAGCCAGACGGGTCCACCAGATCCACCGGGCTCCCATGGCAATAAAGATACTTGTGCAGCGAGAGCGGCTGCCCGGGCCTTCCCTCAAAGGTATCCAGTGTCCAGAATCGCCCGTGCTCAGGTCGGTATTGCCGCGCTCGGAGCTCATACATCCCCAACTCGCTATCCCACACCTCCCCCGCATAACCCCATCGCACAGCCCCTGACTTCGACGGACCTTCTACAGCGGACAACTCCTCTCCCCAGGCCGTATAGATCGCCGATCGCCCTTCCTCTCCTTCCTCCGAATACTCTTTGCGAACGTTCCCATGTCCATCGGCGACGACATGCTGGATTCGTAAGCCATCTCCCTGACCACCCACCCCGTCCGCTGGCCGGGCGGCTGTCCCGATCAGCGCTGTGCCGTGCAGGGATCGCTGCGTGACTCTCCAAGATTGCCTTGGCTCACGGCTCAGAACACCGGCCACCTGCGCGTAGCCTGTGGGGTTTAAGCCCTCCAAGAGGAACCGTTGCTCGTTGGTGCGAAACGCGCCCGTCTCCGCGTCCAGGGTAACCACCCGTTTCCCCACTCTCTGACCGTCAGCGTCGTAGACCTGCTCCACCCGCACGGTAGATCCGGCCTGTGCCGCTTGAGCCAACTGCAGCCCCACGATCAACAGCAGCGCCACCCCTAGCAGCCAAGGGTAAAGAAAAGCACCACGGCCTATGCTGAGCACACTGGAGGAGATCTTCCTTCTGATTGCGTCACGATTCCGGCGATTGACACCGCTCCGTATGAATCGATGTGTGCTCTGCGTAAGCCGC
>CAMAVD010000242.1 GCA_945861575.1 Akkermansia muciniphila
ATGAAAGGGTTGGGGTGACGGTTATGGAGTTGTTGATACTTTTCAGAGCGGCAGACGTTACACGACGAGGCCGGCCCTCCGGCCAGTCTTTTCGGTCGCCGTCGCTACGCTCCGGCATCCCTCAAAGACTGGCCGGAGGGCCGGTGCCATTGGCACCTCTTGGTGCAAGTGTCCTGCTTTGCTAACTACAGAAACTGTCCTGCTTTGCTTTCACCGCGACAAGCAATCATCATTTCGGGAGAGTGGCGGCGTTCGTTTCTTACTGTGCGCCTTCTGGAACGCGGCCAGCTTTTTTCTCCATTCCGCCGCCTGGACGGAGCGGTTCGTAACTTCGCAGAGTTCGGCCAGTTGTTTGAGGCTGAGTTCCGTGTTCGCCATGTCTGAATGGTTGGTAGCGTTTTGGAGGGCTTGGTATCTGGAGAGGAGCAATGGCTCGGCTTCGGCGAATTTGCTTTGGCGAAGCAGCGATTCGCCCAAGGAACGCCGGAGATGGGCGCACGACACGCCGGTCTCCACGGTAATCCATCACCCGGCCGGAAACCTCATACAGGCCGGGCGGAAGCTCGACGACCAACCCCTCGCTCTCGGAGGGGAGGAAGTCAAGGTCCACGATGAGCAGCCTGCCATCGCCAAACTGGAGGGATCCGTGATTGATCCATGCAGATTCACTACCGGCGGAACCCTTCATCCCCTGCCCCTCCGGCAACTCCGCCACGTGTTTGCTCAGATCACTCATCTTGGGGGACAAGGACAGCAGAACGCCGGCCAGATGGCAACCGACAGATCGGGGCTGGAAACACTGCGGTTGAAGTTGACGGAGAGGCACCTGTCTGGAAGCGTTTGCCTCCCGGGGGACAGGAGCCATTGAGGGCCCCCACAAGTCTTGATGAGACACGAAAAAACAGCACGCCTCCTGGAGGTTTCCGACCTCGCAAAGTCCCTCGGGGGCAAACGCGTGGTGGACGGCGTGGATCTCCACTGCCACGGCGGAGAGGTGGTCGGCCTGCTGTTCACCGCGACGCTGCCCAGCATCGACCACATGGGACTGCCCTTCTTCCTGGTCATCCGCCCTGCGGGGAGATGCGCGTGACACTGGTGTTCATGGACAGCTCCGGCTCGACCACATACGTTCTGCCACTCCACAGGATTGAATCGTTCCGGCTAAGGGGCGGGCTTGAGTTCCTCCTTCCCTGAATCCGGATTGGGCCAAAGCTTAGTGAACTTAGTGCCTTTGTGCGAGGCATTCGGGGTTGGGGTATTTGGCTGGGTTCTTGGATCCAAAACTGCGGGCCCTGACTTCCTCGCACAAAGGTCACATTGTCCATTGCGCCTTGCTCCTTGACCGTCACTTTGCAAGGTCTAACAGGTTAGGGATCTCTTGCCACGGCACGGCGGTGATGGTCGGACTGAGCTTGAATGCCCTGGGTGTCCGGCAGACAATGATTCCTTCTTTCGCTAAGGAATACTCGGAAATGAACGTCCGGAGGTGCTTCGCATCCCGATCGGTCGGCACCTCGCTCCACTTGACCTCGATTGGCAACCATCGGTTCTCTCCCTTGATGACCCAATCCACTTCCGCCCCGTCCGGGTCTCGCCAGAACTGGAGTTGGGAGGTGGATCCAGACTGACGCAGCGACCGGATCAACTCGAGTGCCACGAACTGTTCGAACAGCGTTCCCATGACCCGAAGGGGAGGTCGAGGTCCTTCCTCTGCTGCCGCACGACGCAGGCCGAGATCGAAAAAGACGTAACGAGGCGATTTTGTAAGTCGTTTGCGAGTGCGACTTTCGGAGAGGGCTTCGATCCGCTCGGCGATGAGGCAATCCTCCAAGATTTCGTAGTAGCCGGCGATGGTGGTGTGAGCGACGCCTAGCTCCTGAGCAATCGCTCGGAAATGACTGATGCTCCCCGATTCCATGGCCGCCAGTTGCAGGAAGCGGGAGAATCCGGCCAAATTCCTGACCAACGCCTCGGAACGAACCTCCTCCTCCAGGTATAAGGAGGTGTAGGCTTTGAGATGTTCCTCCCGGGCGGAGTCATTGTCGCTCACTTCAAGAACGATCCCGGGGAGGCTGCCGAACGAGAGAGCGTGTTCTAAGGACGTTGGGGTGTGCTCGATGATTGAGAACGGGTCCAGCCGCAGCGGGATCAATCGTCCCGGGAGCCAGTTGGCATCACGACTCCGGCGTAGCTTGCGGGCTGAGGATCCGGTCAGGATGAACTGAGCCTGTTTGCGATCGATCAGGTCCTGCACGCTGTTAATGACCTCCGGAACTCGCTGCACCTCGTCCAGGACGACCAGCGGCATGCGCTCGCGCAGACGTCCGTGGAGGGCTTCCACTTCGGCACCGAGCAGCTGCGGCGCTCTTTCGTAGCGCTGCCTAACCTGGGGTTGCAGAAAATTGAGAGTGAGGTCGGCTGGCACCGTTTGCAGCAAGGTAGTCTTACCCGTCTGACGTGGACCCAACAGCAGAATGGACTTCTGCTGCTTTAGAACCGCACGTAAACGCTTTCCTACGACTCGATCCACGAAACTCACGAGCTCCAATTTAGCCGAATTTGGAGTATTGTCAATCCAGGCTGCCGGATAGTCTGCCGACTGCGAAGGAACCGAGGGGCAAGGAGCCCGAACTTTAAACCGCGATGGCCGCGATGCGGAACCCGGAGGAGAGCTGATGTTTGAACTCGAATGGGCCTTGCGGGTGCGGAACTGCCGATGGAGTCAAACCCCTTCTTTCTAATGCCGACAGCCCACGCTGCCCCTGCCCCATACGTTTGCCCTGGCGAGCACCCTGCGGAACGACTTGTGAACTCCGGCAGCCCGCTAGTCCCTTACAAAAATGTAATGAACCCCCTGCTTTACAAAGCCGCCCATACGAAGTAAATCGTCGGCCTGATTTGATAGAACCGAACCGGGTTGCAACATGATCAAAGTCGAAAATCTAAAAAAATCCTTCGGCACCAAGCGTGCCGTGGATGGGGTCTCGTTCACTGTCGAACGAGGCGAGGTTCTCGGATTCCTGGGGCCCAACGGCGCCGGCAAATCCACCACCATGCGCATGGTCACAGGCTTTATCCCACCTTCGGAAGGTCGGGTCTCCGTCGGAGGCCACGATCTGGTGGAACAGCCATTACCTGCCAAGCGCCTCATCGGCTACCTGCCTGAGAACGCCCCGTCTTACAACGACATGACCGTCGGCGGTTTCCTGGGATTCGCGGCCGAGATTCGCGGTCTGACCGGGGACGCCAAGAAGCGGGCGGTCCATCGGGTGGTAGAGATGTGCTCCCTCGAAACGGTGCTCCACCAAAGCGTGGACACGCTCTCCAAAGGCTACCGCCACCGGACCTGCTTCGCCCAGTCGATCATCCATGACCCAGACGTGCTCGTTCTGGACGAGCCGACCGACGGTCTTGACCCAAATCAGAAGCATGAAATTCGTGGCTTGATTCGGCGCATGGGTGAGAAGAAGGCCATCGTCTTCTCGACGCACATCCTCGAGGAAGTCGACGCCGTCTGCTCCCGCGCCATCATCATCGATCGCGGTCGCATCGTGGCCAACGGCACCCCAGCCGCACTTCGCCAGCAATCAGAGCTCTCAGGGGCCGTCACCGTTAAGATTCCTGGAGTGAGTTCGGAACAGGTCCAAGAACGCCTTAAAGGCGTCCAGGGAGCGCGCAGCGTCTCCGTGGTAGACCGGCTACCCGACACCGCCTGGGTGCGCGTCTATCCCCAGACACAGGGTCAGAATGGGTCCTTGGCTCGTGAAGTCGCCCTCGTGGTGGCGGGACAAGGATGGAAGCTGGAGGAATTGCATACTGAGGAAGGCCGGCTGGACGAAGTCTTCCGTAATATCACGAAATCCGACAATTCGAAGGAGCAGCGCTCATGAACGGTTTAAGCACCATAAAAACCATCGCCCGACGGGAATTGGCGTCCTATTTCACGTCGCCCGTCGCCTATGTGTTCATTGTGATCTTCCTCGCCATGTGCGGGATTTTCACCTTCCTCCTCGGCGGCTTCTTTGAGCGGGGCGAAGCCTCTCTCGTTCGGCCGTTCTTCGATTGGCATCCCTGGCTCTATCTCTTCCTGGTGCCTGCGGCAGGCATGCGGGTTTGGGCTGAGGAGCGTCGTTTGGGAACGTTGGAACTCCTCCTGACCATGCCCGTAACCGCAGGCCAGGCGATCATTGGAAAGTTCCTGGCCTCCTGGCTCTTTCTGATCATCGCGCTGGCTCTTACCTTCCCAACCGTCTTGACGGTCTGCTACCTAGGCAAGCCGGATCTGGGCACTATCTTCACAGGATATGTGGGCAGCGCTCTTCTAGCAGGCGCGTATCTTGCGATTACCTGCATGACCTCGGCCATGACCCGCAATCAGGTCATCAGCTTCATCCTGTCGGTCGTGATCTGCTTCTTCCTGATCGCAGTGGGATGGCCGCCAGTGACTACGTTCTTCTCAACCATCCTTCCGGAGCGTGCCGTGGATCTTATTAGTACCTTCAGCGTGCTGCCCCACTTCGCGGGATTCCAGCGCGGGGTGATTGATAGCCGCGACGTCTTCTTCTTTGTGTCGATCGTGGTTTTCGCCCTGTTTTGCACCGGCGTGATCATTCGCAATATTCGCTCCGGTAACTGAGCCCTCCACTCTCTCAAGCACCATGAACCAGAAACAGACTGAAAAGCTGCTATTCTCCGTCGCGGGAGTCGCGATCATGTTCGCGATCGTCATCGCTGCCAATGTGATCCTCGGTGTCTTCAAGACACGCGTCGACTTAACTGCGGAAAAGCTGTTCACCCTCTCAGACGGCACCAAGACAATCGTCGACCAGTTGAGTAAGCAGGATCAAAACGTTCAGATCCGCTTCTACTACAACAACGACCGGGACGTGCATCCGGTCATCAAAAACTATGCGCAGCGGGTTGAAGACCTCCTGAACGAGTTTGGCGTGTATTCCAAAGGCCGGATCGAGATCAAGAAGCTGCATCCCCAGCCCGACTCCGATGAACAGGATGCTGCCCGCCTGGACGGAATCGAAGGCCAGCAGATCACCGCGGGAGAAGAGGTTTACCTCGGCCTAGCGGTCAGTATTGACCCCGACAAGGTGAGCCTGCCCTTCCTTGACCCGCAACGTGAGACCCTCCTCGAATACGATATCGCCCGGGCACTCTCGCAGGTAATGAATCCCAAGAAGGGATCGGTAGGTATCATGACTCCCCTGCCCATGTTTGGTCAGCCCATGAACCCGATGATGGCGCGGATGGGGCAACAGCAGGGCCAGGAACCCTGGGTCTTCATTCAAGAGCTCCAGAAGGATTTCGATGTGAAGCAAATCCAGATGGATGTCGATCAGATCGATTCCGACATCAAAGTTCTGATCGTTGTTCATCCGAAGGAAATTACCGACAAGACCCAGTACGCCATCGACCAATTCGTATTGCGCGGGGGAAAGCTGATCGGCTTCTTGGACGCGATGTCGCTGGTGGACAAACCTGCGAACCCGCAGAATCCGATGATGGCGAACATGCCAGGCGGACCCTCTTCACTAGACAAGCTCCTAAAGGCTTGGGGAATTACCTTCGAGAACACCAAGGTGGTAGCCGACATGGTCTATTCCACCGCTCTGAACCGAGGCAAAGGCGGACCCGAGAAAGTCCCCACCTTCCTGACCGTTAACGAGACGGGGATCAACGCGACCGACGTTCTCACCAGCCAGCTCAAGAAGGTCATGATTCCCTTCGGCGGCGCGTTCTCCGGGACACCCGCCGCAGGTCTGAAACAGACCATCCTGCTCACCACCACAACGCAGTCACAGTTTGTGGATGGATTCCAGGCGCAGTTCAGCAGCCAGGACATCGTCAACAAGTTCAGCCCCTCCGGGACAAAGCAAACCCTCGCCCTGCGGCTCGAAGGAAAGTTCAAGACTGCCTTCGCAGACGGCAAGCCCGATGCTGAGAAGAAAGAGGACGGCAAAGACGAGAAAAAGGACGCTACGAAGTCCGACGACGGCCTGAAGGAGTCGAAGGCCGAAGGGGTAGTAATCCTGATAGCCGATTCAGACATGCTCTTCGACCAGTTCACCGTCCAGGTCCAGAACTTCTTTGGCCAAAAGATGATGAGCTATTTCAACGACAATCTGCCTTTCGCCCAGAACATGGTCGAGCAGATGGCGGGGGACAGCAACCTGATCCGAGTTCGCAGCCGCGCTGTCTCAAGTCGTCCCTTCACAGTGGTCCAGGAAATGGAAGCGAAGGCGCAGGAAAAGCACCGCCTAACTCTGCAGAACCTGGAGGCGGGTCTTCAGGACACGCAAAAGAAGCTGAACGACCTGCAGGTACACAAGAAGGATTCTGGGCAGCGTTTCGTCCTCTCGCCGGAACAGCAGGCGGAGATCGAGAAGTTCAGAAAGCAGGAAAGTCAGGCAAAGTCTGAGGTGAAGAAAGCCCGGAAAGAACTTCGCAAAGATGTGGAGTCACTCCAAGGCATCCTCAGAGGCGTCAACATCGCAGGCGTGCCAATCCTCGTCACGGGTGCAGGTATCATCCTATTTTTCGTCCGTAAGAATCGTCAGGGGGCAAAATGAATAAGAATCAACTTCTTCTCTTGATCGTCATTGGTGCCGTTGTCGGCGGCATCGGCTACAGCCTCAGCCAGCGGGAGCAGGCTACTTGGACACAGTCAGCCCAGAAGATGGGCGAGAAGCTACTCCCGGATTTTCAGGGGAAGCTCAACTCGGTGGAAAGCGTGTCCATCAAGGGCCCTGAAGGCTCGCTGACACTGAGCAAAAAGGCAGATGTATGGGGAGTGGTTGACCGTGCAGACTATCCAGCCAACTTCGAAAATCTGCACGGATTCCTCCTCAAGATCCTCGATCTCAAGGTAGGCCAACCGGTGAAAGCGGGTGCCGGTCAACTCGCCCGCCTCGATCTTCTGGCGCCGGACAAGGGCACCAACGGAGGGGCTGGAACCCTGGTTGAGTTCAAAGACAAGGGTGGAAAGACCCTCAGCAGCCTGACACTCGGACGCAAAATAACCAAGGAAGGGGCCGCGTCCGCGTCCCCCTTTGGCGGAGGCGGCAGCATGCCGGTGGGGCGCTACGTCATGGCAGATGGGGACACCAAGAACGTCGCAATCGTGTCCGAACCCTTCGCGAACATCGAAC
>CAMAVD010000243.1 GCA_945861575.1 Akkermansia muciniphila
GACGGTCTTCCTGATGTGGTGGTGGGGAATAAGAAGGGCACCTTTGTCCATCTCCAAGTGACGAAACAGGTCAGTCATGAGGAGTGGGAAAAGGCCCAGCCCAAGCCCCTCCGGTGAGTCGCCACCCTGGATTCTGCAAAAATCTACGTGGACAGGAAACCGCAAAGCCTGCCTCAGACCCGATACAGAGCCGGACAAGAACTGAATGTGAGCGAGGCGACCACCTTGCATCTAGACGTCTGGACGACGGCCAATCAGTTTGGGATCAAGCTCGTCACTGAAAGACTCGGGGTGCCCGCAACGAAGGCCGAATCCGAGTACCAAATTGGCGCTGCCAGCGGCGTAATCACCAGCAATACTTGGGTGAGCCTAGACATACCGTTGTCAGAGTGGACAGACCGGAATCCCAACCTCAATCTCTCGAGCCTCATACAGATGTTGTGGACGGATAATTTTGGCGGTGGCGTTAAGCAGGGCACCTTTTACATTGATAACGTCTTTTTCTACAACAAAGCGCCCATCATGGTATCCCCGGCGCTCAACGGGACGGATCTCACTTTCAAGGTCGCTTCGCAGGCTGGACTCAATTACGTGCTAGTGGCGAGTCCCACGCTTTCATCAGAGACGTGGACGGGCATCCAGACTACCCCAGGAACGGGCGGACTGCTGACCTTCACGATTCCGATTACCCCGGGAAACCCGCAGCAATACTTCCGCATCGACGCCCAGGACCCTTAACGCCTGATTTGGAATTATACGGGGACCAGGTAAGTTCGAACGAAACATCTCAGAGCCTGCGGGCCTAAGCCCCAGGCTCTGATTCCTTTTGCACGGGCCAGTTGATCGAGAGAGAGGCCGGATTTCATCGAGCGCTTTCTCTGCGTCGTCACTTTTCCGGGGGCAGTCACCGTCTTCCTACCGACCGATGTTCTGCCTTCCTCTCCCTGCTAACGAATCCGCGGCGCGCTCTTACAGACCTGGGCCATGCTGAAATCGAAGGTGGATCGGATGGCTGCGGCCTCCAAACCGGTAGCTGAGTTTCTCGTGGTGGATGCCGAGCAGGTGAAGGATGGTGGACACCCGGCCCGGCCCAGTCTCCCAGCGATGCCATTGGTTTTCGTGAACCCTCCGGGCATCGGTGTTTTCAACCCGGAGGGTGGCGCTGGTTTACATACCCTGCCAGAACTTATAGTCGTTGGTCTCGATCTCGTGGAGGGTGGGCATCGGAAAAAACTTGGATTTGTCCTGGCCAGTGAACATGAACCCGTGTCGGATCATTTTGAACGAGATCTGGTCCATTGGACAAAACAAGGACAAGCCCTTGCTTTTCTTGTCGCCCTTGACCTTCATCTCGAGAATCGCGTCCCTCAACTTGGATGGGTGGAGGAATGGAAAAGGGGCTTGCATGAAGGGATTCTTCTCAAAGTTGGCGATGAATTCGTCCACATTGAGCTCGATCTGCGTGTAAAATAATTTTGGGCAGCCCTTCGGATTTGCCGGTTGGGTGATGAAATTACCGAATTCCACCATGTCGTAAGGACTCATGACCAGCATCGACAGGGGCGCAATCTCGGCGAACGTGCGGAGAAAGCCAGTCTGGTGAACCTTGTCGTATTCGCGAGGTTTCAGTTCGAGAATGTTCGCTTCCGAGGTCGAAAGATAGAGGCTGTTGATGCAATCAAAATCCATGTGCTCCATCACCCGGTAGGAGCATATGAATTTGGTATGCTTCGGCCCTCCGTCCTCGTGGGGAACCAGCTGTTCGAGCCCCTGATCGATCTCGAAGTAGGGATGCCGAAAACGAATGTCGATGTCGGCAAATACAAGTTTCCCTGAGTAGTGCCGAATCGACCCGATCAGGTAGTGCCGTGCGAAATCTTCGGGCGCCAATTGAGAGGCGATGAGTGCCTGATTGGGGTAGAGAATCTGGTAGAGTCGGTTTTGGTATGGCATAGTCATTTCCCCCAAAAGACTTTTAGCATGGGAGCGATGACCACAGACATCACGCCCATCAGCTTGATGAGGATGTTCAAGGAGGGTCCGGCGGTGTCCTTAAATGGATCGCCCACCGTGTCTCCAACCACAGCGGCCTTGTGGGCATCCGAACCCTTGCCCCCGCTGAGGCCGCTTTCGATGGTCTTCTTGGCGTTGTCCCACGCACCGCCCGCGTTGCTCATGAAGATGGCCAGCGAAACCCCGGACGTGGTCACGCCGGTCAAGAACCCCATCAACATCTCCACTCCTCCTCCGAAGCCCACAGCTACGGGCGCTAGGATTGCCAATAGTCCCGGGAAGATCATCTCCTTGAGGGCAGCGCTTGTGCTGATGTCCACGCAACGGGAATAGTCGGGTTCCGCTTTGCCCTGTAGCAACCCCGGTATCGTGCGGAACTGTCTGCGCACCTCATCGACCATTGCGAAGGCGGCTCTCCCGACCGCCATCATGCACATGGAGGAGAACCAGTACGGCACCATCCCGCCCAGAAGGAGTCCCACCAGGACTTTTGGATGGGTGATGTCGATGGCGGCGATGCCAACCTCGCTCTTGAAGGCGGAGAACAAGATGACCGAGGTGAGAGCGGCTGAACCGATAGCGAACCCTTTGCCGATGGCGGCAGTGGTATTGCCCACGGCGTCCAGCTTATCCGTGGTCGCGCGCACCGAAGGGGGCATCTCCGACATTTCAGCCAACCCGCCTGCGTTGTCGGCCACCGGACCGAATGCATCGACAGCCAGCTGGATGCCGAGGGTCAGTTGCAATCCCACGGTTGCGATCGCTACGCCGAAAAGCCCGGCAAGCTGGTAGCTGATCAGCACGGTGAGGGCCATCGTGGCGACCGGCAAAGCGGTGGACGTCATCCCAACGCCCATGCCGGTGATGAGAGTCGTCGCTGGTCCAGTATCGCAGGCTCGGACGATCGCGTTGACGGGTGCCCGGTTGGTTCCTGTGAAGTACTCCGTGAGCATGCCAATGAGGGTGCCAGAGACGATCCCGACGATGGTGCAAAGGAAGAAGTGGTTGGTACCAGCACCGTCGCTCATGGTGCTGTTGCCTAGGCAAAAATAGAAGATAGGATAGCTGAAGAGAGCAGCCAGAATGGAAGCGATGTGCGAGCCTCTGTTTAAAGCGCCCTGAGGCGATCCACCTTCTCGAACACGCACAAACTGGATTCCGATGGCTGAGGCCACCGCACCTGCTGTTGCCAGTGCCAGTGGCAGGAGAACCAACCTGACCTTCAGGTGCTCATCGGTGGTGGCGGATAGGGCCAGGATCATGCATCCGAGGATCGAGGCCACGAAGGACTCGTAGAGATCCGCACCCATGCCGGCCACATCCCCGACGTTATCGCCCACATTGTCTGCGATCGTGGCGGGATTGCGCGGGTCGTCCTCGGGGATCCCGGCCTCGACCTTGCCCACCAGATCGGCGCCGACATCGGCCGCCTTGGTGTAGATCCCACCGCCCACGCGAGCAAACAGCGCTATACAGGAGGCACCGAGCGCAAAGCCCGAAAGGATGGGCAGGATAGAGTGCTGAAAGTCGGCGGATGCTCGACCGAAGAAGTAAATGGAAGTGAACAGGATCAGCGTAATACCGCCCAAGGCCAGGCCTACGACACTCATGCCCATTACCGAACCGGCCGCGAAGGATACCTTCAGCGCCTCATTAAGACTTCGGCTAGCGGCCGTGGTCGTGCGCATGTTGGCTTGAGTGGCGATGCGCATCCCAAAGAATCCAGAAGCGGCAGAACAAATGGCTCCGATTCCGAATGTAACCGCTTCCCAGCGAAGCAGGCCCTTATTCCCGAGAAGCAGCAAGACAGCTGCCGTCGCGGCGAACGGTCCAAGCACTCGGTATTGGCGAAGGAGGAAGGCCATGGCACCCGTCGCCACATAGCCGCCGATCTTCTTGAGTCGGTCGCTCCCCACTTCCTGCTTCATAATCCATTTGGATTTGAAGAACGCGAAGCCGAGGGCGAATACGCTCCCCATCATCCCGATCGCGAGGTATATTTCGATGGTTAAGTCCATTTTTTCTACCGGCTAAGTGAGTTCGCGATGCCTGATACTGTAGAGCTGTGAGGGCAAGCTAGGGTGGCGGCTCAACGCAGACAAGCTACTTCTGCCAGCAAGTGCGGCGGGCAATGGCCCGCACCGGCTGGGATCGGTGCCAGCGGGCACGCTGAACGCTTTTTTCTTGTGCGCCTCTCGTGATTTAGAAATATTAGTTTGAGATGTGTTTTGTAACCGAAACGTTGTCGTTCGTGCGGTTGTTGGTCGTTTCAGTTTCCGTGGCTCTTCTACTCCCCGCCTGCTCGCCATCCCAGCCAGTACAAACCCCTGCGCCCTCGACAAACAGCGTTGGAAAGGTGGCGCGTGTTGGTAATCAATGGATCGGACAGGACGCTCTGGAGCGAGAGATGGGTGCCGAAATGGTGCGTCGTCCCGGACCCGCTTCCCAGGTTCGCACCCAGGCTCTCGAGAGTCTTATCCAGTTTGAAGTCCTCTATGCGCGAGCCCAGGCAGCGGGCATGGACAAGGACGCTGAGTCCATTCAGAAGTTTCGAAGATGGGTGGTGAGTCGCTACGAAACTCACGCGGGACCCAATCTGGACAAACTCTCACCTCCGAGCGACGACGCGATCCGCGCCTACTACGAGGCCCATCTCGAAAAGTTTGAGCAGCCGGCGAAAGTGCGAACGGCCATCCTGAGTGTCAAAGTACCGCGCAAGGCTGACACAGAGCGCAAAAACAGTGCGCGATCCCGCCTGGAGGCTCTTCGGGTCCTAGAGAACCTGCCTTCGGTCGAGAAAGGGTTCGGGGACTTGGCACGAATTCACTCAGAGGATGCTCCATCGCGATATCGAGGGGGGGATCAGGGTTGGCAAACGCCGTCCCAGGTAAAAGCCCACTGGGGTGAGGCCGTCGCTGTTGCGCTGGACGAACTAAAGGAACCCGGCCAGCTCAGTGCCGTGGTGGAGCATCCCGAGGGTTTTTGCCTCGTGCGTCTTATGGAGCGTAAGCCTGCGTCTCAGGAAACCCTGGCCTCGGTGCGCGATCGAATTTCTTGGGCTCTTCGTAAACAACAAGAACTGGAGGCACAGGCTGCCTTTCAAAAAAGCGCTAGAGATGGGCTTTCCATCGAGGTATTTCCAGAGGCGGTGGAAGCTGTGGCCGTCCCCCCCGAGCCCCCAGCCTCGAAACCGCCTTCAGGCGTACCGGGCTCCTAGCTTCTCTTCGACTCGACCTCCTCTCTTTTTCCATCATGAAGATCCGAACCATTCTACCGGCTGGAATCCCAAGGGGGATCGCACCACGCGCTCGCCGCTTTCGACGCGGGGCCGCTCTCCTGTTCTTGCTCGCCCTGATGCCGCGCGCTGTTATGGCCGTGCCGTTTCAGACGCAGAGCCTCAGCCTTCAGTCGGGATGGAACGCGATCTACCTTGATGTCATGCCGACGAATGCCAGCCCTGAGGCTGTGTTTGCGGGCCTCCCATTGGAGACCGCTTGGGCCATACAGGATCGTGTTTCTTCCATCAACTTCATCCAGGATCCATCCGAGCCGGTGTGGAACAAGGAACGTTGGGCCTACTATGTGAGCACCAATCGACTCGAGGCCCGTGGCAACCGCCTCTTCGCGATCCAAGGTGGCCAGCCCTACCTTCTCAAGATGAACGGGGCTGCCACTTGGAATATCACCGGGACTCCCGCGCTGAAGAAGATCCGCTGGCAGCCGGATACCTACAATCTCCGAGGATTTCCGGTGGACCCGGCGGCACCGCCCACATTTGTGGACTACTTCAAGCCCTCCAAGGCCCACTACAACTCGGTCACCCGTCAGATTCAGCCCATTTACCGGATGTCTCCCTCCGGGCAGTGGTCGCTGGTGAGTGGGACGACTCCGATGAAAGCTGGCGAAGCCCTCTGGGTTTTCTGTAAAGGAGCCTCCGAATACCAAGCACCCTTGGAGTTGGTGCTGGAGCAGAGCCCCGGGCTGGACTTTGGAACCTTGCTGGATCAGCAGACCTTGCGCCTCATCAATCGCTCTGACCGTTCGTTCGATCTCGCACTTCGCGACACTCTTCCCGGAGGCTCGGGACTGCTGGTCTATCGCACCTTCTCCAGCACCGAGGGTTTCGCATGGCAGGCGCTCCCCAGCCCCTTTCAGATCCGCAACCTGCCGGGAACCAACCAGCCGTTCGCGCTCGGACTTCGTCGATCTCAGATGAAGTCCACCTCCGTGGATGCGATCCTTACCTTGAACAACAACGCTGGAGTTCGTTACTCGATTCCTCTGACTGCTTCGCAGCAATCCAGTGGATCCGGCGTCCCCGCAGCCCCGTCGCTTTCCGATGTGGGAGCGAATGTGAACGCCTCCGCAGGCCTTTGGGTGGGGGTGGCAACGTTGACAGATGTCAGTGAAGTGCACAGCGGCCGTCTGCTCACCAACGGCACCGCTTCCATCTCGGTGACCAACTCAGGGGGCGAGGTGCTCTCGAAGGTGCCGATCGCCATCCTGCGCACCAATGTCAGCCTGACGCCGAGGCCGGTAAAATCGCCATTGTCGCAGCGGCTTCTGGTACATGTTGACGGTTCGGGGAAAGCTCGATTGCTGAAGGAGGTCATTCAGATGTGGCAGGACGGCACAGCGGAGCCCGCAGTGGCTGGGCGCTATGTCTTGCTCACCGATGAGTCGAAAATCCCCCAGTTTAAAGGCGTAGCACTGCGGGATGGCGAGCTCGCAGGGCGGCGGTTCAGCACAGTGAGCTACGACTTTCCCTCCGAAGGCGGAAAGAGTCACCTGAGCATGAACGGCAGTTTCGCGATTGGCAGCACCCTGAACGTGGGCTTCACGCTGCCGGCGGACCATCCCACGAATCCCTTTCGCCACAAGTACCATCCCGACCATAACAACCTGGAGGAGTCATTCGCGATCTCGAGGTTCATCGAGTTGCAGATTGCCCCGCCACCTCCCAATCCACCGCCCGACTACGGACACCGCGAGGTGTCCGGTGGCTATGTCGAGGTTTTGGGTGGATTGCACCAGACCAATATTGTAGCGGCGGGAACCTTCTTCCTGCGCCGTGTGGCCTCCACCCCGGTCCTCGACCAATAGTTGACCCTTTGCCAAAGATCGTAT
>CAMAVD010000244.1 GCA_945861575.1 Akkermansia muciniphila
AGGGCGAATGCCTGGTGGACAATCTCGAGGTGATCAGCGCAGGCAAAAACCTGCTGGCCAACGGCACATTTGAAACCGGCGCGAGCGGATGGATTTTTGATGGCAATCATGAAGGCACGAGCTTGGAAACGACCGCGGCCTTCGGCGGCACGCGTTCATTGCACCTTCGAGCGAGTGGTGACGGCGATTGCAGTGCCAACCGGGTTCGAAGTTCTCTCACAGCGAGCGTTTCGGCCGGCGCCACCGCCACCTTGCGCGCGCGAGTGCGCTGGCTTGCCGGCCACCCGGAAATTCTCCTCCGCCTGCGGGGCAACTGGCTGGAAGCCACCGGCCCACTGCTCCTCCCGAAGCAGCTCGGGACGCCGGGCGCACGCAACAGCCAGGCGGTCGCAAATGGCGGACCCGCTATCTCAAGCGTGTCCCATCATCCCGTTCTGCCCGCCGGAGGCCAACCGGTGCTCATCACCGCGCGCATGGATGACCCGGACGGTATCGGGACGGTCCTACTGCGCTATCGGGTAGATCCATCCAAAACCCTGCTGACGGTATCGATGGTAGATGATGGAGCGGGCGGCGACGCCTCAGCGGGTGATGGAATCTTTAGCGGCAGCCTACCCGCCCAGTCGGCTGGCACTTTGGTGGCCTTTTTTGTGGAGGCCGCCGATGGGGCCTCCTCCCCTGCTCTCACCCGGTTTCCGGCGGGGCAACCCGCACGCGAATGCCTGGTCCGGTTCGGTGAAACACAGCCGTTCGGAGGCTTCGGCACCTATCGTCTCTGGATGACGGCGGCCACCGCTAGCCGCTGGTCCACGAGAGGCCCTGCCAGCAATCAGCCGCTCGATTGCACCTTTGTGAACGGCGCTGAACGCGCCTTCTACAACGTGGGGGCTTACTACAGCGGGAGCCCTTTCAAGACCGCGACCTACAGCGGTCCCACCGGGAACCCCTGCGACTACAACATCCGTTTCCCGGACGACGACCGTTTCCTGGGCGCGGCCGTTTTTGAAGTGGCCTATCCGGGAAATCTTAACAGCTTTCCCGATCCCGGCGCCCAGCGGGAGCCGTTTGCTTATTGGATCCTGCGCCGATTGGGCACACCCTACAACGCGCGGCGCTACGTGCGCCTCTTCGTCAACGGTACCCAGCGCGGCTCCATCAGCGAAGACACCCAGGTTCCCAATCGCGATTCCGCTCGCGAATGGTTCCCAGACGACGCCGACGGCGAGCTCTACAAAACGGCCATCTGGTACGACGTCGACAGCGTGCTGACCGATGATTTCTCCTCCAGCCGCATGGATGCCCGGATGGCGGTTTTCAACACCACCGGGGGAGTAAAGAAGACCGCACGCTATCGCTGGAACTTCCAACCCCATGCCGTCCGGGGCTCGGCCAACAATTTTACAAACTGGTTCCAGCTCGTAGATGCGCTGAACTCCCCGGCGAGCAATTATACCGCGCGCGTGGAGTCGCTGGTCGACGTGGAGGAATGGATGCGAGTCTTCGCCTTCGAGCATCTCGTCGGCAATTGGGATACCTTCGGTTACGTCACCGGAGGGAACATGTTTCCGTACAAAGGCAAGTCTGGCCGCTGGACCTTGTTCCCCTGGGATCTGGACATCGCGTTCGCTGCGGACGGGCCGACGAACGATCCCTTCCAGTCGGACGATCCCGTGCTCGCACGCATGAACAGCCACCCCCCCTTTCGTCGCGCATATTGGCGGGCGATTCAGGACGCCGTGCAAGGACCGCTGGTCAGCAGCACCGTCAATCGATTCCTAGATGAGCGATACCAGGCGCTCCTCGCCAATGGCGTGCCTGTCTCCGCTCCTGACGACATCAAGAACTTCATCCAACAACAGCGAGCGTATCTCGCGGGCAGACTGGCGACGTTGGCAGGGACATTCACGGTAAAGACTCCCTTCGTCTTTGACACCAATCAGTCCCTGCTCAAACTGAGCGGCACCGCACCTGTGGAAGTGGCGGCGCTGACGGTCAACGGCATTGCCTGGCCGGTGACCTGGACCAGCCTCAATGCGTGGACCAGCCAGGTCGCGTTCGTATGCGGGACGAACCAACTCACCGTCTCGGGTATCGACAACCGAGGTCGCCCAATCCCCCAGGCCACGGTAGTTCTGCCCATCGCGTGCGGCACTCCACCGGCCATCGCCCGGATCAACGAGTGGATGGCCTCGAATACCCGCACCTTAAGGAATCCAGAGACGGGCAAATTCGACGATTGGTTTGAGATCTACAATCCATCGTCCCAGTTGCTGGACCTAGGAGGCTATTATCTCACCGACACGCTCACCAATAAGTCTCAGTTTCGCGTTCCCAGCGGCTTCCCCATCCCCGCAGAGGGGTTTCTTCTCGTATGGGCAGATGGCAAGCCGGAACTGAATCTTCCCGTGCATGCGGGGTTGCACGCGGGCTTTCAGCTGGATAAGGGAGGTGAGGCAATTTACCTCTTCGCCCCGGATGGAACACAGGTGGATGGCATCACCTTCGGCCCCCAAAGCGCCGATATCAGCCAAGGGCGATATCACGACGGGGGCGCTTCGCTGTTTTTCATGGCCGAGCCGACGCCGCAGGGTCCAAATCGCATCGCAGCGCCTGCTTCACCTCAATTGAGAACCCTGACGATCCTTCCCAACGGCAGCGTCTCGCTTCTCTGCAACGTCACACCGGGATTTCGTGTTCAGGTGGACTACAAGACGGACCTGAGTGCACCCGAGTGGGAGACACTGCCGGTGGAACCGGTCGCCGAGGGGGATACCGTTCTACTTCGTGACTTCCCTGCGGGGGTGATGCGTTTCTACAGACTGCGCCTTTTGGATCCTTAACTTCAAACTTGGCATGACTTCGTTCGCTTGGAACGACCTTGGCACCTGTCCTCCATCTGAGGAACCACGGCTTTCGGTCGGAACAAGCCACAAAACTTTGATTGATTGCCACAAAAGATTGAACCTACGCTGATCTATCGTGAGCAACAAAGCCTGCCCAATGTGCACAATGACCGAACTAATAGAGCACGCCGACCGCTGGGAATGTGTCATCTGTGGACATGAATGGCCGCGTGAAGCGGTAGCGCAAGCCCCCGAAACCAGGGTGGTCAAAGATGCCCACGGAACAGTGCTCGCGGACGGCGACTCGGTCGTTCTCATCAAAGACTTGAAGCTGAAAGGATCGTCCCAGGTACTCAAAGGCGGGACTAAAGCCAAGAGTATCCGCTTAGTGGATGGCGATCATGAGATCTCCTGCAAAATGGACGGAAGCGCCATCGGCCTCAAAGCCTGCTTCGTTAAGAAGGCTTAGCAGCCTGTCGGACTCGTCCTGCTAGGCGAAGACACCTGTGGCAACCGTGCCGCTAACATCGGTCAGTCGGAAATCTCGTCCCGCAAACCGGCAGGTGAGCTTCTCGTGATCCAGCCCGAGCAGCGCCAGAATCGTGGCGTGCAAATCGTGCAGATGCATCTTGTTCTCGGTGGCATACCAGCCGTAATCATCGGTCGCACCATAGGCCGTGCCCGCCTTCACACCCGCTCCAGCCATCCACATGGTGAAGCCCTCGGGATTGTGGTCGCGGCCATCTCGACCTCCTTGAGCGGTTGGGGTGCGCCCAAACTCCCCACCCCAGAGCACCAGCGTGTCCTCCAGAAGTCCGCTCGCCTTCAAATCTTTCAGCAGTCCAGCGATCGGCTTGTCAACTTCGGCTGCATTCTTGGCATGCCCCTTGCGCAAGTCGCCGTGCTGATCCCATTGCACCTCGCCGTCACTGTGAGTGACCTGGATAAAGCGCACGCCTCGTTCCGCAAAGCGTCGTGCCATCAGACACTGACGACCGAAGTTCGCAGTCATCTTGTCATCCAAACCGTAAAGTCGGCGGATGGTTTCGGATTCACCCGTGATGTCCTGCGCTTCTGGCATCGCCATCTGCATCCGGAAGGCCAGCTCGAATGAGTTAAGACGACCTTCGAGCGCCGGATGGTTCCCTACCCTCCGCAGATGCTCGCGATTCATCGCAGCAAGCAGATCGAGCTGGTCCCGCTGCTGCGCGGAGCTCTGACGCGAGTTCCGTATGTAACGCACCATGGCGTCGGCCGCCGGAACAGTCGCATTGCCCAGCGGCGTGCCTTGGTAAGCCGCTGGGAGAAAAGCGGCGCCCCAGTTATTCACACCCCCATGGGCGAAGGTTGGGCAAATAGTGATGAAGGCAGGAAGATTCTGATTTTCGGTCCCCAATCCATAGCTGATCCAGGAACCCATGCTGGGACGGACAAAATTGTCGCTGCCGGTGTGGAGCTTCAAGGAGGCGCCCCCATGCGCGGCATTGGTTCCATGCAGCGACCGAAGAATGCACAGGTCATCCACGCACTGCGCCACGTGCGGGAATAATTCGCTCACGGGCAAGCCGCTCTGTCCGTAGTTCCTGAACTTCCATGGAGACTTGAGCAGCTCTGCGGTTGGCGCAAACTGAACCCTCGGCTTCTGACCGGGAAACGGTTTGCCATCGTCGCGGTCGAGCAGGGGCTTGGGATCAAAGGTATCTACCTGCGAAGGCCCCCCTTTCATGAAGAGGAAAATAACTCGCTTGGCTCTGGGATGAAAGTGGGGGCGCTTAGGTGCCAGGGGATCCACAGCAGTGGCGCGCTCGCCTGCGGACGTCAGCACGGACGCCGCAGCGAGCCAGCCAAAACCCAGGCCGGACTCTTGTAACATCCGCCGCCGTGAGAGCGTGGGACGTGATCTGGGATCAGGAGCAGTCATGAAAATGTTCAGTTCAAATAGATGAACTCGCTCGATGCCAACAAGGTATGGCAGAGGGTTTGCCACGCTTCCAGTCGTGTTGACTCCGAAACCCGTCCCCTGCCCTGCGCAGCCTGGGTAGAACGCAGAAACTCCTCAGCCAAACGACGCTCCATCTTGGAGGGAATCCGACCCAAGGCATGCAAGTAGGCTTGGCGCACGCGCTGCCCGTCCGAGAAATGTGAGGGCTCCAGTAGACGCTTGGCGAAGGCCTGGGATGCCTCCAACACGAGCGGGCTATTCATCATCATGAGCGCCTGAGGCGCGACCACGGTGGCGGCGCGATTCCCGCTAGGCACCGCAGGATCCGGGTAGTCGAACTGCTGGAAAAGATCGTAGAGATGGTTCCGAATAACCGGCAGGTACACGGCACGACGCGGGCTGTCATAGGTCGTGGCATCCTTGGAGGTATGATCGAAGACAAATTCACGGTTCTTAAGTGGGATCGTTTTCCCTCCCATGGTGAGATCCAACTTGCCCGCGACGGATAACAGGCCGTCACGAATCTCCTCCGCATCCAGGCGCCGCAGTGAAAAGTGAGAGAGTAATGCATTCTCGGGATCGACATCGCCTGCTCTAAGAGAACCGTTCACGGACATCTGGTAGGTGCTGGACAGCATGAGAATTCGGTGCATGGACTTCACGCTCCAGCCCTCTGCCAGGAAACGGTGAGCCAACCAATCGAGCAGCTCGGGATGAGAGGGCCGCTCCCCCAGAAGTCCAAAATTGTCCGGACTCGCCACCAGTCCACGCCCAAAATGCCAGCGCCATATTCGATTCACCATCACCCGAGCTGTGAGCGGATGCTGCGGGTCCACCAGCCAGCGAGCGAGCTCAAGCCGTCCGCTCTGACGGTCGCTGAACTCAGGGGCAGGCCCAAAGCTCATCGCTCTGGGCACTCTCCGCGTGACCAATTTTCCAAGACTGAGATGGCTACCCCTCAGATGCACCGGAATCGTCTGAAGGATATTCGTTCCCTCCTTCACTCCCATCGTGCAGGCCGGCTCCGGCGCTTGGGCCTCCAAGGTCTTCAGAGCGGAGCGCAGTGCCTCAATCTGAGCGACTGTGTTGCTGGGATACTGCTTCTCCGGTTCGCGGGGCAGCGTATTTGTAACAAGCGCGGACAGAAGCATTCGGTTGGCTTCCATGACACGGTTGGTCAAGGAGGTCTTCTGAGCGGCAAGTCGCTCGGAATAGGCTTTTTGGATCTGAAGGTCCTTAGGAGTGGAAACCGAAGGTTCGTGCCACTTGGCGATGGTCGCCAGATCGTCCATCGTGCGGGTGCTCTTGAAAATCGCCGCCAGTGAGTAGTAGTCATCCGTGGGGATAGGATCGAATTTATGATCATGGCAGCGGGCGCAGCCCAGGGTGGCACCGAGGAACGCCCGACCAAAGGTTTCGATCTGCTCGTCAATGATATCCATCTCGAGCTTCATTTTGTCGGGCTCCGCCAGAAGCTTAGGTCCGATGCACAGAAAGCCGAGGGCCTCCAGACGGTCGTTTCGGAGGGAGAAATCCTCGGTCGCCGACAGCAGATCGCCCGCGAGTTGCTCGATCAGGAACTGGTCGTAGGGTTTGTCAGCGTTGAAGGAGCGGATGACATAGTCGCGATAGCGCCAGGCATTGCCGAAGGCGACATTCTCATCCAGGCCATTGGAGTCGGCGTAGCGCGCCACGTCGAGCCAATGGCGTCCCCAGCGCTCCCCATAGCGCGGCGAGGCGAGAAGTCTCTCTACAAGGTGCGCGAAGGCATGGGGCGATCGATCCGCGAGAAAGACCTCGACCTCGGCTGGGGTCGGCGGAAGCCCTGTCAGATCGAAGGTCGCACGGCGAATCAGCGTCCGACGTTCCGCGGGAAGGGCTGGTTGAATGCCCTTTCGTTCGAGTGTGGCGAGGATGAAGGTGTCTATGGGTGACCGGACCCAGGCCTTGTTTCGGACTGCAGGGACCACCGGGTTGGCGACAGGCTGCAGAGCCCAAAAAGCCTGGGCTTTCACTGGATCCAACACAGCCTTCTCGGCTGCGAACAAGGGAGCCTCACTGAGAAGACAGAGAAGCAACCCTACCCAGCCAAGGGTTCGGAAACCGGGCATCCTGATGGAGCGGCGACGCATGCCTATCGTTATAAGTGAGGAGACTTCGGAAACCAACTACATACAAAAGTCTGCCCCTGAATCATTCAATGAAGAAACGCGAGTGCAAGAAACCGAGATGCGCCCCCCCGGCGCAGTGGCAACCGGAAAAATTCATTTTCTATACACGGACCTCTGCTAGCG
>CAMAVD010000245.1 GCA_945861575.1 Akkermansia muciniphila
GTGTGAGTGCCGCTGATCACCGTGCTGCCAATGGTCAGGGTTCCCCCTTTGGCGGCGGCAAGGGCCTTGTAGTCGTCCAGGTTCTTAAGGTTCGGCATGCCGACTTTCTCAGATCCATCCTTGAGGTAGTTCAAGGGGTCGGCCTTGGCTAAGCCGTTCAAGGGGATTGAGGCTGCGTTGAAAGGATCGATGGCCGTGCCGTTCGAGGCGATTTGTCCTGCGGCATTCACGTGCCCATTGACGGTAGGGCTGAAACGGAAGTCGAAGTCCCAGTTGGAGCGATTGTCACCATTGCCGGTGATGCTAGAGCCCCACCACCAGCCCCAGTTGTTCAGGAAATACTCATAGTCGAACACTTTGCTAGGCGGCGCCTTTTTCACCGTGGCCATGAGGGTGCGGGTACGATCACCGACTTTGGCGGAGGCCCGGACATTGAAAACATTCGCGGCGCCATTGGTGGCGGTAGAGATCACGACCTCGGCATCCTTGAAGGCGGAGGCATAGTTGGTGAATGAGTTCGCGTAGGGGAGCGTGAGAGTGTTGCCGTGGTATGTGAAGGTGCCGGTGGGATCCACGTTGTCCACGATCCGCATGGCGGCCCAGTTCAACGCGTTCTCCGCGTGGTAAAAGGCTTCCGTGAAGCTGGCGCGCTCATGGGAGGCTCGAACACGATTGGTGCTCAGACTCATGAGGCTTGTGGCACCCATGCCGACGAGCATGGTCATCCATAGGCAATGAGCCAGGGCCGATCCGTCCTTATCCCGATCCAATGAGAGTTGCAGTTTCATACGTCAAATGTCTTCCAAATTTCTGAGCTGTGGAGTCTGGAGCCTAGGGTGGTTTGGGAGTGGCTTACGGCCCACGGAGCCGAACTGTAAAGGTTCGCTGAGACTTGGAGTCGAGATAGCTGGTCCCAGATCGGCGACGTGCCGCTTTGTCGTCTTTGAGAATAAGGCAAATATTCAGGACGGACCCGTTGGGGCGGTAACCTTCCTTGAGCCCGGGGGTAAAATACATGTTCTCAAGCAAGAACTTGTTCGTCTCGCCCCCCCAGAGGACGGTCTCATTGTTCGCCACCGTTGCGTTGGGATCATACATCACCGAGCCGGTCGCTTTGTCGAAGTAAACACGCTCCGCCGGGGCGGTGACGCTATCCGTGACGAGCGCAATTCTGTAAATGGCGCTGTTGGTCGTCTCCGCTCCTCCGAGCGTGACACCGGCGGTGGCGCTCTTGGTGCGGAAGAACGAGGAGAGCCTGTCCTGGAGATTGTCGATGCGCTCTTCGACGATGGAATCCGCCAGGCCAGCACGGTGCTCTTTCGCCATCATCACATAGACCACACTGCAGGCTCCCATGCACATGGAGCCCACGGCCATGCTCATCCACATCTCGACGATGGTGAAGGCTGCCCGTCTGAACCGTGCTCGGAACCCGGGTGAGGTGACTAATTTCATAAAGAGAGACTTAGCTTTGAGGAGAGAGAGCGGTGGTGGACTGCTTGGCTACTGACCGGTCTCGATATCGCGCAGTCGGAGCATATCCATGCGCAACATCTGCTTGTTGCCTCTGCCGAGAGGTGCGTTCCAACGCACCTGCAGGGTCGCCATTCGGGTTCGCACCGTGCCGGCCACTGTGGTGGGCGTTAGAGTGAGGCTGTACTCGGGACTGCGTGGTGCGAGCCAGGGAAGATCGGGGGTAAACATTTCGTAGCTAGCCCCGCTGATCGGAACCCAGGTCCCGCTCGCAGGAACTCGGATTGTCATTTTTTTGCTGAACTCATTGGTACCTACTCCATCGTGGAGGCTGCTGATAGGATTTCCAGGAACCAGATCGTCGAAGTTCATGCCCCGCAGCGTCTCCATGTAATGAATAGCGAAATCGTTGGCGATGCCCCGTTCCTTATCCCTGGCCAGCTCCACCTTGGAGAAGGTGATCGCGCTCAGCGCGGCGAAAAACATGAAGGAGGTGATGACGGTGGCGAAGAGAACCTCGACCAGGGTGTATCCCCTGGCCCCTGAAGGGTGATGCCCGGGTGATATTTGGCGTGTCTTCATGACGGATTCTGTGTCGATCGACTGACGGTAACTGCCTCGGAGCGGGTTCGCGGGATCCAAGATCCCAGTGAACCTCTGATGCCATGAGCAGTAGGGATGCCAGACGGTCTTTGAGTTGGACCGGAGAGGGAGTGTGCTCTGCGGTCACTTGGGGTGATCCTTGGAGTAATCCGGGAGAGCTCTTGCTAAACTATTGAGACCGAACCCTTTGGAAGAGAACGATGAAGGAGGTGGTAGCTGTTGGGGTAACTTCGCAACAATCGCAGGCCTTTTTTCTCGAGTATCGGGGGGCAAGAGAGAGAAGTGCCGTGCAAGGTCAGGAAGGAAGGAGGCTGGAAAGCGGACAGCTGTCTTGGCTGGATGGCGCAGCACAGGCCTTGGAACCCTCCTTTGAATCTTGGACGTTGGACGTTGGACGTTGAACGTTGAACGTTGAACGTTGAACCGTTGGTGCCCCCCCAGGTCCGGTTGTCTGAGGCTGCTAGCCGCTACAAGCCTGGGCTTCCGTTCGAACTGGGTACAAGGAAGAAGGGCGAAGCTTTGAAGCTTCGCCCTTCGCGAAAGTTGACGCTAGCAGATCAGGCCTTCTTGGCTACCGGCTCGGGCTTCTTCCAAGTGCGCTTTAGCGGCTTGGTGATGAGGCCCTTCTTGATCGCGCTCGCTGCCACGCGAACGTAGCGGACTTCGCCGTTGATCACGGCCTTCACCCGCTGCAGGTTCGGGAAGAACCTTCGCTTGGTGATAGCCGTGACGTGCGTGCCGATGCCGCCCTTCTTCTTGGCCTTACCACTACGCCAGATGATACTGCCCTTTGCGGGGCGTTTTCCGGTTAATTCACAGATTCTCGCCATAGGTTCAAAATTCTCGAAAAATGAGGGCGAAACCTAACGGGCCTGTGGGGGGTTGCAAGTACTAATTCACGCCTTGAAGTACTGTTTCACCACATCCACCACTCGATCTTGCTGTTTTTCAGTCAATTCCGGGTAAATGGGCAGGCTGAGGCACTGGTTGGCGGCACGCTCAGATTCAGGGAAGTCGCCCTGCTTGTATCCCAGGAATTCGTAGCATTTCTGAAGGTGCAGGGGCATGGGATAGTGCAAAGCGCATCCAACGCCGGCGGCCTCGAGATGTTTCTTGATCTCTTCGCGCTTGGGATGGCGGACGACGTAGAGGTGCCAGGCGCTTTCGCAGCCGGGGGCTTCGGAGGGCAGCTCCAGGGGGAGCCCAGCGAGCAGGCTATTGTAGCGCCTCGCCACCCTCTGGCGAGCGTTGGTCCATTCCCTCAAATACTTCAGCTTCACCTTGAGAACGGCTCCCTGAACGCCTTCCATGCGGTAGTTGTAGCCGATTTCGTCGTGGTAGTAGCGGACCTTGGATCCGTGCTCTCGCAGGGACTTCGCTCTGGCGGCCATTGCTGGGTCGTTGGTGGTCAGGGCTCCGGCTTCGCCGTAAGCCCCGAGGTTCTTACCCGGGTAGAAGCTAAATCCCGCCGCCACGCCGAAGCTGCCCACTGTCTTCCCCTTATAGGCGGCTCCATGGGCTTGGGCGGCATCTTCGATGACCGGGAGTTTATGCTTCCGGCCAATCTCTAAGATCGGGTCGACGTCGAAAGGATGTCCGTAGAGATGGACCGGCATGATGGCTTTGGTCCGAGGAGTGATCGCCGCCTCCAGCTTCTTTGGATCTAGATTGAAGGTCTTCGGATCGATATCCACATAGACCGGCTTTGCGTGGCAGTAGGAGATCGCCCAGCTGGTAGCGACGAAGGTAAACGGGGTGGTCACGATCTCGTCCCCGGGTTGGATATCCAGAAGGCGGAGAGCAACATGCAGCGCCGAAGTGCCGCTGTTGAACGCGATCGAGTGCGAGGTCGTGCAGAAGGTCGCAAAGTCCTTCTCAAACTGCTCGACGTCGGGTCCGAGGCAGAAGGAGCATCGATCGAGATTCTCGGCGATGGCTTTGTCGATTTCAGCCCGGATGGGTTTCATCTGGGCTGCCAGGTCTAGGTATGGGACTTTGTCAACCATTTGAGTAAACTTCGGCAGAATTGTGGAACGCCTTAACGAGTCTTTCCGCGCACAGGCGGGCTGTTCTTATAGAGCGTCCTGATTTGGGACAACTCTTTTCTCCATCCGGACATGAGGGAGACCTACTTCGAAGAACTCGGGTCCCTGTCGCCGATACCCTGACTTCTCGTAAAAGCCCACCGCGGAGATGCGTGCGTGCAAGAAAAGCTGGACGACTTTAGCATGGCATTCGCCCCGGGCGCTCGTCTCTACTTTGCTCCGATGAGTTTTGAGACGGTACGGGACATCCTGATCTACTACGTCGCCCTGGTCATCCTCCTGACCTTTCACGAGTTGGGACATGCTTGGATGGCTTGGAAGTGCGGGGACCCAACGGCTAAAAACCAGGGCCGGGTTTCCCTCAATCCCCTCGTTCATATGGATCCCATCGGCACGGTGGTCATGCCGTTGCTCATGCTTTTCCTCAGTCAATCAGGGTCGTCGATCGCTCAATTCCTCATCGGTTGGGCCAAGCCGGTCCCGGTGGATCCACGCAATCTGCGGAATCCCAGGATGGACGATATTTTGATATCCCTTGCGGGTCCCTGGATGAATCTCCTGCTCGCGGGCGTGCTGCTCGGACTGGCGCGACTTTGTATCACCGCGGGCATGCCTGACATCGTTCCGGTGCTTAAGACCTCCGCCCGATTGAGCCTCATGCTCTGCTTTTTCAACCTCATTCCGATTCCGCCTTTGGACGGATCCCATGTGCTCCGAGTGCTGGTGGGGATGAGCCGGGAGACTTATGCCAAACTGGCCGCCTACGGTTTTCTCGTGGTGATACTTGTGCTTCAGGTCCCCGTGGTTCGCTCTACCCTCGACTTGGTCACGCGGAACTCGTATAAGGTCATGGCGGGCTGGTTCAATTTGTTTTAGCGGCAGGTTCAGGGAAGGGTGCAAAATGTGAAGGTGGACTGAAAGAACGGTGCTGAAAGCTCGTAGTATTGGGAGTAGCCGTCGCTGAGAACTTTGAGAAAACCGTTGGTCGGCCCTTAGACCGGAAATCGGACCTCGTTTGGCGCGCGCTGCGAGCTGACTATGAAAAAACGCATTACACGATCCCTCCTTAGCCTCCTCCCACTGATGGCGGTGCAAGCCCAGGCCCAGTTCCTGGTCACCGATGATTTCAACGATCCGGCTCGGGATGTCCTCAAATGGGGAGCTTCGGACGAGGGATCTGGCGACTCGGAGCTGATTGAGTCCTCCGGTAAGCTCAACTTCGTCGCTCCCGGTGGTTTCTTTGCGGCCAGCTTTGCCTCGCGGGTCTGGCAGGGCAGGGCGCCGGGCACCACCAACGACTGGCAGGCTGGGGTGGACATCCAGCTCAGCAATCTGAGCCTGTTTGGGGAGGACGGGGTGATGATCGGGCTGTCGGCCGGTGATGCCGACAACCCTGATCATCGATTGGTCATCAGCCTCCAGTATTTCCGTCCAGATCCCGAAACCTCCTTCCGAGCCCTCGTGGTCGAGGTCCCCGCTGGGGAGGGTGGCAGCGGTGCGAGCGTGGTTGAACTGACGTCCTCCACGGCAGCTCAGCTCCGTCTCAATTATGATGCGAACTCACGGATGCTGCTCGCTGGAGTGCTTGGGGCTGGCAATGTGGTGCGCACCGTGGGGGCTTGGAATACGGGTTTGTGGGGCATGAACGCGGCTTCAGAGTTCGTCCTTCGGGTGGAGGCGCAGTCTCAGAGCGCCTCGGTCGGGGTGGGCCAGATCAGCGCCGATAACTTCTCCATCTCGGAGCTGGCTCCCCGCGCCATTGGCGTCTTGCAGGGGAGCGATGATTTCAACGACAACGTCCGCAACACCACCTCCTGGGGTAAGACCGACGCGTATGTGGGGGTAGGCGCTCTTTCGGAAACGAACTCAGTCATGCGCTTTTTTACCCTGGGTGAGGGCGCTAGCGAGACGGACTCAGCTACGCGGCTCTGGTCGCCAGGAGCTGCCGACGCCTCCAAGTCCTGGACGGCGCAGGTGGATGTTGCTCTGCCGTCCGTCCCCCTCGGGACAGGGGGAGAGGTGGAGATCGGGCTGGCTGTGCTGAACCTGGCCGATCCCGGCGATCGGGCAACGGTGAGTTTGAATTTGGCGACCTTCGACGGGGAAACAATCTCGCGGCGCTTTCTCTCTCGAGTGGAGCGCGATGGCTTTGATTTTCCTGATCTCGAGGTTGCAGCGGAGACCTTGTCCCAATCCGCCGCGGTGCGAGCCCGATGGGATGCGGTCGCCCAGCTCCTAAGCCTTGAGTATGACGCGAATGGTTCCACGGGTGGTTATGTGTGGACCCCTTTGAAGTCCTACTCCCTTACCTCGGGTGACTCCACTTGGGAGCTAGGGCGCGCGGGGCGCTTTCAGTTGGGGGTTTTCGGCCGATCCCTGCGAGGCACTCCGGTTCCTGTCACTGCCAACGTGCGGCTGGACAACTTTGTGGCGACCGGTTCCGCTGTCGTGGATCCCGTCAAGTTCTTAGCCTCCAAGCTGCTGGCGAAGGAGTTGCAGCTACAATGGAAGGGGGGCGTGGGGCCTTATCAACTTCAGAGCAAAGCGGAGGTCAACGGGGCGGTCTGGGCGGACGTTGGAGTTCCTTCGAATCAGACCTCCGCGACCGTGGATGCAACACCTGGGCGTGGATTCTTCAGGGTTCTCGATAAAGGGCAGTGATTTAGTGGTCGGGCTTTGAGCCCGAGAAAGATGACGGTCGGCGGTCCTTGCCCGGATTCGCCGACCGTTTTTTTGGATGCGCACCCTTGGGCCGATCAGTAGATCACTTCTCCTGAGCACATCTGGGCAGTTCTCATGATGGCAGGGAACTCCTGTCCCCCATACGGCTCATCGCTTGCCGAGGCCTGGGATCCCTCCAGGATCCTTCCACTAAAACAGAGAACCGGTGGTGTCGTCCCGGAGGTCCTCAACCGACCGGCTATGGGCTGCGATCCCTTCGGGATCGG
>CAMAVD010000246.1 GCA_945861575.1 Akkermansia muciniphila
GATCAACCATCTGACGATTCCATAACTGCTCGAAGATGGCGTTGGAGAAACGGAACATCAGGATGTTCTGTACGGTTTCCTTCCCCAGGTAGTGGTCGATGCGATAGATCTGCTTCTCGTGAGCAAACTGGGTAAGCTCGCCGTTCAGCCGCTGAGCAGACGCGAGATCCTGGCCGAAGGGCTTCTCGACCACCACACGCCGCCACGCGTCGGTTTGGGTGGTGCGACTCAGCAGCTTGGCCTGACTCAAATGAGACACCACATCCGCGAACTGCGTTGGCGAGATCGAGAGGTAGAAGAGTAGATTTCTCTGCAGGCGAGGATCGGGAAAATCCGAAATCATCTGGCTCAAGCGGGAGTAAGCCTGAGGGTCTTCAAGGTCACCCTGGCAGTAGCTCAGATTGGCGGCGAACTCCGCCCAGACGGCATCGTCAACCTTTTTGCTTCTTGAGAACTGGAGGAGCGCCGCTTTGAGCTCATCGCGCCAGCTGTCATTGGTTTTCTCGCGCCGGGCGAACCCGATGATTCGAAAGGGCCCAGGGAGCTGTTTCTCCACGAACAAATGGTAGAGAGCCGGAATCAGTTTGCGAGCGGTAAGGTCGCCGCTGGCACCGAAGATGACAATCGAGCAGGGCTCGACCACTTTGCGTCCAAGCTCCAGCCGGCACGTCAACACTTCATCGAGTTGATCCATTCGGGGATCACCATGTCCAAGGATCTCAGCAATATCAACAACGGATAAGCGATGATGTAAGTTTGCACTTTTCGAATGCCCCCACGCTGTGGATTGTGGCACAGATGATCGCCGCTCCGCTCTACTACCAAATCATTCTCGAGACCCTTGCCAGCGTCTGGGAATCCCAGCAACCAAGCCTGGAAACGGCGGCAGGCTGGATCGCGGACGCGCTGGCCTCGGATCGTTGCTTGTATCTGTTTGGGACGGGGCACTCGCACCTTCTATCCCTTGAGCTCTTCTATCGAGCAGGGGGCCTCGCCCAAGCGGCCCCCATTCTGGAAGAATCCCTCATGCTCCACGAGAGCGCCAGCGGGAGCAGCGAGCGAGAGCGAGAGGAAGGTTTCGCTGCCCGGATTATCCAACGGTATCCAGTCGCCCCTGGGGATGTGCTCTTGGTGGCATCCAACTCTGGACGCAATGCGGTGCCAATCGAGATGACCCTCGAAGCGAAGGCCCGCGGTTTGAAAACCATCGCTCTGACCAGCCTCGCCCATAGCCGGTCCGTCCTCTCGCGTCACACGAGCGGCGCTCGACTGTTTGAGGTGGCTGACCTGTCCCTCGACAATGGCGCCGTCGTCGGCGATGCCTCGGTGACGCTCCCGGGAACAGAGGCCTGTATGGGTCCCACATCGACGATCATCGGATCATTCCTGGTGAACGCTCTCGCCCTGGAGGCGGCGACACTGGCCATCCAACGCGGATGGACCCCAGCCATCTACACCAGCGCCAACGGGGACGGCGGCGATCGGAACGCAGAACTGCTGTGCCGCTTTCGCGATCGACTCCCACATCTCTGATGCGATCGGTCGTGCAGGCGAACCAAGCGGCCCGCAGGCTATGGAACGTCGGAGGGAGACCGAGTCGGCGCTTCAGAATCGCCTAGCCTAGGCTGGACTACAGGGGGGGCCTTCGTTTTCCGGCGCACTCGATCCAGCCAGCCTTGCAGGCGCACCATCCATCGGCGTGCCCATGCATACTCAGTCGCTAGAATGCCTAGACCCAAGAAGATCACCAAGGCACCGGGTCCGGGCAGAAAAACCATGATTCCCCCTGCAAGGAGCAACACCCCACCCAGCAAGGTTCGGGCAATTCTGCGGGCTCTAATCCAACCCCGGGATAGAGCGTCAACTCGCAGGTAATCCCAATCGGTCCTAAGCCCGGCGAGTCCTCCTCGGAGACTGAGTAGAGAATGTGAGAGGAGAGCTGCAGAGGCGATGCCAAGCAGGCACCACCACAGGCTGGTGCGCCAACTGAGAACTCCCGAGAGCACCATCACAGCGATGATCAGCACTCGGAAAATGTATTCACTCTTCATCGCCGCCAACCCCGATCGCCCCATGGCCAAGAGCAGTCCGACAAAGAGTAACCGGCCCATGCGCGGCGGCCATGAAAAAGCCGGTCGTCCTCGTGTGCTCTGAGTGGATCGAGAGGACGATTCAAGACATTAATCCAATGTGTCCAAACGGGCGAGAACCCTCTGATCCGATGGTCCGTTGCGAAATAGAAGAAGTTCAATGAGCCCCTCCTTTGAAACCACCTTTACCTCCCCCACCTCGCTGAGCAAAGCCTTACGCCCGTCCCAGGCAGACTGCACCGGTTCAGTCACGTGGAGCACATCCAGGGTGATCGTGTCAGCCTCGGTGGTACCCAATTTATAGAAATGCGAAATGAGCACCTGCCCGTCCTGGCGCGACTCGATCTCGCCCTCATGTTCGTAGCCCAACGGCATGATCGTCCGCCGCAAGAGAGGGATCGCCGCCGCAGGCAGAAGGATATCGATGTCATTCGTGGGCTTGGAAATGCCATAGACCGACAGCGCAAACCCTCCACACAATGCGTAGGGAACCTTCGCTTCCCGAAGCTGCTGCAGCAAAATGAATAGCTCGCTCAAGACATCCATAGTTAACTCTGTCTAGTTTCTTCGTCGGAAGATATTCACCAAATCTGGAATGCCCATTACAAGTTTCCAAACAGCGCGGGAAAATTCACTCACTGCTCCATCCCGGAAGCGTCCCTGTCTCAAAGGAAGACACTTTTCAGACTCACGCAAGAACCCGAGCCCGCTTCGGATCGACCGGCGGTTGCACGCTCAAGGAAGCAGTGTGTCGCGTGCCATTGAGCAGTAGTGTGTAGACACCCCTCGTCAGATAGTCCGGGTCTACCGGACCGCCATCGGGCCGCTTGATATAGCCCATAGCCAGTGCCCTATCCAGCGTGGGGGAAAAACAGCCACTACTGGTGTATCCTACGAGGACTTCATCGCGGAAAATCGGTTCATTTCCCCAAAGTGTGACCTGCGGATCTGCCGTTTCCAGGACAAGTGAGACCAGTCGCTTCCTGAGCGGCTGGCTTTTCAAAAGACTCAGAGCCCGCTTGCCCAGGAAGTCCTTGTTCCAGGCGATGGCAAAGCCCAGTCCGGCTTGGAAAGGGTTCTCATCGACGGACAGTTCCGTACCATAAGCCCGATAGGCCTTCTCAATCCGCATCGTATTGATGGCATAGCTGCCCGCGGGACGGATCCCTTCGGACGCCCCAGCCTCCATCAGCGCATCCCAGACGGAAGGCATGACAGACGTAGGTCCATGCAACTCCCACCCCAACTCCCCCACATAGGTCACGCGCAAGGCCCGGACGACCTGACCTGCCACCTGAATCTCCTGACTGTGCAGGAAGGGAAAGGCCGCACCGCTCAGATCTGACTCTGTCACCCTGGACAGAATCGCGCGCGAGGCAGGGCCCATGATGGAAATAACCCCGAAGTCGGAAGTCCGATCCCTCAAAGTCACATCCGCGTCGGACGGAACATGTCGAAGTATCCAGTCGCCATCGTGCGCAGCCTGCTGGGTGGAGGTGATCAAGTAAAAGCGATCTGCCGCAAGCCGCACCACCGTCAGATCGGTAGCGAAAGTGCCCTGCTCCGTAAACATGCCTGTGTAAACGATCCGGCCCACCGGAACATCCACATCATTTCCACAAAGCCATTGCAGCGCCTGGAGGGCATCAGCACCACTCATCTCAAACTTGGCAAAGGTCGATTGATCGAAGAGCGCCGCCCGAGTGCGACACGTCGTCACCTCCTGGGCGACGAAGGGCGCCCAGTTTTGTTTCTCGAAGGAGTAGGCTATCTCCGGACGCGTCCCGGCGGTTGCGTACCACAACGCCCGCTCCCAGCCTGCACTCTGGCCATAGCAGGCACCCAGTGAAGAGGTCTTCGCGTGCAGGGGGGAGCGGCGAGCGTCGCGTGAGGTCTCCATCTCGCGATTCGGCCAGGCCATCAGGTAGTGCAGGCCGAGAACCTCAGAGGCCCGGTTCACCAGGTATCCCCGTCCGTTTTGAAGTGGGGCGAAACGGCGAACGTCTACACTCCACAAATCCATCGGCATCTCACCGCCCTCCAGCCAGTCCACCGTGAACTTACCCACCCCTCCAGCGCTGGCGATGCCCACGCTGTTGAATCCCGCAAGTACAAACAGCCCTTCTGTGTAGGCGGGCGGGCCCATAAGGAAATTATTGTCCGGGGTGAAGCTCTCCGGTCCGTTGACAAACTTTGGGAACGTCGCATTGCGAAGGGCTGGGATGCGGTGCTTTCCGGCAGCAAGCGGCTCCGCAAACTTTTCCCAGTCGGGGTCCAGAAGGCCGAAAGCAAAGTCGCCAGGGACTGTATCCCCAACCTGCCACGGCTTCGAACGCCATTGGAAGGCCCCGAGCTTGATCGATCCATCATCCAAGGTTCGAAAGTAGATCGAAGAGTCCGGATCTCGCGCACAAGGGAGATCGCGGGAGGCTCCAGGGATCGGCTCGCTCAAAATATAGTGGTGCTCCACAGGATACAAAGGAAGATCCACCCCGATGCCCAGTCCCAGCTGGCGTGTCCACATCCCACCCGTCAAGATCACCCAGTCGGCGTCGACGTGACCCCTTGTCCCATAGGACAAGGTGTATTCCACCCCAGACACGCGGGTGAAGTCATGCTTCCCATGAGGTGAGGGCGAGGACTTGAGGCGAGTCACACGAATACCGTCGAAGATTTGAGCACCCTTTGACCGAGCGCCCTTGGCCAAGGCTACCGCGCATTCCCCGGGAATAACCCGACCGTCCCCCGGGAGATACACCGCCCCCAGCACGTCCTCCACCTGGATTAGAGGCCAAAGCTCCTGGGCCTCTCGAGGACTAACCAGATGCGCCTCGACACCGAAGACCTCGGCCATGGCCGCAGTGCGACGAAGCTGGATCATTCGCTGAGCGCTTGTACCGAGGGTTAAACCCCGGGTGCGCACCCAGCCTACATCGTGACCTGTCTCGGCCTCGAGCTGAGGATAAAGCCAGGCGGAGTACTTATTGATCTGGGTCATGCTGTTGCTCGCCCGCAACTGCCCGACCATGCCAGCCGCGTGCCAGGTGGTGCCCCCGCTGAGGCGGCCCTGCTCCAGCAGCACCACATTCCTCCATCCTGCTTTGGCGAGATGATACGCCACGGAGCAGCCCACAATCCCGCCTCCCACTATCACAACCCGCGCAGACGGAGGCGGCGCGCCCCCCGTGAGCTCGAACAGGGACTTCACGGGAGTGTTGGTGATGAGTGTCGGAGGCATAATCTGGAGGGAAGTTTACCCCCGCAGGACTGGCTGGACAGTAAAATGTCAGCGCGGACGGACGGAGGTGCGCATCTCAAATTTTTGCAGCGCACCTCGTAATCGTAATCGGAGTCACATGAACCGCCGTCTCGACCACGAAAAGCTGGAAGTTTACCAGGCCGCCCGAACTTTCATCACCTGGCTGGAGTCGATTCTCAGGGACGTGCCAAAGTCTCTCGCTCGAGCTACCGACTGCACGACCAACGCCTCGGCGGCGAGAACGACGGCTAGCCGATTACGATTACGATTACGAGGGGGAGCGGATTGACGCGAGTGCAAAATGCTTCCAAGCGCCCACTCTGTAAGTTCTTGATGGGGCGCTTCCTTCTTCCGTCGTCGAAGGCGACCGTTTTGCTGAGATGCGCACCGGACGGAGCCCAAGAATCCGGGAGACGGCACCACCACTTCCCCCCGCTGGAGGGAATCCCGCAGTCAGCTCTAGATTACTTCGCGTCCTTTGGACGGTTGAGCACGTCATTCTTGACGCTTCCCGCAATGGCCATCACCTCCGCAATCAGCTCTTTCTTGATCTTCAGATCCTCCAAGGTGGTCTGGAGATTCTCAGCCACTGCATTGAAATGAGTATCGTTCAATCCCGGCAAATTGGAGTGAGCCTTGCGCATGTCCTTGCCGGTCCAGGCTATCGGTCCTCCAAACGCAGCGGCCAGGAACTCCTTTTGCTTCCGACGCTGTTTCGCCATGTTGATATCTTCAAAGAAGTGGTTGATTCGCTTATCGGCCAGGACTTTGACATAGAACGCTTCCACTGCCGCATCCATGGCTGGCAGGCCGCCAAGCCGATGATACAGGCTGCTCTCCCGAGCTGCCTGCCACTGGGTCCGATACGCCTTGCTGGCAAACGCATAGGATCTACCCTCATACGCCAGAGTGATCTTCTTATTGGCAGGCTTGCCGCTCACCGGACAAACCGTGTTGATCTCAGCCACCGCGGCTTGACCCGTGGGCTCAGCCGCCTGAACAGCAGCAGTGCCTAGGAGGGCGAGGGTGAGAATGAAGGAGGCGAAAGGCAGTTTCATAGCGTCAGCTTGCGATGCGACCGAGGCATCCACAGCGGATGTCTTGCGGCCAACACCTATAACATGTATTTATAATGCATCTTTCAAGCAAGCCTCATTTATTGAAGAGTTTGTTGGGGATGGCGCGAGCCGGGCGAGTGCCCAAACCTACGCGCTTGCTGAAGGCCGCAACTCGGCCACCGACTCTGGAGTCATGAAGCTAAGCCTATTTAGTGATTATTCGATTCGGGTTCTGATGTTCGCAGCTCTGAAAGGTTCGCCATTCAGGGTGGACGAAGTCACTTCGGCTTACGGCATCTCCCGCAACCACGTGGCAAAGGTGGTACACAGCCTTGCAAAGCTGGGATATCTGGAAACACGTCGAGGCCGCGGTGGGGGAATCCGGTTGGCACGCTTAGCAGCGGAAATTCGGGTGGGCCAGCTGCTCCGCCAAACAGAGGCGCAGCAGGTCATCGTCGAATGCTTCGACCCCGCCACCAATACCTGTCCGATCACCCACTGTTGCCTTCTAAAGGGAGTCTTGGCGCAAGCGGTGAAAGCGTTCTACGCACTGCTCGACCAATACACCCTGGAACAACTGGTAGCGGGGCCCCAGAGCGTCAAGATGGGATTAACACTTTTGTCGG
>CAMAVD010000247.1 GCA_945861575.1 Akkermansia muciniphila
CCCAATATGGCTCATCGCTTGCCGAGGCCTGGGATCCCTCCAGGATCCTTCCACTAAAACAGAGAACCGGTGGTGTCGTCCCGGAGGTCCTCAACCGACCGACTATGGGCTGTGATCCAACGATACCAACGTTCAGCTTTCAGCGCGCAGCGTTCGAGGAGCATGACCCGACTTTCCAACGACACCAGAGGAACACCAGAAGGAGTCCAAGCGCCGCTCCACCGCTGTCGATGAGCACATCCTGGATTTGACCTGTTCGCGAGGGCACGAACGATTGGTGGATTTCATCGGTTGCGGCGTAGAGGGTGGCCAGGCTCCAGGCAACAGCGGCCGTTTTCCGTTCCCAGCTCCACCCAGGGATGGGCAGCCCTCGGCGAAGCGCCCTCCAGAGCAGCACGCCCAGAATGGCGTACTCAGTCACATGCGCAGCCTTCCGGATGAGGAATACTGTGGCCGACAGCCCCGCCTCGCTGATTTTGGGATAAAGGAAGCGGACAATCGGGTCGATGATTCGGCTGGTGCGGTTCGAGGATCCGGTGTCACTGGACGCGCCGAAAATGACCAGAGCCCAGGCCAGGACGATCCACCAGTGTTTGAGGATTTGAATTTTTGACTGCACTGAATGATCAAATCAGAGTAGCTCGACCGGTGAAATCGCAATTTCGTCATTGGCTTTGACGGGGGCTTTCTGGTAGAGAAGCGATTGAAGAATGAATAAAAGATCCCAGACTTATTGGTGGATCCTGTCCTGGATGGTTTCCGGCGTCGTGGCGTCGGCGGCTCAGGCCGTGGACTCAGGCACCCTTTACCGGCATCACTCGATTGGTGCGTCCACCTTCCTGCAGTCCGAGCACGGCAAGGTCTTTCAGCAGGTTTGGCAAATGCCGGTAACAGCGGTCTTTGGAAAGCACCTTGGCACCAACCTCTCCTTGGTTGCCCACAGCCTATTCACGGCGGGCACCAATCCGCCCCCGGCGGAATCCTTGGGTATCCTCCAGTCATTCCTGCAGGATCTTGCGGATCATGAATCCCTGTTGGACGTGCGCGCTCCGGGCGGTCGGACAGAATGGACCCTGGCTGTCCAGTTGCCTCCGCCTCGCCGTGCTGCTTGGGATCAGGGGATTCGTAATCTGCTCAAGGCCGGGAAGTTGGGGGAGAGCAAGAGTGCATCCTGGGCAGGGGTCTCCGGATCGCAGGCGATCCTGGCGTCCGGAAAGCTTTCCTGGCTGGCCTCCGGCGATTGGCTTGTCGTCGGATTGGCCTCGAACCTTCCGACGATCTGGAAGGCGACGGTGGGAGAGCTACGCTCATCAAAGCGCCCAGTTCCCGCCTTGACCTCAAACGCTTGGATGCACATCGATGCAGACTTGGCGAAACTGTCGAAGGCCTTCCCAGTGATCCCGGAGTTTCTGGATGCCCGGCTCGACCTCACCCTCGTGGGTAAGGGAGAGAATGTTCGCATGGATGGGACGTTGCGGTTTCCCACGCCCCTTGGGTGGGAGCCCGTCGAGTGGGATGTTCCGATCAATCTGATACATGATCCCGTGGTGGGCTTCTCAGCGGCTCGAGGTATCGGCGCTTTGACAAGCCGGAGCGAGGATCTTCGGAAACTGGGTTTAACCTCGTTTCCGAACCAGGCATCCGCTTGGTCCATGGCAGGCCTTCCTTACCTGGCTTTTGCGGCGTTTCCCCAGCCTGGGAGCAGCAATCTTCTCCGGGAAACCCTTCCCCGGATTCCGAATTTGATCACCAATTATGGAAGGCTGATTGGCGAGATGACCTGGGTGAGTAACACCACGCAGGTTCTCTGGCGGGGGATGCCCTTTGTGAACCCAAGCTTGCGCGCGATAACGGAGGGCTCCAAAGAATACATGGTCGGTGGCTTGATGCCGTTCTTCACGAGCAAGCGCAAGGCGCCTCCAGAGCTCTTTGGTTTCATGGGCCGCACCAACCTTGCCTATTACGACTGGGAGATCACCGAGACGCGCGTTCGCAGTTGGAGCCGCATCGTGCAATCCTCTCTGATCGGCTTCTTTCGTGAGTCGCCCTCTACCAACGCCCCGGTCCAGGCGTTGATGGAGTGCCTGGGTGAAAAGGGTCTCCTGGGAAACTCGGTCACGGAGATCACGGTCACGGGCCCCTCAGAGTTGACCCTGATGCGCCAATCGCATGTGGGGCTCACCGGTTTGGAGATTGTGAGCGGGCTTCGCTGGGTGGATTCCGCTCGTTTCCCCTTCACCTTCGATCGCGCTCCTGCTCTGGACCTCTCACGGCGTCGATCTTCAGTCCGCGCTGCCTCCCCTACCAATCAGACCCGTGCTGTGGTTGCCCCGCGCGCGGGGAAATCGCCCCTCCAGAAGCCGACCCCGCGTCTGCCAGCGCCGCCAGTGGTCAAAACCCCGGTTGTCCCTGGCGCTCCCAAGGTTGCTCCGCCGACTCGTTCGGAAGACCCCACCCCCAAGCCGAACTAGGCGCGACATGCTAAAACTAGGGGTCAATATCGATCATGTGGCGACCCTCCGCGAGGCCCGCTATCGTGGACGTCCTGCCGGTGAGCCGGACCCCGTCGCAGCGGCTCTTCAGTGTGAGGCTGCAGGAGCGCACGGCATCACGGCGCACCTCCGCGAGGACCGGCGCCATCTGCTGGACCGCGATCTTCGGCGTCTCCGTGAGCGTATTGCAACGCGACTAAACTTTGAAATGGCCAACACTCCGGCCATGCTCCAGATCGCCATCTCGGTCCTGCCCAACTACGTCTGTGTGGTCCCAGAACGACGGGAGGAGGTCACTACAGAGGGGGGCTTGGCTGTGGTAGCTAACGAGGACTCTCTGGCCGATCTTCGGCGTGCTCTCAATGGTTCCGGGATCGAAGTCAGCCTGTTCATCGCGCCCGATCTTGCAGAGATCGAGGCCTCGGCCCGTTTGGGAGCGCAGTACATTGAGCTACACACCGGCAGTTTCGCGGAGTCCTTCGCCGAGCCCGAAGCCCGAGCCCGCGAAGTGAAACGCTTGGTGGACGCCTCAAAGCTGGCTCACGATTTGGGACTGCGTGTGAACGCAGGGCATGGTCTCACCGTTGGCAATGTCTCAGCGCTCTTCGAGGTGCCCCACCTGGAAGAACTTAACATTGGCCACCATATCATCAGCCGCTCGATCAGCATCGGCCTGACCGCCGCGGTTCATGAGATGTTGCACGCGATGAAGGGCTATCCTCCGTCCTAGTTCAGAGGGTCTCCTCAGGAGTCTTGGAGCAGACGAGGTAACGAGCCGCTCAGCATGGAGCGGACGACGTGAAGAGTCCTTGGGTCTTGGCTTTTCAGCCCCAGGATCGGCGCTTCCAATCTCTCCTCCCACAAGCGATCCTCATCGACAGTGCCGCCTTCGCTCCTTACCGTCACCCACTATCAACACGCCCATGATGAGGAACGTTCAGTGGCTCGTGATGTTGGCAGCCGGGTGGATCGCTTGCGACGCGTCGCCTGCGTTCACCGCGCCGATTTCTTCCGAAGTTCGCCGCCATTGGGCCTTTGAGCGTGTCCTGGATTTCCCTCCGCCTGCCGTCACAAACCAAAGCTGGGTCCGCACGCCCATCGATCGTTTCATCCTCGCCAAGCTTGAGGCCCAGGGCCTGCCTCCAGCCTCGCGCGCGGTTCCCAGATCCCTGATTCGGCGGCTCCATTATGGGCTTACGGGCTTGCCGCCGACAGCAGAGGAGATACAGACGTTTGCAGCGGACCCTTCCCCTCAGGCCTTGGAGAGTGTGGTGGATCATCTGCTGGCCTCTCCACACTATGGGGAACGCTGGGGAAGGCATTGGCTCGATGTGGCTCGGTACGCGGACACCAAAGGGTATGTCTACTACTATGAGGAGAGCCAGTTCGTGCAGCCGTATCACTACCGGGATTGGGTGGTTCGCTCCCTGAATCAGGACCTGCCGTATGACCGCTTCTTGATGCTTCAGATCGCAGCCGACCATTTGCTCGCCTCCGAGCCGGGCGCCCCGGCTTCCGAAGGCGTCTCCACCCTGCGCTGGCCGCCTCCTGTGTTCCCGTCCGACATCGCCGCATTGGGCTTTCTTACTTTGGGTCGCCGTTTTCTCGACCAGGCACACGACATCATCGATGATCAGATCGACGTTGTGATGCGGGGGACGCTGGCGCTCACCGTCGGTTGTGCCCGCTGCCATGACCACAAATTTGATCCGATCCCCACCCAGGACTACTACTCTCTCTATGGCGTTTTTCAGAGCAGCGAAGAGCGAATCGTGTCGCTGCATGCGCCGCCCAAGCCCGATCAACTCCTGCCGTTCGCTGAGGCCAAGGCCTATCTTGATTTTGAGCGAGGGTTGACCGAGCGTGTGCAGAGGCTTGAGGCCGGCTACAAGAAAGCGGTCGACGAAGTGACCGAGCGTTTGAGGCTTCGGGTGAAGGACTATCTGATCGCGGTGCTTGATGTGGCCAAGCTTCCCACCGACGCAAACGTCCGGCCTCAGCCAGAGGACATCAATCCTTTCAACGTGCGGCAATGGGAACGGTATCTCTCCCGACACGCTTCAACAAATGATCCCATCTTCTCCCCCTGGCATGCTTTCATGCGGTTGGACGAGTCTCAGTATTCCCGTGATGCAGCGTCCCTGAGCCGGGCCTTCTATGCGAATGGGGGGGCGCGTTGGGACCCCGAGGTCGCGCAGCTCTTCGTCACGCCTCCCACGAATCGACTCGACCTGGCCAGCCGCTATGGCGATTTGTTTGTGCAAGCGCATCGGACGATCAAGTCCAACCGGGTTTCAAAAACGAGCGGTGCTGCTGCTGGCACTCAGCCCTCGGGCAGTGTTGCTTCTGACCCGCTGGCATCGGTGCTTTATGGGGCGGACTCTCCGCTCCTGCCCCCCCCTGGACAGATCACCGAGCTCGACGTTCATCTCTATTTTGACGATCCCAACCGCGTAGCCCTGACCAAGATGCAGATGGAGGTCGAGCAGTGGTTGATCGGCCATCAGGCCACCGCCGCCTATTCCTTGGTGCTGCAGGACCGTCGCACTCCTATTTCTCCGGTGGTTTTTCGCAGGGGGGATCCGATGAAGCCCGGCGAGACGGTGCCTCGACAGTTCTTGCGCGCCCTGTCCCCGCAGGCACCCGAGCCCTTCAAGCAGGGCAGCGGCCGGCTCGAGTTGGCGAAGGCGATCGCGAACGCTGACAACCCGCTGACCGCTCGGGTCATCGTCAACCGTGTGTGGGCTCAGCATTTCGGGCGGGGATTGGTGGACACCCCCAGCGATTTTGGCACCCGGAGCGCACCGCCCAGCCATCCAGAGCTGTTGGATTGGCTTGCACGCCGGTTCATCGCCGACGGCTGGTCCTTGAAGGCGCTGCATCGACTCATCCTAACCTCCAGCGTCTATCAGCAATCGGCAGAACCTCTCGGCACCTTGGCCCAGGGGGCTCGAGCGCGTGACCCAGAAAATCGAATGCTCTGGCATTTCAGCCGGCAGCGCCTCGATTTCGAATCGCTGAGGGATTCGTTGTTGTCTGCCAGCGGCGAGCTCGACCCGACCTTGGGCGGTCCTGGCGCAGACCTGGGCAGCCGCCCCTATCCAAAGCGGAGGGCGATTTATGGTTTGATCGACCGCAAGTTCCTTTCGACCGATGCACGCTCCTTCGATTTCGCCAATCCGGATATGCACAGTCCGAAGCGTCATGTCACCGCCGTTCCTCAGCAGGCGCTCTTTCTGCTCAACAGTCCCTTCGTCGCGGAGCGCTGCCGAGCCCTTGCCAAACGAATCCTCCCTCCCTCCGGCGATGCGGGCAAGGATCCAGGCTCTCTGGTAGGAGCTGTCCAACGTCTCTACCTTCTGACGCTTCAGCGCCTTCCGACCTCGATGGAGGAGGATCGAGCCAGCCTGTTTCTTTCCGAAAGCCAGTCGGATCCCGAACCAGCCGCAGTCCCTGGACTGCGACTGACCCCGTGGGAACAGTTGGCCCAGGTGCTGGTGTTTTGTAACGACTTTCTCTATATTGACTGACATGCGAGACCGATCATGGTGACCCCGTATCGATCAAAGGTAGACCGAGCGCTGCCTCCCAATCGGCGGGAGTTCCTGTCGCGTTTGGGCATGGGGATGGGAGCCGTGGCCGCGACTCAGCTCCTGGTCGATACCGGCTGGGCAACACAGTTACCCGCGACGCTCGCGCCTACCGCTGGACCCTTTTCGCTCAAGTCCTCGCCGTTCGTCCCGCGCGTGAAGCGAGTGGTTCACTTTTTTCTGAATGGCGGCCCTTCGCATTTGGACACCTTCGATCCCAAGCCGCTTTTGTCGCGCTATGCGGGGCAGGCTTTGCCCTCAGGCCACCTACCTACCGAGCGAAAAACCGGAGGCGCGTTTCCTTCTCCCTTCGCCTTCCGTCGTCACGGTCAGAGCGGGATGGACATCAGCGAGCTGTTTCCCCGCACCGCCGAGCACGCGGATTCCCTCGCGGTGATACGATCCATGAAGGCCAATCTTCCGAATCATGAGCCTTCGCTCCTGCTGATGAATTGTGGCGATTCGCTGCAGAGCCGTCCCAGCGTGGGGTCCTGGGTGACGTATGGTTTGGGAAGCGAGAATCAGAATCTTCCGGGTTTCGTCGTGCTTTGCCCGAAGGGTTTGCCTGTGAAAGAGCACGAGAACTGGCAGTCGGGTTTTCTTCCCGCCGCCTACCAGGGGACGTTCATTGACAGCCAGCATACGGAGGTCGAGCGCCTCATCGAGAATATCCGGAGCCCGCACAGCACATTGCGACAGCAGGAGCGTCAGCTGAGGCTGTTGCGGCAACTGGACGCCGAGCAGCAGCGGCAGCGGGGGACCGACCCTGATCTTGAGGCGAGGGTGCAGTCTTTCGAGCTGGCCTATCGAATGCAGATGGAGGCTTCCGAGGCCTTTGATCTCTCCCGGGAGCCCCAGTCCGTGAGGGAGCTCTACGGCACGACGGTCCACGGGAACCAGACCCT
>CAMAVD010000248.1 GCA_945861575.1 Akkermansia muciniphila
CGCGTCTCGAAGCCGCTTGCTCTTCAATCGTGCCATCGCGGAATCGAAACAGGTTTGCGAGCTCTCTAAAAGTCATAAAGAGCCTGTCAATACGGCTCCAAACTCACTTCGAGCCTAACAAATCACCCACTCAAGTACACGAAGAGCCATTCTGTTGAACTCCTGTTTCTTTCCGTTCTATGAGCCATGAATGACGGACCCATTCTGTTGATTGAAGATAATCCGGACGATCGGGAGTTAACACTTCGGGCGCTTGCCCGATTCTGTGCCGATCTCAATGTCATCGTGCTCAAGGACTGTTCCGAGGTGTCGGAACTTCTCGAAGAGCGCGGACGTTTTGCTCCCGCAGTGCTGCCTAAGCCCCCGTCCCTCATCCTGCTGGACCTGAAAATGCCTCAAGTGGATGGGATCAGCCTGTTGCGACGCCTGCGTCTGAACGAGAGCACCCAGTTTGTTCCCGTGGTCGTTCTGAGCTCCTCGCGAGAACGGAGAGATTTCCGGGCCGCCTATCAGGCCGGAGCCAACGGCTATGTCCCTAAACCGGTCGAGTTTGATCAGTTCATCGAACAGATCCGCTTCATCTGCCAGTATTGGCTCCACTGCAATCAGCACTGACCGTTTGAGCAGGCCGTCGTCTTAACACGTTGTTGGCCAGGTGCCGTTAGGGGTTACTCTGCCGTTCCTGAGATTTTGGGCCGTCCTGCTGCAATAGGGGGTTGCGAGACCTCATTCCTGCTCTATTCTCTCGAGCGAGATGCATTCGTCCAAACCTGAGTTGTTGGCCTTTCTGGCAGAGGTGGGCTCTGGGATTCTGCTGGGCCAAGTCTGGATTCAGCCCGTCGATCGTGGTTTCAGGATGTGTCACGGAGCCGATCGAACCAAACCCTTCGAGGAGCTGGATCCGCTCTCAACCTCCGACCTGCGGCCCCTGGCGCTCTTCACCCCTGCAGGAGGCTTTCGCCCCTTGCGAGGATCCCCCGATCTGCGCGGCGGATGGCGGTATGAAGCGCGCGACTCCGAGGCTTTATGGGTTGCCCTCGAATTGGTATACCCCGGTGCTTTGGTGGATTGGTATGCGATCCAATGCGCTCCGTCTCCGGTCACTCATTACCGTCCCTATGTGGAGCGCCAGACCGGGATGTATCGAATCACAGCCATGCTCACTCCCGCTCAAGTGGCCACCACAGCAAAGGCTTGTTGTGCGGTGTCTTTCTGCCTCAAGAGACGGCTCTGGAAGGACGAGGGGCTTAACGAGGATCCAGCTGAGGCAAAATCGATCATTCCCTGTCTGGAACCCTGCGCTGTGCTCATGGAGTTTGCTCGAAAGGTCTATCGGATGGATCAGGATGCCTCCCACGCGCTACAGATTTCCGGCGAGCCTCTGGCCACTGTGCGAGCCGCCCTTGAGGCAGCCCTGGAGAATCGTCGCTCCGAAGTTCGAGACGCCGACTTCAGCCATCCGCTCAACCCGCGTCGATTGCAGTGTGTGCTGGATCGCCTTCCCGCAGCCCTTGAAAAAACATCCTAGCCCGCAGCGAGCTCTCGGAGGAAGGCGTGAACTAAACTACCCTTCAGGGGTGATTCCAATGGGGTAGTTAGGGGAAGGTGATGGAGACGCGGTAGAAGCGGTAGTTAGGAATTGCAGTGAGGTCGCGGACGGTTCGGATGGGGCCGACGTCGGCAGTGGTGATGTTCGGCAGAGGCGTAAACAAGGCGGTGCCCAGTTCAGGCGCGCTCTGCACGACATAGGTGCGGCTGGCTAGCCGTGGGCTGAACACGATGTCTTTCTGGGCAGCTTGCCCTGGCACCAGGGAGATGCTGAGCAGGAATCTGGACGCGGCATCGGTCGGCACGGTGCCCGCAGTGTACTCGAACACGTTGCTTTGCTCGTCCCCGTCGGGATCGCAGCCGGGGCAGGCTTGGGGATCGTCTTTGCCGAAGTACTGAACCTGCCAGGCATCGTCCAGACTGTCGCCCGCGTAGCTACCAAAGTTGTCGGGATCGCTATTGATCACTTTGAGACCCAGGGAGCCGATCCTGCCGAGAAAGGAACCACGCACGGTGGCGGCTTCGTCCTGGAAAACAACGCCAGCGGTCGCCAGACCCGCGGCGCTGATTTCGGTGATGGGACCGTTAAGAACGCTCCAGGACACCAAGCCGGACGACACCTCCTGCGTTGTGGCGTCATCGTTGTGCAAGGTTGCGGCGAGCTGTCGGGTCGCTGTCTCGTTCACATTGGTCGAGGTCGCGGAGACAGAGAGCGCAATGGGGTCGAAGAGTTGTCCGATGTAGCTGTGTTTCACGGTTTGCACCGGAGCGGCAGGGGCGCTGCCGATGCCACCGATTCCACCCAAGCTTCCGTCATGGGTGTAGGCGGCACTGCTGCTTCGCAGGCCCCCGGCGTCGAGGGTTTCCGTGGGTAAAGCGTAGGCGGCGCTGCTCCGTGGCCCGGCGGAGCAAGAAAAGGGCAGCAGGGCGACGGAGGCCAAGAGGCAGGGATAGAGAATCTTCATGTCGATGCGTGTTAGTTGCCTATGGTGACCGTGCCGACAGGAGCGATGAGAGTGAAAGATCGACCATCCGCACCAAAGGTGCCGGTGTTCTTAGCCTTGGTGTAGTTTCCTTCGACAAGGCTGATGCGCCCCCCATCCGGCACGCTACTCGCCGCTGCGGGAAAATTGTTGTAGGGCGTGAAGATATTGCCTGTGGATGCGGCGTTGCCTGGGTAGTCCGCGGTATCGACATGCCGAGTGCCGCCGCCGATGAAATTCTGTAGGGCGTTTCCGAGCGCTACATTCTCAAAGGAGACCCCGTCGTTTGGGCACCCGCCATTCGTGTGGATCCCAATCGCGAAGCCATTGGCCTCCCAGATGATGGGGCTCCCGGAGTTGGCTGGTTCGGTATCCACCTGGTAGGTATAATAGAAGTCGGGGCTGTTCGCCGTGTGGCTTGCAAGGGTTCCCGTTGCGGTCTGCAAGGTGCGGTTTCTGGAATTGCAGCGGGTGTGGGTGCAGTTGCCATTGCTGTCGGTACTGCAGCAGGCACTGCCTGTTCCGGTAGGCGTATTGTCGACCCCGAATCCCGTGATACGAAGCGTGGTAGAATTGGGTGGGACGGTGCGCGTTACGCGGATGAATCCGAATTTCACATGGGCGCGTTCGCCTGCGCTGTTGCGACCTAGGCTGAAGACGTTCCAGTCGTCGCCCAGGCCATTGTTGTTTCGCACGGAGCTGCCGGCCACGACAGGGAACTGATCGATGACTGCGGAGGCATTGGCTGATCCGTCCGAGTCGGACAGTGGAACGTTTACGGAGAAGACGCCTGAGACACTACCGCAGTGGCCTGCGGCTAGCACAGCCCCATTCGAGGCCAGCCATCCCGTGCACCCGTTGATGCGACCCACCCGGTTGTCAGACGATGCGACACGACCGTCGGCGCCGCACAGAGATTGAAGCTCGGGCCCCGCAAGAGACGGGCTTGAGGTGATGGGCTGCATCTCGCTGGAGTAGTCGATCAGTTGATCGACTTTCACGAAGATGTCTGACTCCCCAGGCGCTACATGAAGTTCCACCTTCACGGTATTGCCGTTGAAGATGGCAGAGGTGCGATTCCACTCCGCCATGGAGCCTGCCTCGAGGCGCTGGCTCTGCTGGTCTTTCATCGAGGTCAAGACCACAGAGCTTCCACGCCCGAGATTGTAATCGCTGAAATGAACACGCATCACCGGAGCGGTCGGGAAGAAGAGGATATTGGTGTAGGCCACAGCGGCCGTGTCGCCGAGATTGCCGTGGACGCCCCAGTCTTGGGTGTAGGCGATTTGATGATACTCAAACCTCTTCTCGGGCTGCTGCGCTAGCAACGCTGGAGCGACACTTATGAGGGTGGCGCAGAGTTGAAGGGTTCGCTTTAGGTGCGAAGGGATTCTCATAGTAGATCCTCCTGGGTAATCGGTTGGGAACCTTACTGGAGGGAAACCAGGATAAGCACCAAGCCCTTGCCCTTCTCGAGGGCGGTCATCGCTTTGCCGATGATGGCTCCGCTGGACTGCGAATGATCCTTCACTCTCATCCCATGTCCCGGGGTGTTTGAGGTCGTGATGAGGTCCCCTGGCTCAATGGCACCCGCTGCATCGGCGTCTATGTGGCAATACACCCGGCCGGTGAGCGCCACGGCGTGCTTGCCGTCGGCTTTGGTTCCGGCCTGGCCCATGAGCATGCCCGTTTTCACCCCGCCGGCCCCGCTGATGATTCCAGCGACACGCTTGTCGTGCCCTGTCCGGCACAGGACGAGCTCGCCGGGATTCTTGGGGTCGATGCTGACAATCATGCCTGGTTGGGGAGCCTCTGTCTCGGAGCGGATATCAAAGTTCTCCGAGAGATCGCTTCCTCCGGTGATGGTGAGCACTTGGGTAGTGATGTGACCGCTGCCGCCCTGGCTTGCGTCCAGGGTAATGGTCTGTACGCCTGCGGCATTTATGAACCCCGCGTAGCCACCCTGGGAGTCGCTGCCGTTGGAGCCGCGGGCGTAGAAACGATTCTGCCCGGAACGGTTCGCGACTCCAAGAAACCCATCGTCCTGGCTGGTATTGGCTACGGTCAGCTGGCCAGCCAACGTGCCATTATCCCGGAAAACGTTCACACCGGCACCGCCGGTTCCATTGTTCGCCGTGAGGGAAATGCCGGTGCTGCCATCCCCCTGGCGGAGGGTCATGTTGCCATTACCCGCCGCATTCGCGGCGATGGTCTCGGTTCCGTCGGCATCGTAGATCGACATGGCTCCGGCCGTCGGTCCGCCGAAGGCTCTGAATCGGGCGTTTCCAGCGGTATTTCTGAGGCTGAGCGCGCCTTATCCGGATCCCTCATTACCATAAAGAACCGCTCCCGTGTTTCCGTCCGCCTGCAGCAGGGTCAGTCGCCCTCCCGCGTTCTCCCCTTCCAGCAAAGCGCGGTTTGCGCCGTTAGTATTGTTTAGCTCCAACTGCCCCCCGCCTGCCCCCTGAGCGGTGAGACGCACAGCGTTGGCGTTGTTAGGAAGGCTGTTGTTCAGGAGCAGCTCACCGAAGGTCGGTCCCCAAAGCCTGGTTTGTTCCAAACCATCATCGCCGAACGTGCTGATCCGGTTGTTCGCGCCGTCTAGGGTGATGGCCTTCGTGCCTCCGGAGGTTCGAAACACCGTGAGCAGTCCGCTGGTGTTGGCCGACCCGAGGGTGATATTGTCACCGAGAATCGTGCTCGTCACGGCTCCGGGGGCGAGCTTCGAGCTGGTCACGGCGCCGTCCGCGAGTTTGGCACCGGTGATCACACCGTCCGGCACAGTGCCGGCGATCATGGCGTAACCGACCGAAGCAATTCGCTGATCAGGCGAGAGCTGCTGGAAGCCGCTGCCACCATTGAACCAAACGCGAAGCCGGACATCCGACGTGCTAAACGCAGTGCTCGGAAGCACCACCATGTTTGGGAGGGTTGTGTCTCCCAGGAGGACGGAGTAGAGCCCATTGGCCACCTTGAGTGAGACAGCAGCGGCCGGTTCCGTGTTTCCGGCGGAGCCGTCGTTCTTCCACACCAGACCTGGACCAGCCCCCTGAACGAGCGCGAACTTGAACAGTCCCACCGGAGGGCTGTTGAAGTTAGTGCCCGCCACCAAGACCCGGCCCTGGTAGTTGATCAGTTGAGGTACCTGTGCCTGAGTCGGTTGGTCGGAGGTTAACCAGGCCAGAGCAGCGAGGAGGGCGGGGAGGCGGTAAGTTTGGTTCATAGGAGATGGAATGTTACGGCAAAGAGTGGGCAGATACCGGTGTATCTATTGGAATGGAACCGACGCCCCACTTCGCAGGAAGAACGACGACCAATCCTTCGAATTGTCTTAGGTCAATGTTGAGCAAAAGTGCCGTCAGGGGCCACGAGGCGTAGGACCGAGCCGCCCCCAGCCCTCGTGTAGAACGACCCTTGGAGCAAATGCTTGAGTAGAAATTTGGCACAGCGGATGCAAAATACCAAGCTGTAAATGGGCCCTGCCGATCATTTATCTATTTTGATCTGGAGGGGGTATCCATCCTTGGGGTTCGGTTGACTCCTTTCGTAGATAGGGCAATGGTTCATCTGTGCGTCGTCGTTGCTTGCCTGTAAGTTTCGGAAGTGTGTTTCGTGCTTTTCTTATCCTGCTCTCTGGGGCGGGGATCACGTGCCGACTGCCCGCACAGGAAACCGTCGTTCCCCTTCTCCCGCTCACACAGGTGTGGCGCTACAACCAAACGACCTCCTACGATGGCGTTCCATGGACGCTGCCTCGCTTCGACGATTCCCTCCTTCCCCAGGGGGCGGGCCTGCTTGGTGTCGAAACCAACAATCCCTTTGTCACCTCCCGTCTTCAAACGCGACTCACCTTGGGCAGGAGTTCCTACTACTTCAGGACGTCATTCCAGTTCAACCACTCGCCCCAAGGGGTCAGCCTGGTCTTCACAAATATTCTAGATGATGGCGCGGTGTTCTATCTCAACGGATACGAGATCAAGCGCCTCTTCATGCCGGCTGCTCCTTCACGCATTGAATATGTGACCAGAGCGACCTCGCATGAAGCGACTGGCTTCGATGTTTTCCGTCTGTCGGGACCGATCGTTGAAACGAATCTTTTCCGGGGTACAAATGTTCTAGCGGTCGAGGCTCATCAAGCAATCCCTACCAGCTCCGATGTCGTCTTCGGCGCGAGCCTCAGCGCCCTCGTGCCTGACCGTGGGCCGCCCGCAACCCTCAGGATGCCTCTGGCCCCTCCTACAAAGGACTATCGATTGGTGAACGCCTTCGGAGATCTAAGCGTCTCGGATCCCGTCGCCATCACCAGCCCTCCCGGTGAAACCAATCGTTTGTTTGTGGTGGAACAGGCAGGGCGAATTATCGTGATCACCAATCTGGCGTCTCCCAATCGAACCGTGTTCCTGGACATCTCGGCCAGAATTCGCTCC